>SLPC01000163.1 GCA_007132185.1 Anaerolineae bacterium | reverse complement strand
TGTATGGGGCACAGATCCATATCGTAGCCCAAGAGCCCCAGACAGCTCGCGATCAGATCGAGGCAACCCTAGCGCAGGAGAGCATACAGATCCTTGGGCTGGAAGAAATTACACCATCGCTGGAGGATGTGTTCATCGCCAGCGTGCAGAGAAATGGCGACGAGGAGCTTGTATGAGAATCAAAAAGCAGCTATTAGCTCTTCTGGTAGCCCTGATCATATTGGGCACAGCGTTGAGCTGCGGAGAGAGGGTTGAGGGAGAGCAACGCCCAACGCAGAATAGACGTATGGTGCTCTCGGGCACCATCGAGGCCACCGAGGTGATACTGGCAGCAGAGGTGGGCGGGCGCATCGTCGAGGTCACGGCGGAAGAGGGCGAGACGGTCGATGAGGGGGCGCTGCTGATCGCTCTGGATGATCGCCTAATGCGAGAGCGGCACGAGCAGGCCCAAGCCGCCGTTCTTGAGGCGACGGGCGTCCTGAACGCTGCCCAGGCACAACTGGATCTGGCCGAGGCGGGCGCTCGTGGGGGCGAGATTGACTCGGCAATGGGCGCCGTCGCCGCTGCCGAGGCCAATGTCGCTCTGGCGGAGAGCCAGTTGGCGGTGGCAGAAGGGCGTCGTGAGGCTGTCGCAGCGGATGTAGCTGCCGCCGAGGGCCAAACAGCGTCGGCCCGGGCGGGTGTGCGTGGCGCCGAAGCAGAGCTGGCCGTGGCGCGGGCCGCCCAATCCAAAGGCGAGGCGGGCGCTACGCCTGAGGAGATCGCCATCGCTCAGCATAATCTCGAAAGAGCCAAGAACGAGCTTTGGGGCCGGCAGAACGTCCGCGATGCGGCGTGTGGCCAACCACGAGCCGTGGATATGGGCCTTTGCGATCTGGAGAATGCGCGCGTACAGGCGGCTGAGGAGATCGTGATCATCGCCGAGGTAGAGCTATGGCAAGTGCGCGATGGCCTGCGAGAGGAGGACCTGGCGAGTCTGGCGGCGCAGACCAGTGCTGCTGCGGCGGGTGTGGACGCCGCTCGAGCCCGTATTGAGATTGCCCAAGCACAGACCGTGGGCGCCCGCGCTGCGCTGACGATCGTGGAGGCTGATATCGAAATGGCTCAGGCCCAGATCGATGCAGCGGTGGCGCAGCGCGATCAGTCGCAAGCGGCCCTTGACATGCTGCAGGAAGGTGCTCGTTCCGAGGAGCTGGTCATGCGAGAGTCCGATGTGCTGCGGGCACAAGCCAGCCTGCAGAATGCCGAATCTCAGGTGCGCACGGTAGAGGTCCAGCTTGATATGTTGTCATTGCGAGCGCCGATCCAGGGCGAGGTCCTGCGCTCCATGGTGAGCGTGGGTGAGCTTGCCTCGCCGGGGGCGCCCTTGATGGTCCTGGCGGATCTCGAGAAGCTGACGCTGACCGTGTATGTGCCACAGCCCGATTTGGGACGGGTGAGGCTGAATCAGGAGATCGAAGTAACGGTAGACGCCTATCACGACGTCTTTTATGGGCGTGTTTCACAGATCGCGTCGCGGGCCGAGTTCGCGCCCGGCAATGTTGAGACGCGTGAGGAGCGAGTCAATATGGTGTTTGCCGTCAAGATCGTCCTGGACAATGTCGACGGCCTTTTGAAGCCGGGGATGCCTGCTGACGCGACCTTTCGCTAGCGCAGAGTCCGGCCCCTCTGCGCTACGACGATCGCTTGCTGTGGCTGATGGCGATGGCGATGGCCACCGCGCCCAGGGTGATGGCTACGGGGAGCAGCAGCGATAGCTGGCGATCGCCGCGCATCCGATCGGTTCTCGGAGCCCCCGGTTCCGGCACCGCTGACTCTTTGCAGATCTGCTCAAACGTGTAGAGCTGAGGTGGATTGCCCGGGCCCCAGCGCCAGCCCTCTACATCGCCGTGGCCCACGCGTCGCGCCCCGGCGCCCACGCTGGAGGTCAGCCAGTCGCCATCGCTCAGGTACGAGTAAGCCCAATAGTTGCACACGGCGCCCTGGCACTGACAGAAGCAGTTGCCGGCGGGGCAGCCCCTATCTCCGATCTGGCACACGCCGACGCCCTGCGGGGATATCGCCGCCACGATCGGCACCCCCGTGGCGACCAGCGCATCATATCCGGAGGGATTGGGGACCGTGATGGTGGCGCAGTAGGTATCTACCCGGTCCTCGCCCTCCTGAAGGACGACGCCGACCTGGATCGGAGACTCGGCTCTGGCGAGCTGCCAGGGCCCAAGCAGCAACAACGCCGCAACGACGAGCACCAGGAACCAGAGAGGGTGGCGTGCCATGGCTAGTCCCCCTGAGGCAGTGGCCCAAAGGTGCGCCCCATAAGGGCCGGGATGACTTCCTGGGTGGCATACAGGGGCGACCACGCCTCAAGACTGCCGTCTTCTTGCTGCATGCTCAGCAAATAGGCGTGCGCGGCATCCAGCGCCTCCCCATTGTTGGTCTTGTGGCCAACGCTCAGAAGGGCCTGGACCACGGCTGCCGTAGTCCCCAGATCGCTGTCGCCAGAGGGTTGATAGGGATAACCGCCATCGGGGTTGACCGCGTCATGCACCAGAGTCAGGGCTCTCGATACGACGGTGCCGTCAGGTGGCGCCCCTGCGGCCAGCAGCGACTGGATGACAATCGCCGTGTGCTGGATCTCGCTCTCACTCTGCAGCTCATTCCATGACCAGCCCCCGTCGTCGAGTTGGGCATCTTGGAAAAAGGCGACCACACCCGCCGGAATTGGCTGTTCCATGGCATAGAGGCCCAGCACGGCCCAGGCCGTATCGCCGCTGCCGCCTCCATAGGCGCCCATGTCGGGATCGAAAGAGGCCTCAATCTCGTTGGCCAGATCGAGCCCGGCCAGATCCATCGGGTTCAAACCAGCCCACTGAGCGGCGATGGCCAGCTTGCCGGCTGCGGCCGCAGACCCTTGCGCATAGGCGCGAGTGCGCTCGGCCTCGCTGTCGAACAGGTAGTGGCTCAGGCTTGGGTCTCCCCAGGCGTGCGGATCATGGCCGGCAGCGCCCAGAGCAAGAAGAGAGCGAACGGAGGCGCCTATGGGATCGAACCCATCATCATAGCCGCCGTCGTCGCCCTGTTGGGTCCGGAGCCACGCCAGGGCCTCGGACGCTGCCACATAGCTGGGCGCGTCCAGGAGATGCCCCGAGAGGCCCCAATCGGAATAGTCGGGCTGCGCGCCCAGGCGAAAGGCCAGCACGTCGCCCTCGGCCACGGCAGGAGGAGGCCAGGCGTCGGTGTTCCAGTCGTCACCGTCCCACTGCCCCTGGGCCCAAAGATTGTCGGCACAGAAGCAATCGTTGGCCGGACAGCCCTGTCCCTGGATGCTGCAGATCGCTTCGCCTTCGGCATCGGACACCACGTCATAGCCCGCCAACTCCAGCGCCTGCACGCGAGTCAGCTCGCCAGACCAGGAGACGGGGCGCACCTGGGCGGCGTCATCGGCAAACTGGACCACCAAATGGGCTGAAGCCTCTGCTTCTGCCGGGGTTGCCCGAGCACAAGCGACGCCCAGGGCGCTCATGAGCAGGAGCGCGCCAAATAGTATACCGAGTATACGTACCTTGTTGAGCTTGGGGGCGGATGACGGCAGTTGGGGCATGGGGCGTGCTCCTTTTTATGGGCAAGCTCGGCCTGGGCACGCGCTCGTACGCGGAGCAACAAGAAACACGCCGGCTCGGGCTCGGCGTGTACTGCGGCACAGCCCCCTATCGGGGCGGTAGCTGGCAAGGAACGCGCCGACCCTTCGCTCGAAGGTCTGGCTGCAGGGCGCGTACGGTACGTGGCGGTCGACCTGGCTTGCGATACGGGATCGCTCACAGTTGCGGGACAGCGCCGGACTTGCACCGGCTTCGCTCTTCGCCCTGGGCATCCGGGCCTGCAGGGCACCACGACCGGACTATTTGATTGTGCAGCTATTGTAGCGCGTTCTCGCGCCAGTGCAAATGGAAACGGGTACCTATCGCATGGCGATGGGCACGTAGCGGAACATGGGGTCCCACTCTAGATGTAGCGTCGTAATCTCCTCGACGATAGAGGCCGAGGCGTTGTGACCTCCCGTGGTATAGTAGCCACGGGCCCGCAGCCAGAGGTCGCGACCGGGCGTGAGGTAAAGCTCCTCCCATTCCCAGCCGGTCTTGATGCGCGTCCCCTCGGCCAAAAGCGCATAGTTGACGCCGTCGGTAGAGACCTCGAGCGTGGTGCGCCACACCCCGGGGCTTGAGCCGGAACGGTGCCATGTGGCGAGCCGCGACGACTCGTAATAGGTCAGGGTCTGCGCGGCGGGCGTAGGGTTGGAAAGGCGCGCCATGCACCAGCGGTCCTCGATGCGGCCCATCTCGGAGAACTGCCCGCCCACCAGCAGCGCTCCATCGGCCTGCAACGCCAGGGCAGACACGGGACCGTTGACATGCAGGATGGGATCGGCGACCAGATCACCGTTGGTATCGATGATAGCGAGGTTGGCCAGGTGGTCCGTGGCCCCCTGTGGCAACCAGGAGAACAGCCCACCCAGCATGATGCGGCCGTCGGCATCGCTGGCGATGCTGTATACGGGACCACTACTTGGGGCAAGACCCGGGGCGAGGTCGTCGAGCGTCCCCTCGGGCATGAGCCGCGCAAACCTCGGCCGGGGTTGGCCGTTGACGTTGGCAAAGGCGCCGCCAAGTAGGATGTGGCCCGCGGCCTGCAGCGCGATTGCGTGAACTGTGTCATCGACGGTTACCGCAAAGGTCTCGTCCAGGGTGCCGTCGGGATGCAAGCGTGCCAAGTGGGGCTGCTCGACGTCGTTCACCGTCTGGAACGTACCGCCCATCAGAATCTTGCCGTCGGGCTGGACCGCCAGCGCATATACAAAGGGAGCGTCCAGCAGAACATCGAACGACTCGTCCAGCGTGCCGTCGGGGTGCAGGCGGGCCACATAGCTGCGCGACCCACCCGCAATGGTGGAAAAGTTGCCGCCGACCAGAATCCTGCCGTCGGGCTGGATCGCCAGGGCATAGATCCAGCCATTGGACTCGGGCGTAAAGGCCTCGTCCAGGGTGCCATCGGGATGCAGGCGCCCGATGTGATCCAGGGCATACAGATCTCCTGCCACGACGATCTTTCCGTCGCCATCGAGAGCAATGGCGTGCACGGACGGGCCGATGATGGGAGGAGCAAAGACATCATCCAGGGACCCATCGGGATTGAGCCGGGCGATATGGGGGCGCGGCAGATCGCCCACCATCCCAAAAAAGCCGCCGATCAGGATCTTGCCATCGGGTTGCACCGCAATGGATACCACGTGGCTGTCGGGGAACGGATCAAAGGCGTCGACCGTCCATCCGGCGGGCGGCTCGGCCCACGCTGGCGCGCCCATTCCCAGCGCCCCCAAGAGCACCGCGATCGCAAGCATGCAGCGAACTCCCATCGTAAGGACGCGCCGGTAGACCATGATCATCCTCCTTGACGGCATGTGAGACGGCGATTGGGCAGGCTGGCCACGACGACTCCCTGTGTAGTACCATTGGATGGGCCTGCACTCTTGCTGCGCATTGTGCATGATTCTATACTCCAGTGTCAATCGCTAGCGCGACCAAAGGCCAGAGTGCGGCCGTTGCGCCGACCTTGGCCTATGGTGCATGGCGCGCGGATCATGGTACAATACGGCCGAGGCGATCGAGCGATTCGAGAGGAGAATGGCATGGTCCGGCGAGCACCGATACTGCTCCTGGCTGTAGCCCTACTGGCCGCCTGCAGGGTCGGGCCGCGCTTTGATAACTACCCACAGCCTACCCTGACCGTGGATCATGCCCCCTTTGAGGCGGCGGGCTGTCCGGGCGACTCGGAAGGATCAAGGCGATGCTCGCCCGAGAGCCCGTTTGGCCTGATGGGCTGTGATGCAATGCGGCTCGCCCCGGACCTGTTGGGCGGGCTCGAGCCGGATTACCCCATCGCCCTGTGCGAGATCTACCCCGACTGGCACGAGGAGGACTCTTCCCACAGCCAGGGGCCCCTAGAGTCGTCGCAGAATTATGTCTACAAGCACAAGGGAACGACGCCGATATATATGCGCTATGTGATCTATAGTGATGGAGCGTTTGTCCTCATCCCCAACGCCGAGGTCATGCGCGACACCTATGCACCCATCGAGTCGCCCGAGGCTGCCCTGAGCTATGCCATGGCCGCTACCGGGCTGGAGGCGCGCTACGGGCTGGTGCGTCAGCCCAACTACGCCTATGAGGGCAATCTGATTGCGGACACTCACGTGACAGAGGTGGCCAATGGCTATCGGCTGACGTTGTTCGATCTCTATTTGTTCGAGTGCGGCCCGCACTGGACCTATGAGGTGGAGCTGCACGTGCGCACCGACGGTGAGATCACCGAGCTGGGGCGCAGACCCGTCTTTCGGGACAGAGCCATGGACGGAATCTGCGTGGAGTGAGAGGCATTAGGAGAAAGCGACATGGGCAAGCGGGTACTGATAACCTACGCAACGGGGGCCGGATCTACCCAAGAGGTCGCCCAGGCGGTGGCCGACGCACTGGCCGCCCAGGGCCTGGAGCCAACGGTTACGCGCGCGCAGGACGCGGGAGCGGCGAGCGATTATGACGCGGTGGTATTGGGGAGCGCGGTGCGGGCAGGTCGGTGGTTACCCGCCGCGACCAACTGGCTATCAACATATCGCCGAGAGCTGGCAGAGATGCCCGTCGCGCTCTTTGCCGTCTGTCTGTCGGCGTGCGACGACGCCAAGCCGGAGCAATTGGAGACACTCCGAGCCTACATAGCGACGCAGGCGGAGGGGCTGCAACTGGTGGATACGGCGATCTTTGCCGGAAAGCTGGACTATGATAAGCTCTCGATCCTGTTACGAGGCATGCTCAAGCTGATGCGCGCTCCCGAGGGCGACCATCGCAACTGGCAAGCGATCCAGAACTGGGCCACGCAGCTGGCACCTCGCTTGGGCGAGGCATAGGATAGATTGGCCGTGGAACAAGAGAGGAGAAGGTCGTGAGCGAGGCAATGATCGCGCTGGGGCTGTTCTTTGTGGGGTTCATTCTACTGGGTGTGGCCGGCCTGCATGTTATCATTCAGGAAACGGTGGGGGCGCCGATTAACATGCAACTGGTGATCGGCCTCGCCATTGCCGGAGGCGCGCTGGTTGCTGCCGGGGTGGTGCTGTGGAAGAGAGGGACGCAAGTGGGAGGAGGAGACGAGTAAGGTGCCAGACCGCACAGTTGCGGGCCGCAGGATCGCGGGCCGCAGAATAGCTGGTCACATATTGCCCTGGTTCGTGTTGAGTGTCGTGATACCCTTGTTCTTTGTTGTCGGGTGTGCCGCCGATCAGCCCACGGCGGTCGAGCCGGTCGAGATTCGCCGCAGACAGGAGGCCCGCTTGGGCGAGGCCATTCGCCTGCTGGGCTTTGATATGGGGCCACCGGTGATCCATCCCTTGGGCGTGATCGAGCTCACTCTCTTTTGGGAGGCAGAGGCGCCTGTGGAGGGGGATTATCTCGTTTTTGCCGAGGTCATCGGGCCTTCGGGAGACACGTACGCTCACAAAGAGCGCGTCCCGGCAGACGCGGCTCGCCCAACGTCGAGCTGGCAGCCAGGTGAGACCATCGTTGACTCGTATCGAATGGCGTTGCGTGGCGATGGCCATTCGGGGTTCTATCGGGTTTGGATCGGCATGCTGGACCCAGAGAATGGTATGCAGCGCCTGCCTGTGTACGTCAACGGCGAACGTGCGCCCGAGGATGCCTTGCGACTGGAGATGGTGATCGAGGCTGAGCCATAGACAAGGGAGGGCCTGTGTCGGGCGTGACCATGTCACAACTATGGCAAGGCCTCTGGCAAGGTGGGCCAAGATGAGCTTGGCCTCTACCGCAAATCGGGGGTTACGGTCTCACGATGTCTTGTCGCAGACCGACCCATGGTTCTCGACAGAGCTGCTCGCGGGTACATATGGTTAGGACACACATGGCGTGCTGTCTGGGCCATCTCCTGCCTGGTCTCGCCACAACTCGGGATTTATCGCAGAAAGGCGCCCTGAGCTCGTAACAGCTCGCGCACGGCTTGGGGGTCCAATGCTCGCGGCGTCATGCCCTCGGCGGCGCACAGGGCCGCTGCCGCGCCTGCGCCCTGACCGATGGCCATCATGGGCACCATGGCGCGATGCGACTCGTAGGGCTCTTGCTCGCTAGAGATGCAGCGCCCGGCCACCAGCAGGTTGTCCACCTGGAGGGGCACCAGAGTGCGATAGGGAATGTCATAGCCCTCGTGCTCCAGGTAGCGCCGGTAGCCATAGTAGTGAATGATCGGGCAGGGGCTGATGGCAATGGCATCGTCAAAGGCATGGCCCTCGATAGCGTCCTCCGCCGTGAGCTTGTATTCGCCCTCGATAAAGCGTGTCTGCCGGATGCCCAGGAGGGGGGGCGTCTCGACGATACGCGCGCCCGCCAGGCTGGGGTCCTGGGCCTGCTTGCGGGCCAAGTCGTCATAGATCCTGAGCCGCGTATCCACCTCGGCGGCCGAGAGCGCGGCAGCATCGGTGGCGTCGATGGGCCCCGCGCCGGGCCCCCAGAGCACCTGGGTCTCTCCCAGGTCGCAGGCCATGGTCTGGGCAGGGCGACCCTCACAAACGACCCGGTACATGAGGGCGTCGTTGAGGCGCGGGGCCTCATCGCTGCGGATCTGCCAAAAGGGCGCACCGGAGCGGGCCGCCACGTCGCCGTCGCCGCTGGCGTCGACAATGACTTTGGCCATGAGAGCCTGACGCCCTGACTTGTTCTCCACGAGAATGCCCTGCAGCTGCTGATCCTGCATGATGCTGGCGGCATAGTAGGTGTGCAGGAGCATCTCGACGCCGGCCTCCCGGCAGAGTTGCATCAGGACATACTTGAACTGCTCGGTGTCAATGGTATAGCTGTACGAGAGCTGGCCCGGCTCGGTAGGAAACTCGCGCTGGGGATAGGGGCTATTGCCCAGGCCATCTCGCTCCTTGAGGCGCAGCACGACCTCCTCGGCGATGCCGCGCACCACCTGGGTCTCGTCAGGCTCTACCTGATTGCGAAAACCGTTGATGCAGGCCATGAGGGAGGCGGTAGCCGTGCCGCCCAGATATCCGAACTGCTCGATCAGCAGCGTCTCAGCGCCGGCGCGAGCCGCCGCAATGGCAGCCCCCACGCCTGCGGGACCGCCACCTACGACAATGACATCCACATCCCGAACGACAGGAATCTGGCGAGCGGGCTCCTGGTAGAATCTCATGTCACACCTCTTGTTCCTGGCTGTATGAGGGCGAACGTTCCACGATCTGGATTGTCGCGCGCTGGCCCAACAGGCTCACCGAATAGGTACGGCGCAAGACCAGGCCCTGCTGCTCCTCGAGAGCCGCACGCAGCCGCCGAATCTCGCTGGTCAGGAGAACCGCCCTGCCTTGCGAGCTCAACAGGCGGGCAATCTCGGCGCATAGCCCACGGTAAAGCACCGGCAGATCGCGCGGGCGGCTGAGCTGCTTGCCAAAGGGCAGGTTGCTGGCCACGCAATCGACGCTACCATCGGCGAGGGGCAGGCGCTGGGCATCCCACAGCAACAGCTCGCGGGGCTTGTGCTGCGGTCCGATGTTCTCCTGAGCGGCCATCAACGCGGCCTGGTCGATATCGCCGCCGACGAGAAGACCGTGCCTGCCGTACAGGCCACGCTCTATCAAGATGGTGCCCGTGCCGCACAGGGGGTCCAAGAAGACGTCATCGGGGGCGGGCTGGGTGAGTCGCACCATAGCGGCGGCCATGGAGGGCCGCAAGGATGCGGGCAGGTGCACCTGCTGGTAGGACCGGTGGCGCATGGTCTCGTCCGAGAGTCGCATGCCCAGGAGCAGCTCGCGGCCCAGCAGGTTGGCCCACAACTCGACTTGCTCACCCTCGCGCACGGCCCGCCACTGGCGCCGCGTACGGTGTCGGACCACCCGCGTCACCATATCGGCCAGCTCCTTGCGTCGATAGGGTTGGTTCTTGCCTGCCATGCGCGAGATCACCCGAAAGGTAACCGGCTTGGACGAGGGCATGGGCCGTAATGAGCCCAGCAGGTTGAGGCCATGATTCACGGACAACTCTTGCATGAGGCGATCCGACATCATGGACAGCCCCTCGCGGCCCCAGGGGACCTCGGGCACCCGAGCCATGGTCCAAAAGAGGTCCTCCCCGGTCCGCACGCGGGTGAGAACCGCAGGATCGGCCAGCGTGGAGAATAGAAGGATGCCGTTGCGCCCTGGCACCACCTTGAAGCCCTGCAGCTCGGCGGCGTCAACCTGCTCCTGGACCTCTTCCCAGGCAATGCCCTCGATTCCGGGCAAGGTATGCAGATAATAGTCTGTCGGGCGACTGGTGCGGGGCATAGGAATGCTCACTTTCTTGTTACATCACCCCCACATTTTACCGGACATGGGCACAGAGAGCAATCGACCGTGCCCAGGGAGCGCGTTCACTCACCCAAAATCGTATTTGGTGTAAGGTTCCCTAAAATGATAATCGTACCGGGGAGGGGGCCATGGATGAAGGGGAGATGTCGGTGCGTGCCCAGACAGAATAGATGCGTATGATGCAGAGAAGATATCGTGAGGGAGGCAGGCCGGCATGGATCGGAGCCGGTTTTGTCGAGCCGCCGAGGACTCGTATACTGGGAGAGATACAGATAACTCGCCAAGAGACTGAGGAGGACAGATGATTCCGGTTACGCAACTACGCAAGGGTGTCACATTCACCAAAGATGGTGAGATCTATCGGGTGCTCGAGTACGATCACTACAAGCCCGGCCGCGGGGGCGCCATCATCCGCACCAAGCTGCGCAACCTGCGAACCGGCAGCATCACCAACCAGAATTTCAACTCGGGCGACCGTGTCGAGGACATTCGCCTCGAGCACCGTAGCGTCGAGTATCTGTATTCTGACGAGCAGTTCTACCACTTTATGGATACCGAGACCTATGAGCAGCCTGCGGTCCCCCGAGAGACGCTCGAGGAGGTAATCCCCTACCTCAAGGAGGGCACTGTCATCGAGATCCTGTCCTACGAGGGGAAACCCCTGGACATTGAGATCCCCATCACCGTCGAATTGCGCGTAATCGATGCGCCACAAGGCTATGCCGGCGACACGGCGACAGGCGCGACCAAAGAGGTGACACTGGAAACAGGCCTCAAGCTGCAGGCGCCTCTGTTCGTGCAGGAGGGCGATGTGCTGCGAATCGATACTCGCACGGGAGACTATCTGACCCGCGTCTAGCCTGACGCTGACAATACACGAGACCCCATGCTTGCGGGCATGGGGCCTTTTGCATTCGGTCGCCAGGGGCCTCTTGGAGGAGCCCGGGACTCGTCGGGTGGCTCGGGCGCCAGACGCCTCACACGTATCTCGGTCACATCCAACGCCACGGGCCTGTCAACACGGTCAGACAGGGCGCGTTGCATCTGTGCCACCTGATCGGTCGTGATCTCTTCCTCCGTCTCCACAAAGAGCTTGATCTCGATCACCTGGCCGATCTCGGCTCGCCAGTCGGCCACCCTTGCTCTTGGGCCCAGGATCGCGGTGTGCTGCTCCAGCACGTCATCGATCTCCCCCCGGATAGCTCCCTCGCGCAGGCCACGAAAGGTTAGTACACCCAGTAAGACCGCCACGATCACGCCCAAGATGGCTGTGCCCAGTAGACCCCCGCGAAAGGTCTGCGCTCGGGCTCTTTCAGAGATATTGGGGCGAAACCCCATCCACAGAAACATGATGGCGGCAGCGGCCACAACACCCACCAGGTTGGTTAGATAGAGGAGCATGGATCCCAGCGCAGCCTCTGGTATAGCGGCAGCCGCTGTCAGGCCAAAGGTAGCCAGAGGTGGAACCAGGGCCACAGCCACGGCCACGCCCGGCAGTGCATTGCTCACATCCTCGCGAGCGGTGGCATACCCCCCGACGGCGCCCGAGATGAGCGCTACAGCCAGGTCCAGCAAGTTTGGCGTGATGCGTGCGATCATCTGTGCTGTCATGGCGCCGCCGCGCGCCAGCAGGCCAATCAGCACGCTGACCAAGATGACGACGGCGGTGCCTGTAAGCATGGTACGGAGAGAAAGCCGCAGCAGTGCGGAATCGCCCTGGACGATTCCCATGCCCACACCGACCAGCGAGTCCATCATGGGGGCCACGAGCATAGCACCTATGATGATAGCGGCATTATTCAGGAGCAGGCCCAGAGCGGCGATCCCGGCCGAGAGGGTCATCATAACGAGATAGTCGCGATCAGGGCGTGCGCCGCGCCGAACCATTCGGTAAGCACCGATGCGCTCTTCGGTAGTGAGCTGGGTCATCACATTGATGAGCCGCCAACGCATCCGGCGCCACGTCGCCGCAGGCACATTCTCGCAGCGGCGCACGATCAGGATGGGAATCGAAACCCGCTGCGCGAGCTCCTGAGGCAGGTTCCCAAAAACCAGTCGATCGACAAAGCTCTCGCCCGTTGCCCCAATCAGCACCATGTCATAGTCGTTGGCGGTCTCCTGAAGGATGCCATTGACGACGCTAGTCGACAGGACCACCTCAGGCTGAACCCGCTCGTTATCTTCGTAAGGCTCGAGCACAGAACGCAGAATGCCCCACTGCGCCGAGATGGCCGTGGGCCCCATGTTCGGGCTGGCCACGCGCAGGGCGGTGACGGTGGTCTGAGGCGCAAGATCCAGGGCCAGCGTCAGGGCACGGGAGGCGTTAGGGCCTCCACCTGAGGGCACCAGAACCTGAGAGAGACTCTCCATGCGTTGCACAAACGCCTCTGGAGCCTCGGTGACACGCAAGACAGCGACGTCACAGGGAGCATACTCGATGAGCGGATCGAGGGTGCGGCCCAACAAGAAGCGACCACGCGCGGGCCGGCCGCGCCAGTGCAGCAGCAAGAGGTCCGGCTGCAACCGACGGGCATAGCCCAGCACGGCCTCGCCCACCTCTGTATCATTGAGCACGACAGGATCGTCGACCACGTCCTGGTATCGTTCGGGGATCCTGAGCCAGGGGGGTGCCGACTCGCCCGCTCCCACATAGAGGGGGACGACGCGACCCTCCTGGGCTCGGGCCAAAGGCGCCGACAGTGCCAGTAGCACGGTGAGGTGGGCGGGCTCACCAACGGCAATCAGAATCCGATAGATCTCGGTGGATTCGCTGCTGCTTTGCATGATGGCTGATTCTAGCAGCGATAGAGCATGGGTACAAGCGGGGGGCAAGCAACTTGTCCGCGCCCCCAGGGTGGCTCTTGGATCTCCAGCGCGTCGAGGTACGGCCGCAGCGCCACAAGACGGATCATGGCGTCGATCATCTGGTCCTGGCGTCTGTAGTGTTACAAGGCACGCTCATTCCAGCGGTTGCCAAGCTATTGGGCGTAGATCAGCCTATGGAGCCCCGACCCGCGTATCCTTTGGAGTACAATGGCAGTGCTGACATCGGCAGCGAGTTTCGCGAGCTCCAAGTGGATCCGGGGACCGTGGCGGACGGCAAAGCCATCGTCGAGTTGCGCCTGCCCCCCGAGCTCCTGGTGTTACTCATCGCCCGGGGCAACGAGTTTCTCGTCCCTTCAGGCGGCACGATCCTCCGGGCGGGCGACCGGCTGCTGGTCCTGTCGGAGGAAAAGGCACTCTACAAGGTGATCACGCGTACAGGCTTGCGGGAGCTCGAGGAGTAGGGAGAGCTAGGCGCCGCATCCGAGATCGGTGCGCCCGTCAGGGGCCAGCGAAGCGAGCAGGCTCGCACTGTCTCCCTTTCCCCCCACCCGCTCCTCGGCTATACTCTGCCTGTTAGCTGAACCTACACCATGCAAAGGAGATGCATCATGGCCACCGTTCGTGCCCTGAACCCTATGGGCTACCCGCCTGAGGTCGAGCAGGTCGAGATGGCACCGCGCTTTGACTCGCTGCGCGACAAGATCGTCTATCTGGTAGATGCCCGCTTTGACGATAGCGACATCTTTATGCAGCAAATGCAGGCCTGGTTCCGTGACAACCGGCCTGACATCGATGCCAGATATGTCGCCAAGCGAGGCATCTATACTCAACCTGATCCCGAGCTTTTTGCCAGGATCCGCGACGAGGGGGCTGCCGCCGTCGTTGGCGTGGGGCATTGAAGCACCTGCGCTCCGGCGGTCGCCGAGCTTTGCATAGATCTGGAAGTCAACTATGGCGTGCCCACCGCGTCGATGCAGACGGACATCTTTCATGATGCCGTGCGACAGACGGCCTGGGCCGAGGGCATGCCCCACCAACGTTTCGTCTTTGTGCCCCAGCCTGTGATGGGCAAATCGTCTGAGGAGCTGCGGGCCTATATTGATGGGGACGATCCCATCACCGGCCGTCCCGTAATGGAAGAGGTGATCGACGCCCTGACCCAGCCGCTGAGCGATACCGAGCGCCAGGCGGTGCGCTTTGATCGCACCACACCGCGCTATGCCGAGGCCGAGAGCGAGGCGGCTCTGCGTCAGCTCTTTATGGAGAACCACTGGACCGACTATATGCCCATCGTGCTGCCCACCGAGGAGCGCGTGCAAGAGATGCTCACGGGCACCAGCCACCGCCCCGACGAGGTGGTGGGCCGATTGCGCCCCACCTCCACCCGTGAGGCCTGGCAGTTTGATGTGGAAAAAGTGGCCATCAACGCCGTGATGGCGGGTGCCAAGCCCAGTTACTTGCCCGTGATCCTGGCGCTGGCGGCCAGCGGCGTCACCGCCCGGGGCAGCACCACCAGCTCGGCGGCCTCGATGGCGGTGGTGAATGGCCCCATCCGTCACAGCATCGGGATGAACTGGGGCATTGGCGCACTGGGGCCCTATAACCATGCCAACGCCACCATCGGGCGTGCCTATGGTCTGCTGAGTCAGAACCTGCAAGGAGGCTCGGTGCCGGGCCACACCTACCTGGGCTCGATGGGCAACAACTATGCCTACAATAGCCTGACCTTTGCCGAGAACGAGGAACGCAGCCCGTGGGAGCCGTTCCATGTGCAGCAGGGGTTTGAGCGGTATGACAGCACGGTGAGCTGCTTTACTGGATGCCGCGCCACGTCCTATTTACTGGGGCTGCGCCAGAGCCACTGGGAGACCCATGTCCAGAATCTGTTACGCGGGCTAAACCCCCACACGCCCCCCACGCTTATCCTCGATCCCATCACAGCCGACTTGTTCGTCGAGCGGGGCGGCTTTGATACGGCGGAAAAGCTCGAGCAGTGGATCTGGGAGCAGGCGACGCTGCCGGCGTCCGTCTACTGGGACTATCAGCTCATCCAAAACTATGTGTTCCCGAGGGCCGAGAACGGAGAAAAGCCCTGGGCCGATTACCTGAATGCGCCACCGGATGCGTTGATCCCCATGTTCCGCCGCGAGGATGTGCATGTGCTGGTGGTGGGTGGCGAAACCAACGGCTACTGGCGCATCATGGGCTGCAACTATAACCGCACGGTCCTGATCGACGACTGGCGGTAGGGATCGAAGGACAACGAGAAGAGGGGCACGCGGACGCATACATGCGGACGCATATATGCGTATGCGTGCCCCTACCCTACTGTCCGGCCGAACGTGGTTACGCTTGACTGTCCGTCAGCCAGGGCACCAGTTCGGCCACGCCGCCCAGCACGGCCAGCGGGGAATAGGGGGCGAAGGCCTCGGCGGAGGTGTGGCCGCTGGTGACCGCTACAAAGGCCAGCTCAGCAGCCTGAGCGGCCTGGGCGTCCACCAGGCTATCGCCGACGTAGAGGGCCTCTTTGGCCGAGACCCTCACCCGTTCCAACGCCAGGTACAGGGCATCGGGGGCGGGCTTGTGGGCAGCCACATCCTCGCCCCCGACAATGGTCTCTACCAGGTCGGTTAGGCCGTCACGCATCAAGACCTGCTCAATGCGAAACCGGTACTTGGTTGACACGATGGCCCGCCGAAAGCCGAGCTGCCCCAGGGCCTCTAATGTAGAGGGGGTCTCGGGATAGACCACAGTGCGCGGGACCATGATCTCGTCGGCGCGCTGCATGAATAGGCTCACAAACCCAGGGGCGAGATGCGCATGCTCAGCGCCTGCGAGGGCGGTCAGGGTATCGGGCAGGGAAAGACCGATGGTGCGGGCACACGTCTCAGGGGCCATATCGGGCAGGCCCAACTCGGCCAGAGCATGGCGCATACAGTCAACGGCGCCGGCTGAGGAATCGGCCAGGGTATAGTCAAAGTCGAGCAACACCGCGCAACAGCTTCTCCTGCTTGCCATGCTTAGCGCCGAGCCGAGACACAGGCGAACCCGACGGCGTTGGGGCCGATGTGAGCGCCGATCACGGGCGTTATGTCTACCATAGGCAATTCATCATCGGGCAGTAGACCTGCCGCCAACTGCCGTAAACTGTTAGCCCGCTCCCGCGCATTGGTATGCACCAGGGCCAACCGTTCCACGGGCATTGTCTCCCTCAAGATCTCTGCCACGCGGGCCAAAGCGCGGGACTCGGTGCGCACACGCTCCGCGTGACTGACCCCATCGTTCATGCGCAGGATGGGACGGATCCGCAACACCTCGCCCAGCGAGGCAACGGCCCAGTTCATGCGACCGCTGCGCTTGAGGAACTCGAGAGTATCTAGGGCCGCAAAGACATAGACACGCTTGCTGAACTCTTCCAGCCCCTCCAGGATCTGTTTCACCGTCTCACCCCGAGCGGCGCGTTCGGCGGCCTCCTGCACGATATAGCCCACGCCCAGACTGAGCTGCCCGCTGTCGAGCACGGTCACATCGGCGGTATTCGCCTGCTCGGCACCGGTACGGGCAAAGTTGAGGGTGGCGCTGAGGCTCTGGGCGATATGGATGGACAGTACGGCATCGGCGCCTTCTTCCGTCAGTCGGTCATACTCGCGGGCAAAGAGCTCGGAGCTGGGAGCCGCGGTGGTGGGCTGGGTCGCCAGCCCAGGCAATCGCTGGTAAAAGGTCTCGCGGGTGATGTCGACCGCATCCAGATAGCTCTTGCCATCCATGTGAATATAGAGGGGAATGACATGGATGCCGAGGCGCTCGACGGTTTCAGCGGGTAGATCGCAGGTACTGTCGGTGACAACTTGAACGCTCATAGATCCTCCAGATTCCAGGGCTCGATGACAAGGCGATAGCGTAACTTTTGCCGGTCTCCGCGGCCATACAGACTATCCGTTGGCGGTACAGAAACGGTCTCCACAAACTCGGCGCCGAGGATCTCGCATGTGCGTTGCGATGCCAGGTTATCGGGATCGGTCGTGATCCATAGCTCGCGCATGCCATGAGCGCGGGCCAGCGGGATCAGCAGGCGTGTGGCCCGCGCGGCATAGTGATGGCCACGATAAGCCTTGACCACGCTATAGCCGATATGCCCCACGTATCTGATATGCTCGGTGTCACCCACACGCAACGACGCCCCCCCGATGCGCGTGCCGCTGCCCACAAGCTGCATCTGAAACTCGTAGGAGGGCACGATGCCCCGGGATGGATCGCCAGGAAGACAGAACATGAGCCGTAGCCCCAGATCTCCGTCGGCCATTTGGCCAGGCTCGAGAAACTCGAAATTCTCCCGTGGGCAAGCTCTCATAGGCTCACACCTCTTTGTGTGCTTGGACAATCACGTCGTATCTCTCAAGAATGCATTTGCCAGCATCCGTTGAGAAGCGAGTATACCCTACACCCCACAGGTAGGCAAGATGGTCTGATGGAACAGTTCTTGCTGATAGTCTGTTTGCATCTTTGTGGCGTATGTGTCATAATCTATCCCGGACTGAGAAGCCCTGTCCGTCGGTCGTTAGTCTGAGACTCAGAATCTGTCGTCTGTTCTGGTCCGCCGAAAGAGCCCAATCAGTCCTCTCATTAGCCCGTGCCCATTGAGGCACACGACTTCCTAAGGAAGGTCCCATGACCAAGAATCTCTTTGTCGGCAACCTGAACTATCGTACGACGGACGAAACGCTGTTCGAGGCGTTCGGCGCCATCGGCAACGTCCAATCAGCCAAGGTGATCACCGATCGCGAGACGGGCCGTTCACGCGGCTTTGGATTCGTCGAGATGGCCACCGAGGCCGAGGCGCAAGAGGCCATCGAGCAATTGGACAACACCGAGCTCGACGGACGCCCGATTCGCGTCTCCCCAGCCAACCCACGCCCTGATTCACGTGGCGGTGGTGGTGGCGGCGGCTATCGTAGTGGTGGCGGTGGCGGTGGCGGCGGCTATCGTGACAATGATAGGTCCCGCTCGGGGGGCGGTGGCGGCGGACGTCGCTACTAGTGCCTGCACTCTGAAGCAACAAAGGACCGCGTGGGTAGCACCTACGCGGTCCCTTTTATTGGAGTCGCAACTCATGGCGAGGCTGCTATGCCTGCGCCAGAGGTATGGCCGCGCCGCAATACTCGCAGCGGATCGAGGACGCCCCGCGAATGCGACCCGCCTGGCGCAGGGCGCCGGCGCAAGAGGAGCACCGAGCCGGCACGATGTATTCGATGACGACAGGAGCGCCGCCCGCACGTTCCGAGGCAATGTCTCCCGACTGGCAGCGGAGCACGAGTTCGCGCCAGGCATCCGAGTCGCTGCCCAGCTCGAACTCGGCCCGAGGGGCTGATGCCCTGCCCTGGGTGATGACGGCCAGCTGCTCGCGTCGGCTGGCCAGGGCGCGTCGCACCTTCGTAGCCTCGACGCGCTCGACACTGGCCAGAGATACCTCCCAATGCAACGCTTTTACGATCTCCGAAGAGGTCGTGACGAACAGGATACGGCGGCGGGCCACCCTTTCGTGGCGCTCAAAGAGCAGCCGTTGATCGCTCAAAAAGAGCATACCGTCGGTCTGGTTGTTGCCATCGATCAAACGAGCCTCTGTGACGGCCACCGGCGCCTCGCCGGACTCTAAAGTAAAGGTCGCCCCTGCCAATGCATCGAGGAGACCCTCGCAGCCCTGTATCTCGCTGGCCAAACTCTGCACCCCATTGGCCATGGCGCCATATAGGCCCTGTACCGCTTGCTGGGCCGCACGGATACGCCGTTCGACCCCCGACAGGTCGCTCTCAAGGCGCTGAATGGAGGGCTGGGCGGTGCTGAGGGGACGGACTTTGAGGGGCTGTAAACGACGCATCGTGTCGTCGATGCGATCCATCTCGCGCTTGAGGCCTGCAGTCTGGTCCTCCAGGTCACGGGCGGCTGCTGCCCGCACGGGAGGCCAGCGCTCGGCGAGCTCGGAAGCCTGATCCTCCAGATAGGCCTTGTAGACATAGCCTCGCGCACGTAACTGCACGAGTTGCTGGGGCATACGGGCCAGCGAAGCATCCACCTCTCCCAGGCGATCGCGCTGGCGGGCCATCAGTGCATCCCGATGCACTCGCCCGATGCGTGACTCGAGACGCCCGATGGTTGCGGCAGCGGTGTCTTCCTGTGTCATGGCATAACCTTCTTGTGGAATGGGGTTGGGCCGGCAGAGTGATGCTCCCAATGCAGCGTCATTATGCGGCTCATTGCCAGATGCCGTCAAGCTCACGACGCAGCATCAATGGGCCGATGACTATGCGGTTCGCCCGTATCATAGAGCGCCATGGTCTGCAGTGCCTCTGCGGCAATCTGCTGGCGGAGCCAACTGGGCTCTAGCACCTCTACCGATGGACCCCAGCCCCGAATCCAGTACAGCATCTCGCTCGGATGGGCCACCTGCAGGCGCAGGGTGCAGCCGCCATCGGGTTCCTCGGTCAGGGTCTCTGTGGGGTGCCACGAGGTTTCCAGGACCCGTCGCCGCGCCTCGGGCGCAAAGCGAAGCGTCACCTGTTGAGTCTCTTCCCCATACATGATCCCCCAAGCGGTGCGCATGAGGGCAGGCCCATCGAAATCGTCAGGGATTTCAAAGGTTTCGTCTGTCAACTCGGCATCCAGAATGCGCTCGATGCGGAATGTGTGCACGTCGTCAAAATAGTCTGCCCACCCGATGACGTAGGTGCCTCGATAGTCGCCGCACGCCTCGATAAAATAGGGGCTCAGATGATACCCATGAACATTGTCGCTGCCAGAGCTCTGATAGCGCACCCGGACGACGCGCCCATTGGCCCAGCCGAGCGCGAGCACCTCGAGCACGCGGGTCAGGCGGCTATCCTCCTGGCCGACCATCTGACGAATGGTAGCATGAATGTGCTCAGCCAATGGCTCGGGCAGGATGGTGGCGAGCTTGGACAGGGCCGAGGCAATATGTGGGTCATAGAGCTCGGCCTGACGCGCCAGCAACCGGCCAGCCAGATAGAGAGCGAGGGCATCGTTCAGGCTGAGATGAATGGAGGGAAGATAGTAACCGCTGATGACGCCATAGCGTGGCGGATCGCCCTCATCTTCCCACAGAGGCACACCCATGGCCTCGAGGTCATGGAGATCGCGCTGCGTGGTGCGCTTGTGGACGTTGCACAGGCGAGCCAGTTCGGTCACGCTTAGCCCATTTGGGTTGCGATATAAAAAGTGGCTCATGCGCCCCAATCGCTGGGCTTTGGTCAGGCTCTTTTCATTCATAGTACCCTCCATTGGCTACGGCTTTCTACTGTCATCGTAGAGATACCCCACATCGCTGTGATGGACCGCCCGGATGCGGCGCGCACATTATAACCATCAAGTGGCTCCGTTGCCAGCGAAAGCGCCTGCTCTATAGAAACAGAGCGGGGACAGGCCCCGATTTTTGGGATTTCTGCCTATACTTGAGTATAATAATAATGTAATGTTTGGTTGGTCGCTATCCTCAGGGCTAGCATTGGAGCGCCTTAGAATGCGTTTCTCCTTACGAGGCCTACGCACACAGATTCTGGCATGGTCTGTATTGCCGACCCTGATCATCCTGTTGGTTGTGGCCTATTTCAGCTTCTGGACCTATTTCCGCGTCACCGAGGTTCTGGTGATGGATCGCAACCGGGAGCTAACCCGCCTACTGGCAGGGCAGATGGGGCTCGAGCTGGCTGAATATGCCGACCGCCTGGAGTCGTTGGATGATGGACGTCAGCGGGCTCCGGGTGAATCGCCCATGCCGTGGTTGTCCTATCTGGATGGGCATCTTCCCTATCTGCATGATTTTGATAGCGGCGTGGTCGTCGTCAATGAGACAGGGATTGTCATTGCGGCAGATCCTCGGCGCCTCGATCTTCTCGGAGCCAATTGGTCAGATCGTAGTCATTTCCGCCGCGTTCAGACCCAGCCTGTGCCGATTTTGCTGTCTGACATTGAGCATGACGGGCCCGAGGACCATCCCGTGGTGGCCGTGGCGGTGCCCCGACTCGACGACGAGGGCCAGATCAACGAGATCGTGATCGGCCTCTTTGCCGTGCAGTCGCATACCGGGTCGGCCTTTTACCGCAGCCTGCTCCGGCTCGACCTTCGCATGGAGAGCCGCGTCTATCTGGTAGATAGCCAGGGGCGAGCGATCTATCACCATGATCCAGAGCGCGTGGGCACCGATGTATCTAGCCAGGCAGCCGTGCAGGCGGTGCAATCTGGGCTGGTCGGAGCCTGGCGTGGGTTCGATGGCGCTGACGAAGAGATCGTCGCCAGCTATGCACCCATTCCCCACACCCTGGCGAGTCTGGTCGAAGAGGAGAGCTGGACTGACTTGCGCCGGATTTCGCTGGGATATATTCGCGTGCTGATAGCCATCCTCTTTTTCGCGGTTCTCATACCGGCTAGCATCGTCAGCATCGCCATCCGGCGCATCACGCGCCCCATCAAGAATCTCACGATCCGGGCCAACGCCATCTCGCGCGGTGAACTGGCACAGATCGTAGACGTCCCGCAAGGCAATGAGTTGGCCGAACTGGCCCAAGCCTTTAACCAGATGTCCAGCCAGCTCGGGAGCTTGTATGGCGACCTGGAGCGTCGCGTTGAGGCACGCACGCGCGAACTGTCGGCAATGAACGAGATCGCAGGCGTGGTGAGCCAGTCCCTCAATCTGGATGATATCCTGGCTGCCGCGCTGGACAAGGTGCTCGAGCTGATGGACATGGGCGCCGGAACCGCGTACGAACTAGAGCCCGGCAGCGATACACTGCGGCTCATCGCGCAGCGTGGACTTCCATCAGAGGCGCTCTCGCAAAGGCCTGAAGTAGGGTTGGACGAGGTTGTGCGCCGCAAGCATCTTGCGGAGGGCGCTCAGGTGTGGCAACAGGATCGGTTCCCCAGTCGGAGCCTCTGGCAGGCGCTGGCCCGCGAGGGTTGGAACCAGGTGGTTATGATACCGCTGGTATGCAGGGGCGAGTTGATCGGGCTATTGAACTTGCGCGCGCGAAGTCCGCGCAGCCTTGGCGAGCAAGAGCTCCATCTATTGACCGGCATCGGCAGCCAAATCGGTATCGCCCTGGAGAATGCGCGTCTGTATCGAGAGGCGGGCGCCCTGGCCGTGATGGCAGAGCGCAATCGCCTGGCTCATGACCTGCACGACTCGGTAACGCAGACGATCTTTACCGTCAACCTGCTGGCCGGAGTGATCCCCGCCCTGTATGAGGATAACCCGGAAGAAGCGCAGCTCCATCTCGACGAATTGGGGCAGCTAACGCGGAGTGCCCTCAACGAAATGCGCGCTCTCTTGCTAGAGCTGCGTCCCGCAGCGCTGGCTCAGACCCCGCTAGACGAGTTGCTGGCTCGGTTGGGCGAAAGCACGGCCGGTAGCGCCCGCATGCCGGTGCACGTATCGGCGGATCACCGACTGGACATACCCCCCAGAGTTCGTGTAGCCTTGTATCGTATCGCTCAGGAAGCGATCAATAATGTGGTCAAGCACTCGGCAGCTGATCAGGCCTGGATCAGACTCCGGCGTCGGGTGGTGGATGACAATCAGGGCGTCGAGATGATTGTCCGCGATGATGGCCAGGGCTTTGACCCATCGGCGGCGCTGACCGATCGCCTGGGGCTATCAATCATGCGCGAACGAGCCAATGATATCCAAGCCACGCTGGAGGTGGAGAGTGCGCCCGGAGGAGGCACGACGGTGCGGGTTCTCTGGTATGCAGAGGAAACGCCTGTAGAGCAGCAGATGCCGGATATGGCCATGTCGAAGCAAAGGAGCTGAATCGGTGGCGAACGACAAGATCAGAGTGCTCGTCGTTGACGATCATAGCATACTCCGAGGCGGGTTACGGACCTGTCTGCGAACCTTTGGCGACATGGAACTGGTAGGCGAGGCCGCGAACGGAGAAGAGGCCGTACGCAAGGCCCAAGCCCTCAAGCCCGACGTGGTACTGATGGATCTCAAAATGCCGGTGATGGACGGGGTCGAGGCGACGCGCAAGATCCGGGAGTGCTGCCCCGAGACGCAGGTTGTGGCGCTAACCAGTTATGTGGAAAAAGAGTTGGTGCCGCGAGCTCTACAGGCAGGCGCCGTCGGCTATCTGCTCAAGAATGTATCTTCGCAGGAGCTGGCCGCAGCCCTGCGAGCGGCTGCCAGAGGACAGTCCACCCTCTCGCCGGAAGCTACCCAGGTCCTGGTGCAGGCCTCGTCCGATGTTCGCTCCATGATCGAGCCGCTCACGCCTCGCGAGGAGCAGGTGCTTGCCCTTCTGGTAGAAGGGCTCACCAATCTGCAGATCGGCCAAAAGCTGGGAATCACCGAATCTACGGTGAAATCCCACGTAAGCACGATCATTGCCAAGATGGGCGTTGCGAGCCGCACCGAGGCGGTGGCCATAGCCCTAAAGCATGGCCTGGTAGGCTAGCTCCCCACGGCAGCCGTCGTATCTGGGTCCTGCCTGCAGGCGGGACCGCCGCAATCTTTCCCCGACTAGCACTTTCGTACCATGCCCCTGTTGCCTGAAAGACGGATGTTCCCAAGGCCGTGCCAGGTTACAATAAAGACAAGCTAACAGCCCAGATTCGAGAAGACGATGAGCATTACCACTGAGGATCAGAATGAAGCGTGTGCACATCGCCATAGCGGTTCTTGTCACCGCCATCATACTGATCGCATGCAGGGCCAGTGCTCTGACAAGCGTCGTCGAATCACAGGCTGAAGCGACCAATACGACAACTTCCGCCGGAGATGCGCCCACGTCTTCGGTGTCACCCGGTTACAGTCCCCGGACCGTACGCCCTCCCGGTCCGGGGGCTGTTCGTCCCGAACTCCAGGCCCTATCAGAAGCACCCGCCGATGCATGGGACGTGCTCTTTTTTTCGAGCAACGAGCCCAAGGGCGATCCTCTGGCCATCGGCAAGACTCAAGAGCTATACCTCGAAAGCCATTGGCTTGACGCTCTGCCCGACCCAGAGCTTGGCGCCCAGGTCGGATCTGTGGTTTGGGCCCGCAATGTGGACCTCAAGGGAGGCGCCTTGCGTTTCTATGCCTGGAGCGATGGCGGGCTTCGCCTGTGGGTCAACGGAAGACCAATCATCGATTGGTGGGACATGGCCGAGCGGGGCCTCGTGAAAGGTGATATCTGGCTCGATCGGTCCGGGCCAGCCGAGGTGATCCTGGCGTTCCACCCGCTGCAAGGATCGGGCCAGATCCGGCTCTGGTGGGAGCAGGTCATCTGGTTCCCGGCCTGGCGAGGCGAGTACTATGCCAACCGGTATCTCACCGGCCAACCCCTTATTGTTCGCAACGACCCCATGCCCGTGTTTGACTGGGGCCTCGGCGCACCGGCGCTGGGGCTACCCGCCGATGATTTTTCGGTGCGATGGACCCGCACTCTTTCACTGAGCGCAGGTTGCTATCGGTTCGCGGCCGAGGCGAGTGATGGCGTACGGGTCTATCTGAATGAATCGCTGATCATCAATGCGTGGCATGAGGCGCCCGAGGGCCCTCTGGTACGCGAATTGTCCCTGGCGGCAGGTGATCACGACGTGGTGATCGAGTACTTTGACGCGGGAGGACCTGCACGGGTTTCTGTGACCTGGGAGCGCATTCTTACCGATCTGGACAGTGCCGAAGCGGCGCAATCGTGTGGCGCGCCGCCTGAGGGGGTATCAGACTCTGGTCCGATCCGGGAGGCCCCGAATTGGGGGGAGAGTGTGAGCACAGCGTTTCGCCGGTTGTACCGTCGTCTCGTGGGGCCTCCGATCTGGTGGTGAGGGTCGGGTATTGTACGTTCGTACAGTATGGGTGTCGTACAGAGGAGGGATGTAATAGACAGCTGCTAGTGACATAATGGAATCAGAAGAAGGCACCGCGTCGTGCGAAGACCAGTCGCTGTGGATGATGTCATGGAGGATAACATGGAGAATGTCAGGGAAGACAAGCTGCAGCTCGTCCGTCGTTGGGCCAGTCGTGGTAACCTAAAGCAGTTTCTTACGGACATGCAGCCCCGCATAGCACCACTCGGCTATACCGCCGAACTGAATATTGACACTATTCAGTGCTACCGGGTGATCGAGAAAAAGAGTCTGATGGGACTGCGCAAGCAGTACGTCAAAGAGCCGGTCATGGCGATACGGCGTCGCAACGGCAGCCTCGAGTTTGAGGCCGGGGATGAGACGTTCGTAGAAGTGCTAGCCAGCGTCGCCCGGGCGGACTAGCTATCAGATCGCTGCGCCGGCGTCCCACGTGGACCCTGGCAATAGCGGCGATCTAGGTTCACGGTTTCTGGGAGCGGCTATTCGCCAGACCTGGAACGCGCGAGAACCAACAGCGCCTTTGCGCCCAGGTGTTGATCTGGCCTCGTAGCGGCTATCACTCCAGGTCTGTGCTACGCCTGTAACGTGCCAAAGGAGCTCGTATGCCCTTTGGCACGTTATGGGCGTTTTTTTATGTCGCCTAGCGCTCGACCCAGTCCGTTGCGCTGTTCCAACTATTTGCCTTCCAGGGAAGATTCTCCGGCTTGACCAGGGGCATCATCTCCCTGAAGAACTCGAGCCTCTCCGCCCCGCTCATGGGCGTAAAGCTCTCTGCCACCCGCAGGTCGTCCTCCAGCTCGGCCATTGTGCTACACCCCACAATGACGGTGGTCAGGGGCAGCCCGAGGGCATACTGCAGGGCCTTTTCGGCCACGTGCCCCAGGCGGTTATAGGCAAAGATCTTCATGCCGATAACGCCGACGTTCTTTTCCCTGGCCACGGGGAGAAACTCTTCGGCAAAGGAATAGATAAAGTGGTCCAGCACCGACGTGGCCACCAGAGCGGTACTAAAGTCATAGCGCCGCAGCGCCTCGATCTGGATCTGCGGGTCGGTATGTCCCGAGATGCTGATGTGCTTGACCACCCCCTGCTCTTTTGCCTCGACCATGGTCTCCAGAGCGCCGCCCGGGCCCGTCATGGCATCGAGGCGGTCAAAGGTCATCACATTGTGCATGCGCCACTCCTCGATATGGTCGGTCTGCAGGCGGCGCAGACTGTCCTCGAGTTGGCGCTTGGCGCCATCAGCGGTTTCATCTCGGACCTTGGTCGCGATCCACATCTCATCGCGACGCTCCCTGGCGACAAGGCCCACCCGCTCTTCGCTCAGTCCCTGCGAATAGACCCAGGCCGTGTCAAAGTAGCGGATGCCCCGGTCCAGCGCCGTGTTCAAAATCTCGATGGCCTGCTCTTGGGTACATCCCTCGTCATCCACCAGCCGCTGGCAGCCCAGGCTGAGGATAGGCATCGATTCAGCGGTCATGCCGAACGGTCGCGTCTCCATCTTTCGATCTCCTTGCTCATGGCAGAAATCAGGTAACATGCTCAAGATACTCGCAGAAGCTGGTATATGTCAAGCGAAACGGGCGAGAATGACTGTCAGGCGACCCCGTGGTCTCACCCAACGCTCTCGTACGTGTATCTGCAGGAGCATCTAGACAGATACAGACGCCCGCAACTGGCCACCTATCAGCCAGCACGTTGAGCGATAAAGAGCGCGCAGGTTAGGCTATGTTTTCTGGTCGCAGATCGATGATCTCGATGCGGTCGTTGGCTTCGGGATGGCGGCGAGATGGTCCCTCGGTAAGGATGACGAGATCGCCCTCGATCTCGTATTCGTTCAGCCAGTCCTGGGCAAAGGCCCGCCAACTGTCGGGGAGCGCATCGACATGCTCCACATGTACGCCATAGGAGAACTGGAGCTCCTGGCAGGTCGATTCGAGGGAGCTGACAGCCACCAACCACATGGGAAGCCGAAAGCGCGCTATACGGCGCGCTGTGGCGCCACTGAGCGTGGGCACCATCACCGCCGCAGGCGAGGCACGCCGCGAGGTCGTCTCAACGCCCAGGGCGATGATATCGCGCAGATCGCTCCTATCACGTGTGCCACTGGCGCGTATCTCCTGGCGTGCCGAGTGCGCCGGCCGCAGAGGCTCGATATGGGCGGCAATACGAGACAGCATGGCCACGGCCTGCACGGGGTATTTCCCGATGGCCGATTCACCGGAAAGCATCACGCAATCGGTGCCGTCAAGAACGGCATTGGCCACATCGGTGGCCTCGGCCCGCGTAGGTCGCGGGTTGTTGGTCATCGATTCCAGCATCTGGGTGGCCGTGATCACGGGCTTGCCGGCCACATTGGCATCTCTCATCAACTGCTTTTGGATCGCGGGCAGCTCCTCGATGGGTACCTCTACGCCCAGGTCTCCCCTAGCGATCATGATGCCATCGGCGGCCTCGAGGATCTCGTCGGTGTGGCGGAGGGCGCCCAAGCGCTCGATCTTGGCAATGAGAAACGGTTCGTACCCCCGTTTCGCGGCAAACTCTCGCACAGCATGCAGGTCCGTAGCCCTCTCTACAAAGGACTGGCTAACCGCATCCACCCCATTCTCCAGGGCAAAGGCGAGAAAGGCGCGGTCCTCATCGGTAAAGATACTGACGCCCAGCTCGATGCCCGGGAGATTGACACCCTGGCGCGAGCGAAGCTCGCCGGCGACCGCCACCCGGCAGAGTACCTCTTGTCCCCGTACCTCCTGCACCTCGAGCTGGATATAGCCATCGTTGACAAAGATCATGTCTCCAGGCCGCACAGCCCGAGGCAGCTCGGCAAAGCTGACCGAGATCCTACGTTCATCGCCAAGAAACTCTTGCGTGCTCAGGGTGATGGGGGCGTCCGCCTCAAGGGCAATGGGTTCCCTCGCAAGCTCGCCCAAGCGGATCTTGGGGCCGGGCAGATCAGCGAGAATCGCCACACGTCGCCCCTCCGCCAGAGCAGCCTGGCGCAAATTGGCGATCAGCTGCCTGTGGCTATCCAGATCGCCATGGGCAAAGTTGAGACGGGCCACGTTCATGCCAGCCCGGATCATGTCTTGCATCACCGGCTGTGTGGCACAGGCAGGCCCCAATGTACAGACGATCTTGGTCTTGTTCTCTGGTAGTTGCATCGTATCTCTCCTAGCGTGGAAAGGGGGGCGCCGCGATCCCGCGCAAGAGCCGACCCAGTACATCGGTACCGGTCAGGATGCGCGGGGGGTCCCCCCAATAAAGAATCACGTCGTCTTCTACAATGTCTCGCGTCTCGCCGCCCGGCTTGACGCGAAAGCGGGGGATGAGCTCGCCCAACCTTTGCTTGGGATCGCGAGTCAGGATAGGCCGGTGGCAGTGTCTGTAGGGGCTAAAGGTATCGGAGGCAAACAGGGCCTCGCGCACAAAGTCATTCACCTGAAGCACGAGGCGCGGTTCCTCATTTGCGTCAACGAGGACAGCCCATGTCTTGCCAGAGCGATGGATGTTACGCAAGAACTCGTCATTAGCCGAGGGCTCGATGGCGGGAAAGATGGGGCGCCCGCCGTCAAAGTCAAGCTGTATCACGCTGGCGGGATCGACGATCTCACCCTCGGCGTCCACGCGAGTATCATCAATGTCCAGGAAATTGAGGGCACCCTGGCCCTCGACCTGCGCGATGTCGCTTTCGGCCGACTCCATATGCAACTGAATCATCTGTCGCATGTCACGCTCGCGAATATAGCGTATCTCCTCGCCGCCGAGCCAGAGATCCAGGGCCCAGGCGGTTGGGCGGGCAATAGGGTAAAAGAGAATCTGGTACGCGCGTAGAATGGGCACCAACCTGGCACCAAGAGAGAGGGCGTGGCGCGTAAAGAGCGATTGCGGGACGATCTCGGCCAGAAGAGTAATGACTATGGTTGAGAAGACAAAGGCCGCTACGGCACCCATCACCGAGTCCGACAGCAGGGCCAGAAGAACGTTTACGGCCACGTTGGCCCACAGGATGGTGACCAACGCATAGTTGGCATCCTCGCGCACCTGCATCAAGCGTTGGGCGCGAGGATCCCCTTTTTTGACCTCGAGCTCGAGGTCGAGCTTGGTTAGCGAAAACAGGCCCAGATTCAGGCCTGAGAGAATGGCGGATTGCGAGAGACAGAATGCAATGGCAATCCAGGTCAGTAACAGCATAAGCACCCCTCGATTCGGACCTGCAAGCAAGGAACAGGGGCGCTGTGGATTCGCTCTTGTACAGCCGATTCCCCAAGTGTCAGGGAGCTAGCTCTGTTCCTTGCGCCAGGTCTCGTACTCTATGCGAGCCTCGTCGTTCAACGGATAGTACTTGCGCAGATCCCCGCCCTGGGCGAGGCGCATGCGGGTAAACTCTTCCCACTCGGCATGCTCGCCCGCCTTTTCTACGAGCGTGGGCAACAGGGCGATGGGGATCACGACGGCGCCATCGTCATCGGCGATGATGACATCACCCGGCATAACAAGCACGCCCCCCACGGCCAC
>SLPC01000187.1 GCA_007132185.1 Anaerolineae bacterium | reverse complement strand
CGCGCTTCCTCGGCGGCCCACTCCTCTGCGGCGATCCGTTCTGCCTCTACCGTCTCGAACAGGTTCGCGATCTGGTCACGTATACTGTTGGCCTCTTCGATGACGGCGCGCAACGCGGCGTCGTCGGCTCCGTGCAACTGCGTCCGTACCCTGCCTGCGTGTCGCACCAGCGTGGCAAAGCGCGCATCCTCGTGCTGACGGGCCTCGTGGGCCAGATTGCGCAACTCGCGCACTGCCTGGTCGGCCTCGTGGCGCAGGGCCATCTCGTGCTGGGCCCGCTCGACGCGTCGCAGCCGCTCGGCGGAGCGTGAGAGCGCCAGCTTGGCCTGGTTCTCGATCTGAGGCACCGGCACACCCATCCATTGGTCGGGGTCGATGCGCTCCAGCGCCACCTGCAGGTCGTCTCGGGCGGCATCCACCTCGCGCTGCAGGAACTCGGTGTCGCCCGCACCGGCCTCGGCAAGCCCGTCGAGCTCGTCGCTCAGGCGGTTGGCCGTTTGCAGGGCCTGGCCGAGCCGAGTGCGCGCCTCGCGGCAGAGCTCCGAGACGCGGAGCTTGAGCTTGTCCAGGTCGCGTAACGCCTTGTCGTTCTCGGCCTCGAGCTCGGAGAAGGAGCCCACGCCGCGATAGATGCGCATATTCTCGACGAGGGGCGCCCAGGCCTGCCACACCATCGCCGCGCCCAGGCCCACGGGCCGTGGCGCGTAAAAGAGCGAGGCGGTGCGCAGCTCCTCCGCCTCGTTGACCTGCTGCTCGATGCGCCGCAGCAGCTCGTGGGCGCGCACGTCCGAGTCCTGGTACTCGCCGGGGCGCACCCGGTCGGGCCACTCGCGCCGGGCCTGGACCGCATGGGCGCGCAGCTTGGCAATGCGCCCCATCAGGTCGCCCTCGCCCGACAAACGGCGGCGCATGAGGGCATCCAGGAGCTGTAAGCCGATCCAGGGGGCGACGCTGCTGACGAAATAGAGTCCGACGAGCGCTCCGAGCCAGAGATACCAGGTGTTCACGATAAGCTGCACCTTTGTTCGATTGCCGTGTTATGGATACGATGATGATGCTGGCGACAGAACCCGCCTACATGCCGCCCAGGCTCTCGACGATGCGTGGGACCGCGGGACCCAGGATGACGATGAACATGGCGGGAAAGATGAAAAAGATCAGCGGAAAGAGCATCTTGATGGCGGCCTGGCGGGCCAGCGCCTCGGCCCGCTGGCGGCGCTTGTCCCGCATGGTAAAGGCCTGCTGGTGCAACACCTCGGCGATGCTGACGCCCAATCGCGAAGACTGGACCAGGACGGCGATAAAGCTGTTCAGATCGGGGACGCCGGTGCGTGCCGCCAGATGTTGCAGCGCCTCCTCCCGGGAGGCCCCCACCCGGATCTCCATCACCGTGCGGCGCAGCTCGCGGGTCAGCTCATTGTCCCACTGCTCGCCCACCCGCAGCATGGCTGTCTCGAACCCCAGGCCCGCCTCGACGCCGATGGAGAGCAGGTCCAGGGCGTTGGGCATCGATTTGGCGATCTCCTTTTGGCGGGCGCTCACCTTCATACGGATCCAGAGCACCGGCAGCATGAAACCAGCCAGCCCGCCGATGCCACCCCGCAAGAGGGCCGATGTAAAGGGCTGATCACGAAAGGCCATCAGGAACAGGAGCCCGGCCCCGGCGCTGGCCAGCAGCAGGCGCAGGCCCCAAAAGTCCAGCGCCGTCAGGTTGCCCGGGCGGCCGGCATGGATCAGGCTACGCTCTGTGTCGGCGGTGGCGCGGGCGGGCAGCAGCCGCGCAAACAGGCGCAGCACCGTGCGAAAGACAGGCCAGAGGGCTCGCTCGCCAAAGGAGCGCGCCAGCTCTTGCTCTTCGACAATGTGTTCAGGACCATAGCTGGAGAGGCGGTCGTCCACAGCGTGGCGGTCCCGGGCGGGGGCCAGGGCGATCCAGACGGCGCCAAAGGCCACCGACACCAAAAGGGCCACCAGGGTCGGGCTGGCCACCGACTCGAGGGCGCCAAAAGCGGCGTATAGGATGCTATCGATGTTCATACTTCTAGCACCAGAATGCGTTTCATGATCAAAAAGCCCATCACCATCATCACGGCCGTGCCCCCAATCATCAAACGAGGCCAACCCGGTTCGAACAGGGGATCCATGTACCCCGGATTGATCAACGAGATGATCAGGCCCAGGGCCAGAGGCAGCGCCGACAGGATATAGCCCGAGAGCTGCTGCTGCGACGTCTGGGAACGGATCTCTTGCTGCAGGCGAATGCGCTCGCGGATCGTCTCGGCGATCACCTCCAGGGTGTTGGACAGGTTGCCGCCCAGCTCGGACTGGATGACAATGGTGGTGACGAACAGGTCCACGTCGTCGGACTGGATCCGCTCGGCCATGTCCTGCATTGCCTCTGTTAGGGCAATGCCCAGCTCGACGCTCTGCATCACCCGGGCAAACTCGCTTCGCGAGGGCTGGGGGGCCTGCTCGGCCACGGTGGTGAGCGACTGGTTCAGGCCGTAGCCCGAGCGCAACATG
>SLPC01000150.1 GCA_007132185.1 Anaerolineae bacterium | reverse complement strand
GGCAACACGCTGGACGAGCGCGCCGAGAGCGCACGCCGTCAGGTCGAAAGCGGGTTCACCTCGCTGCGTACCACGCCCATGTTCGCCGGTTTCGAACAGCAGACCCCTACCAAGACCATCAAGGACGCCGTCGCCATCGTACGGGCCATCCGCGAGGCCGTGGGTGACGAGATCGACCTGGGGCTGGAGATCCATCGCAACCTGAACCCCGACGAGGCCATCCTTCTGGCGGGGGAGCTGGCGCCCTATCGCCTGCTCTACTATGAGGACCCCATCGCCCCCGAGAGCTTGGAGGCCCTGCAGTACGTCGCGCGGCATGTGAATATTCCCATTGCCACAGGGGAGCGCAATCACACGCTGCAGCAGTTCAAGAGCCTGATCGATTCCCAGACGGTGGGCATGGTGCGCCCCGATCTCTCGCTGGCCGGGGGCTATACCCAGTTGACCAAGATCGCCGGGATGGCCGAGGCCGCCTTTGTGGGCATATTCCCGCACCTGATGGGCAGCCCCGTGAATACGGCTGCCTTTAGCCAACTCGCCGCCGCCACGCCCAACTATCGCCTGATGGAGAGCAATAACGCCGATAACCATCCACTGAACGATATCCTGGTGGAGCCACCTCGCCTCGAGGATGGGTACATTGTCGTGTCAGACCGGCCGGGCATCGGCGTCGAGGTACGCGAGGAGCAGTTGGCGCGCTTTCCCTTTGAGGATCGCGCCATCGTGGGCTTTTTCGGGGCCGATGGCGCGGTGGCCCACTGAGCATACAAGAGCGGCCCTGATGCAACCAGAAACGCCGCCCCGGGGCGGCGTTTCTCGTCGTTTCGCCCAGATCGGTCTACAGATCAATGAAAAGCGAGAGGTTTTCGCGATACGTTTCGGCAATCAGATCGCGCTTGAGCACGTCATAGGGCTGGATCTTGACCGTCATACCGTCGATGCGCTGGATGATGTCCGCCGTGTCGTTATCCAGCGCGATGGTGGGCAGGCCCTCGGCACGCGCCAACTCGTTGCTCACCTGCTGCGACAGTCCCCCTGCCTCTTTGCATGAGAGGATCAAGCCGGCCAGCCCAGCGCCTTGCTCGCTGCGCAGCCGTTGATGGTGCAGCACCACAGAAAAGAGGCTATCATTGGCGTTGATCCCCACCACAACGGCATCATCGGGCCGCACATAGCGCTCAAACCCATAGCGCAGGTTCACCGCCTTGACGCTGCGAATCAGGCGGCTCGCCTGTTCCTCGAATTGCCCTGGTGTCAGAATCTCCAGGGAGTTGTTGCTGCTGGAGCCAAAGTGCTGAGCAATCAGGCGCATGGTGGGAAGCTTTAGCTCGGGGATCAAGGGCACAAAGCCGAGGATCGGCGGGAAAGGCTGACGCAAATAGTCGCCATAGAGCGGCGTAAAGATACTCTCATAGTATCCTTCCAGAACCTCACGAATCCTGTCAATCTTGTCAGGAAAGACGCCGTTGATCACCAGCCCATCGATCTTGACCTCCATATGGTCGAGGCTCATGAAATAGGGGAATACCTCGTCGATGGTTGCGCCAATGCCCCCTCGCGTCACCAACATAACGGTGACGGGTACCCCCATCGTGCGTAGCATGTTGATCACATCGCCATTACTCACACCCGCCACCGAGCCGACGCCTGGCTGCCCGGTACCTTCGACGATCACAATCCGCCGATCACGCGCGACAAGCGTATAGGCCTCGCGGATGCGCTCCATAAAGGCATCGCGCCCCTCCAGAGGATCTCCCTGGATGCTATCGCGTATGAATGAGGTGGTCAGGCCGCCCTGCCAGATGACGGGGCTCAGGTAGCGGTAGCCTACGTTACCCACTCCCATGAGTGAGATGAGAACCACGGCATCCTTGTCGGCCTCCACAGGCGTGCCGTCTTTGTCCATGACGGTGAGCGTCTGCTGCCCGACGGGCTTGATATAGCCGATATCCTCGGGCGCATATCCTTCCTCTTCAGAAAGCAGCTTGCCGATCAACCCCAGACAGGTCACGGTCTTGCCTACATCGCGGGCCGTACCGAGCACAAAGATGGTCCTGGGAAAACTGGTTTCGCCCATAATATTCCTTATGATACGGCAGCCGACGGTTCCGTTTCTCGTACGCGCTCATCAAACCGCAAGGAGAGGGTGATGACGCCTGCATCATACGCTGTGCGCAGGACATACCCGCTTCTCTCAAAGATGCGTCGCATACCGATGTTCTGGGACATTACCGTGGCCCTGAACCCGCGAATGCCGCGCTCTCGCGCCAGCCGCACAAGAAAGCGAAACAGATGGCCACCGATGCCGCGTCGCTGGAACCGATCGGCGACGGAAAAGGCCACCTCGGCCATATTCTCGTTGGTATCCAGCATCCAATGGGCCGCAGCAACGATGGGCGCCGTATCCGAGGTGCCCATCGTGCCGACGATGCCCAGGTTCTCCTCATAGTCTACCGACACAAGCGACTCGGCCAGCTCGCGCGGAAAAGCCTTGCGCCGCTCGAAAAAGCGCAGATAGGCCGACCGTTCAGAGAGATCATAGAGATATTCTTGAAAGAGCCGCTCATCGCTGGCCTTGACGGGCCGGAAAAAGATCTCTTCTCCGTCAAATTGCTCGGTATGCTCCAATTCGACCGGATAGACTCCCTCCACAGGGCTCTTTTGATCCTCAAAGATGTAGCGGTGCTCTCTGGCCTGACGTGTCAGCTCCTCGCGAAATCTGGGGTGGGCGATCTGGATCAACGCCGTGGCTCGCTCCCGCAGACTTTTGCCGTGCAGATACGCCACGCCAAACTCGGTCGCCACATAATGCACGTCGCCCCTCGTAGTAACGACACCGGCCCCCTCGCTCAGGTGCGGCACGATCCGCGAGATGGTACCCCCCCGCGCCGTAGAGGGCAGCGCAATGATCGGCTTGCCCTGGGGGGACAACGCCGCGCCACGCATAAAGTCCGCCTGCCCGCCAATTCCGCTATAGATGCGATAGCCCAGCGAGTCCGCGCCCACCTGACCCGTCATATCCACCTGTAGAGCGGTGTTGATGGCCACCATACGGTGGTTGCGAGCGATGTTCACCGGCGACGAGTTATAGTCCACGGTGCGGAACTCGAACATCGGATTGTTGTCTACATAGTCATATAGTCGACGCGTACCCACGCAAAAGGTGGCCAGCACCTTGCCCGGGTGAAATGTCTTTTTCGAGTTGTTGACCACCCCCGATTCGATCAGGTCGATCAGGCCATCCGAAAACATCTCGGTATGCACACCCAGATCTTGCTTCTCCGACAGACCGTAGAGCACGGCGTTGGGGATGCGCCCGATACCAGCCTGGATGGTGGAGCCGTTCTCGATAAGGCGCGTAACGTGCCGGGCGATGGCCACAGATATGTCATCCGGCTCGGAGATGGCCATCTCTAGCAAGGGCTCCTCATGCTCCACCAGCACGTCAATGTCCTCGACATGGATAAAGCTGTCGCCCAGGGTACGGGGCATCTGCGGATTGATCTGCGCGATGACCAACTCGGCAGATTCTGCCGCCGCCTTGACCGCCTCCACCGATACACCCAGCGAGCAAAAGCCAAAGCGATCGGGCGGGGTAACCTGAATCAGAGCCACATCCAGTGGCATGCGGCCGCTATAAAACAACTCGGGGATCTCGGAGAGAAAGATAGGGGTATAGTCGGCCAGACCCTCATACACCGCCGAGCGTACGCCAGGGCCCACAAAGAGCGAGTTGTGACGGAAATTCTGGTCATAGCGTTTGCTGGCGTGGGGTGCCGATCCGACGGTGAGCATGTGAACGATCTCAACATCATGAAGCATGCGTTCCTGACCACCAAGCTCGACCAGGGTTTCGAGCAGATGCTGCGGCTCGGCGCAGCCAGGGCTGAGAAAGACCCGGCTACCGCTCTTGATCTGTTTGATCGCGTCCCGGGCATTCATACGCCGGTTGGCATAGTTCTGGATCCAATTTCGTACGACAGGCATATACGGATCTCCTCCCAGGTCGGCACAGCGAATCGTGCTTGGCTGCAGGTCGCAGCCAAAGCAAGGCAGGCCACCTGGATATCGATTCTGGAATAGGCCGCTCAATCTTAGTGTACTGCAGATGGGCCATGGTGGCAATGCTCGCTGGATCGGAGATTGCTTTCTATGCAGACACATGTTCGCCTGCGCCCAGAAATCCACGTGCGTCCAAGCCCTTGACCCAGCCCACCACTGTGATACTATGCTGCTCGTAGGTTCTCGATGGCCAATGTCAGCAAGAGAACCAAGCAGGATCGTTATGTTCCAGATCGAGTACCAGAAGCGAGGTGTACAGCATGTCATCGTCTTCCTGCTCATGCACGCCCCGTGGGCGCCAGTTGTTGCTCGATGCCTTGCGTCATCAAGATGCTCCGGCGGTGCCCTGGGTGCCCTTTGCGGGCGTGCACGCCGGCAGCCTACTGGGCCATGATGCGCAATCCATCCTGACCGATGCCGACAAGCTGTTCTCCAGCTTGCTGCGCGTCAACGAACTGTACGATCCTGACGGTCAACCGGTGATTTTCGATCTCCAGCTTGAGGCCGAGATCCTGGGTTGCGCGCTGGCATGGGCTGAAAAGACGCCCCCATCGGTGGCGACGCACCCCCTGGCCACCGAAAAGCGTATCCCTGACAAGCTTCCCGAGCGCCATGAGGGACGTCTGCCCATTGTCCTCGATGTCATGGCACGCATGAAGGACGCGGTGGGAGACCATACCGCCCTGTTCGGACTGGTGTGCGGGCCCCTGACGCTGGCGTCGCATCTGCGCGGCACCGAGCTCTTTATGGACATGTTCGACGACCCGGACTATGTCCATGCTCTGCTGCGCCATTGCGCCCAGGTCGCCGAGCGTATGGCCGACTATTATATCGAGACCGGCATGGATATCATCGCCTTTGTAGACCCGCTGGTCTCCCAGATCTCGCCCCATACCTTTGGCCAGTTCCTGCACACACCTTTTCAGCAGCTGTTCGCCACATTGCGAGAGCGCTCGGTGACTTCCTCCCTGTTCGTGTGCGGCGATGCCACCAAGAATGTAGAAGCCATGTGCCGCGTGGCACCTGATTCGATTTTCGTGGATGAGAACATCCACCTGCCCTCTGCCAAAGTGATCACCGACCGGTACAACATCACCATCGGCGGCAATATCCCCCTTACAACTACCATGCTGCTGGGCTCGCAGCAGGACAACATCAAGTGGGTGGTAGACATGCTGGACGCCGTGGAGCATCATAACCTTGTTCTGGCGCCCGGCTGCGATATGCCCTACGATACGCCGCTAGAGAATGTCGTGGGGGTGGTGCAGGCTGTGCGCGAGCCCGAACGCTATCGCGAGATGTTGGCCAACTATCATGCGCCCGAGACAACCTATGAGATCGCTCTGCCTGACTATGCCCACCTGGAGCGCCCCCTGGTCGAGGTGTTCACGCTGGACTCGAATAGCTGCGCAGCCTGTGGCTATATGCTGGTGGCGACCCAGCGCGCCGTGACCGAGCTTGCCGGTCAGGTGGACATGGTCGAATATAAGGCGACCGTGCCCGAGAACATTGCCCGTATGAAAGCTATGGGGATCGCCAACCTGCCCTGCATCATGATCAACGGCGAGCTCGCCTTTTCCTCGTTGATCCCTAGCAATCGCGAACTCCTGGCGCTACTGAAAGCGGCAATCGACCGGCAAAGCGACGGAATAGAGTAACGCCACCTCTCTGGCCCGATTTGGCCTGACGGCAATACTGCTCTACCATGTTCTGTCTGTGTCAGAAGAAAAGGAGAGCATCATCGCATCGGGCCAGGACTCGCACGAGACATCGGACCAAAAAAGCTGGGTTACCCGCTTTCCCGTATATTACGGCTGGGTGATCCTGTTCGCCGGCATGGTGATCCAGATCATGACCAGCCCGGGCCAGACCTATACCACCTCGATCTTTATCGAGTGGTTCATCCGTGATCTGGGCCTGAGCCGCTCGCTGGTAAGCACCCTCTACACGGTGGGCACCCTGAGCGGTGGGCTCACCCTCGGCCTGGTGGGACGCTGGCTGGACCGATACGGTGTCCGGCGTGTGGCGATCATCGTAGGCGGGCTCTTTGGGCTGGCCTGCTTTTTCATGAGCTCTATCACCGGTGCATTGACCCTGGGGCTGGGCTTTGTCATGATCCGCATGTTGGGCCAGGGCAGCCTGAGCCTCACCGCCAGCAACGCCATCAACCGCTGGTGGGTGCGTCGGCGGGGTACCGTCATGGGCCTGGCAGGGGTGGCCACGGCGCTGCTGGGTGTGGGCCTGTTCCCCAACCTGGTGCACGGCCTGATCGACGCATACGATTGGCGCATCGCCTACCGCATCCTCGGTGTCGCCGTATGGGCCCTCGTCCTGCCACTGAGCACATTCCTCTTGCGTAACTCTCCCGAAGAGCACGGGCTGGAGCCCGATGGCGGTCTGCCCGCCAGCCAACGCAATCCCGGAGACGCACCAGATTGGGTCGAGGAGCACTGGACCCTGGATGAGGCGATACGTACCCGGGCCTTTTGGATCGTGGCGGCGGGCCTGGCCAGCATGTCAATGCTGGGTACGGGGCTTACCTTTCATATGGTCAGCATCTTTGAGGATAGCCAGCTTTCCGCCGCCGTTGCCGCTACTGCGTTTGTTCCAATCGCCATGGCCGCTGGCGCCGTGCGGCTGGGGGGCGGATACCTGATCGACCGCTTTGGCCCGCGCTGGCTTCTGACTCTTGCCCTCGTGCTGCAAGCCACCTCTCTCGTCATGGCCCCCTCCTTGGCCACGCAGCAGGTTGCTCTGGCCTATGGAGTTGTGCTGGGCGCGACCCAGGGCTTGCAGGCGGCTGTGAGTAGCGTGATCTGGCCGATGTACTATGGCCGCCAGCACCTGGGCGCCATCACCGGTATTGCATCCATGCTCCTGATCATAGCCTCGGCCCTGGGCCCCATGCCGATGGGCATTGCCCGCGACCTTTTGGGCAGCTACCGGGTGGCCCTCAGCGTGGCTGCCACACTTCCGCTGGCACTGGCTGTAGCAGCTTTTACCCTCCGGCGCCCAACTCGGGGACGCCGACGATCGGCTGCCTAGGCTCGGCTAACATCCCATCAAACGCTCACGCAACAAAGGCGCCCCAGATAGGGCGCCCTCACTTGGCGATCTGCTCGCAGCTTACCAGCCCAACTGCTTGTCGACCTGGTTACGCAGGGGCAGGTCGTCATTGAGGAACCTGCGCAGGTTCTCACGGAATATCGCCATGACATATTCGCCCTCGTATTGGGTGCCACCGGCGGCGTGGGGCGTGATCAGCAGGTTCTCCACGTCCCATAGCTCACTGTCGGGCGGCAGCGGCTCTTGGGCAAAGACATCCAGCGCTGCCCCGGCCAGGTGACCGCTGCGCAAGGCGGCAACCAGCGCGTCCTCATCGATGATCTTGCCGCGCGAGATGCCGATCAGGTAGCTGCCCGGTTTCATCTTGGCGATCTCTTCCTCGCCGATCATGTGGTCTGTATCGGGCGTGTAGGGCACCGTCACCACCACCACATTGGATTGGGCGAGCAGATCGTCCAGCTTGTCTACGCCCCACAGCGCTTCTACATGCTCCGGCTTGACCTCTGGATAGGCATCCACGGCCAGGACACGCATGCCAAAAGCTGCGGCTCGAACGGCGGTAGCCCGGCCTACCGAGCCAAAGCCAACCAGCCCCATCGTGGAGCGGGTGAGCTCGCACAGTTGTCCCCGCATCTCGCGCAGCGACCATTCGTGCTTTTGCTGGCGCAGAACAAACTCACGAATGCCTCGGGTAAAGGCGAGGTACATGGCAAACACGCTCTCCGCCAAGCAGGCGCTATGGGTACCGACGGCGCTGGTGAGCAGAACATCGCTGTCGACGATCTCGGGGATGGCGACATAATAGTTGGCGCCGGAGCTGGGTGACTGAATCCACTTGAGCTCTTGGGCGGCCATAAAGATGTCTCGATTGATCCACCCCACATAGATATCAACATCGCCGATGGCTTCTTCCAGCGTCTCGCGCTCGGGCCAGTGGGTGAACTCGATGTCGGGAAACTCTGCCCTCAGATCATCCAGGTAGTTCTCCAGTCCCATCCAATTCGGCCCAATAAGTACCTTCATCTGCCCCTTCTCCCTCGTGCGATAGATTGGTGTTGCACACGCAGCTATTGTGGCGCTGTCAGACAGCGTTGTCAAGGGCAAAAAGGGGATTGACATAGTGTACTCGGCGTGTTATGCTGGATTTGTGTGTCGTAGTGTTAGAGTGCTGACCAGTTTGATTGTATTCAGGGTCGGCACGACAAGTAGAGGAGTATGTAATGCGTACGAGATTGGTTTTACTATTGGTGTTCGTCACTATCTTTGCTGTGGCCCTGGCTGGGTGTGAGCCTGCTGTGACCGAGCCCACCCCCGTACCGCCGGCCGAAGAGCCCGGCGTGGCCCCTGATGTCACACCGGATGAAACGCCAGATCCTGACGAGATACGCGTGATCGAGGTGGATGCCGAGGATTTCGAGTTTTCACCGAATGAGATCGATGTCGAAGTGGGCGAGACGGTGCAATTCGTTCTGAATAGCATCGACGATACCCATACCTTTACCGTCACCCCCAGCATCGGCGATCCTGAGGTTCTGTTCTCGATAGAAGTCCCCGCCGGTGGCACCGAACAGGTTACCTGGACCTTTGACCAGGAGGGCGAGTACTATTTCTTCTGTGAGTTCCATGAGGATGAGGGCATGTGGGGCACCATCACGGTAAGTGAATAGCTACGAGAGCAATTTGGCTGTTAGCTCGAATTGACGGTCAATAAATAACTACAGCCCCTATCTTGATCCTGAGTACAGGATGATCCTGTACCAGGATATAGATAGGGGCTCTTTTTGTGCTAGTGATGCTCCTTGTGGTCCTCACCGGGCGTGTGCTCGTGGTAGTGGCCCTGTTGATGCATGCGGTTATGCAGGCGCCGGTGGGCGCCCTCCAGCACCAGGCGCATCCGCTTGTAGGCCTGAGTCTCGGCGCGGGTGCCCACCGTGTCCAGGTAGGCCAACGAGCCCTCGATCTGCTCCAGGATCGTGACCGCGTCTGCGGCGGCGTAAAAGGGCGAGCCCTCCAGCTCGACCATCACCGGCGTCGTATGGGCCGCCACAATCTCGGGCTTGTCCGGGTAATGGCCCCGGATCAACAGCGCCAGCCAGCTACTGCGCTCGACCTTGAAAGACCAGCTACCCGACGCCTGCCAGGGGTCGATAGCGACACTTTCGCGCACCTCGCCATTCACCACCAGCTCGGCCCGCGACATGGGCACCGTGACGCTGGCGGCCTCCCAGGCAAATTCGACCGTACCGCCGCTGGCGCTCATCGGGATGCGCGCCCCCATGGGCTGCCCATCCACGGTGCAGTCCACCAGGGGACCATAGGTAACAAAGGTACGGGCCTGGCGGATCGCCTCCATCCACTCGGCATAGGTAAAGGGGCGATCGGCGGGGATGAGGGCATAGGTGCGCACGGTGCCCACAGCGGTCCCGGCCGCCATCTTGTCGGTGCCGCCCACCGCAGGCACCAGATAGCCGTTGTTCAGGTAGCGGTACCAGTCTGAGAGCGAGTAGGGGCTGATGCCACTGTACAGGTCGCCCCAGGAGGTCATCTCGATGCCGTCGATCTCTCCCTCGACGATGCTGGCAGCATGCTCGCCCCGTGGGTTGGGGAAATGGGGCACGATGGCCAGCCCGCCCTGGCGGTGAACTTGGCGAGCCCACTCGGTGAGCAGGATCTCGATGGGGTCGCCCAGGGCCGACTCGTCGGGGCCGCCGGTGGTCATGGGCGCGATCATGCGCCCCTCATAGCCCAGCAACGAGATATGCCCCAGCACATGCTGGCGGTTCTCGGTGCCCACCCTGACCAGATGCTCGCCATCGCCGCCCGTCTCGACCGAGCCCCAGGTGTTGCGCCCGTCAAAGTCACCGACGTTGGTCATCAGCTCGCCCCACTGGCTGGCCAACAGGTTCACGACGTTCACTCCCTCGGCGGCGCCTTCCAGCATGGCCGACATGGGCGACAAAAAGTGCACATGGGTATCGGCGCTGACCCAGCCACGCTCGCGCCAGGGCAGCACCTTT
>SLPC01000027.1 GCA_007132185.1 Anaerolineae bacterium | reverse complement strand
GTCTTACAGGCCTCGTCTATCATTTTGACACCCCTGCCTCTCCCTTGTATAATGATTCCTTGGTAGGCCGGGGCCCGTCACATCGGGATGTTACCGGTCAGATGATCAGGTTCCCGGAGGATACAGGAATGTACGCAATTGTCGAAACCGGTGGCAAGCAGTACAAGGTTCGCGTCGGGCAGACGCTGGACGTCGAACGCTTGGAGGCCAATGCGGGCGATACGGTAGAGTTTGATCGTGTGCTGGCGGTGTCCCATGAGGATGGCGTCAAGGTGGGCACTCCGGCGCTGGAGTCGGCCAAGGTCTCGGCCACGATCGTCGATCATGTGCGTGGCCCCAAGCTGACCATTTTCAAGTACAAGTCTAGCGAGCGTTACCGCGTCAAGACAGGTCACAGGCAGAATTACACTCGACTCAAGATCGAGGCCATCGAGCTCTAGAACAAGCAGACGCCTCGGAGGAGGATAGATAGCATGGCACATAAAAAGGGTAGTGGCAGTTCAGCAAACAATCGTGATAGTGCGGGCAGGCGTCTGGGCGTCAAGCATTATGATGGCGAAATGGTGACGGCTGGCTCTATCATCGTGCGCCAGCGTGGCACCCGGATCACGGCGGGCGAGAATGTGGGTCTCGGCCGCGATCATACGATTTACGCCACCATCGACGGCTATGTCAAGTTTGAGCCGGGCCGCAGAGGCCGCAAGCAGGTCTCGGTGCGGACGGAAAGGGCATAAGTCGTGAAAAAGGATATTCATCCCGAGTATTACCCAGAGGCCAAGGTTGTCTGCTCATGCGGCAACAGTTGGACGACTGGCTCGACTCGGCCAGAGATTCGCACGGATATCTGCAGCGCCTGTCACCCCTTCTTTACGGGGCAGATGCAGCGGTTGGTTGACCGTGGCGGCCAGGTGGAGCGGTTCCAGCGTCGTCTCGAGCAGGCCGAGGGCTTGCGGGAAGAGGCCAACGAGCGTCTTCAGTCCAAGGAGCAGCGCCGCCGTGCGCGCCAATTGGTTGAGATTGTCGATGAAGAGGACGTAGAGGCCATCGACCTGAACGAGGACAACGAGCCCGAGGAGTAACTTGGGCATCGCGTCGTCAGACGAATAGGATCGCGTGATTGTGATAGAGGCAGAGCGGGCCCGCTCTGCCTCTTTGCTTTATCCCTGTCCCAGATCTGGGGCCCTGGCCGTGGCGTGGCGGCGTGTTCTGTTTCGCACCCGGGCCCCGTTTCTGGTACCATAATGATATAGAATGCGCATATGCTTAGAGGGAGACCCTATGAGCCGTTTGAACTATGGCGGCCAGGCCGTAATGGAAGGTGTGATGATGCGCGGCGAGCGCGAGTGGGCGGTTGCCGTGCGCCAGCCCGATGGCGAGATCATCGTGCATCACGCCGCGCTGCCCGCGAGCTACCGTAACCGGGTTCTCAAGTGGCCCTTTATGCGCGGGCTCATCTCGCTGTGGGATGCGCTCGGTCTGGGGATGCGGGCGCTGATCTGGTCAGGCGACGTGGCCTTGGGGGAGGAGGAAGATGTCAGCTTTAGCGGCCCTCTGGCCTGGGGTACCGTGGCGATCTCTCTGGCGCTGGGTATTGGGCTCTTTTTCCTGCTGCCCATGTTCCTTACAACGCTCATCGACCGTTATATCCCCAGCGGCCTGCTGAGCAACCTCGTCGAGGGCACATTGCGTCTCGGCCTGTTTATCGGCTATCTCGCCCTGATCAGCATGGCGCCCGACATTCGACGGGTGTTCGCTTATCATGGCGCAGAGCACAAGACCATCAACGCCTATGAGGCGGGCGTGCCGCTGACGCCCGAGTCGGTGGCTGCCCAGTCGAGGGTGCATACTCGCTGTGGCACCGGGTTCATGCTTCTCGTGCTGGTGATCTTTGTCGTGATCGCGACGTTGATGGGGCGCCCGCCCCTGCCCGTGCGCCTTGCATCGCGCCTTGTATTGATCCCCATCGTGGCTGGCATCGCCTATGAGATCATCAAGCTCAGCGCCCGCTACTATCAGCGCAGCGCGTTCGTCCGCGCGCTGATGGCCCCCGGGCTGGCGCTGCAACAACTGACCACGCGTGAGCCGACCCTGGATATGCTTGAGGTGGCCATTCGGTCGCTCGAGTACGTACTCGAGGCCGAAGGGCTGCTGGAGCGACAGACTGCTGACACGATGCCGATGCCGGAACTGGTTACGGCAGCGATGTCGGCGGCAGGGGCTTTGGAAAACACCGAGGAGGCCCGTGGCAACGGGTCGGCAGGTTCATGATGCAGAGTGAGATCTGTTCCTGGCGCGCGCCAAGGACACGGTAGCCAAGTATGTCCGGCTGTCAGACAAGAGACGCCCAGGTCCACGATCTGGGCGTTTTTACTTGCGAGAGGATCAAGTGACGGGTAGAATCGCTACATGTCCAGCCCACCAAGGAGGTGCCCCATGCCCGCCATCACCGATGTCGAGTTCCGCCGCTTTTCGGCCGTCCACCACAACGCCCAGCGCAATTGGCTCGTGGTCAAGCTCAACACCGACCAGCCGGGCCTCTAT
>SLPC01000005.1 GCA_007132185.1 Anaerolineae bacterium | reverse complement strand
CTCGAGTGGCTGGCCCGCGCCGCGTTGTTGGTGGCATAGATCGTCCTGGAGAGGAGCGCTCACGTGTCATCACTGCCCAACATCCTGTGGATCTATGCAGACGAGCTACGGGCTGACGCCCTGGGCTGCTATGCCCCCGACGGCATCCAGCGCCATACGCCTCATCTCGATCGCCTGGCGGCAGAGGGTGTGCGTTTTGACGCCTGCTACTGCAACGCGCCGGTGTGCGTTCCCTCACGGACAGCCACCCTCACCGGCCTGTACCCCGAGGAGACGGGCGTATATCACAACGAGGCCTGCTGGCGCAACTATCGCATGGCCGATCCCCCTGTCACGCTGCCCGTATGGCTGGCGCAGCATGGCTATGAAACTGTCAACCTGGGCAAGGTACATACGCCTCGCGATCTCCCCGTGTGGTCACGCTCCGATGAGCGTGGCGCCGGCATGAACGAATTCTATGCGCATGTAGAGAGCGAGAGCCTGAGCGGTGTGCGGCCGCCCGGCCTGCCGCTGCACCTGGGGGCCGCCTACCCCAAAGGATTGCCCTATCCGCCGGAGCAGATCACCGAGAGGGGTTTGGCCTATCTCCGGCAGGTGCGAGGTCCGTTCCTCCTGCGCCTCTCGTATCTACAGCCGCATACGCCCGTGTTGCCGCCGCACCCCTACGCCGAGCTGTATGAGCCCGCCAGCTTTGACGGTAGCGTGCGGCCCAACCCGAAGGCCAGCGCATTCGAGCGACGCTTTGTCGAGGTCTTGGAGAGTAGCGCGATGGCAACAGAGGCTGTGCAGCGTGCCCAAGCTTACTACCATGGCCTGGTGAGCTGGCTGGATGCCCAGGTGGGACGAGTGCTCGACGAGCTGGCATTACTGGATCTGGAGCGCGATACTATCGTCCTCTTTGAGAGCGACCATGGGACCTCGCTGGGCGACGGCGGGCGCTTTCAGAAGCAGACCTTTGCCTATGAGGTGCATCGGGTGCCTCGCCTCGCGCGGTGGGCGGGGCAACTGGCCCAGGGACAGGTGCGGTCTGACATCTGCGAGGGGGTGGACATCCCGCGCACTCTGTGCCACCTGCTGGGGTTGGCGCCGCACGCAGGTTTCGGTGGGCGCGCTCTCTTTCGCGATCCCGAGCCTGCCGCCGTGTATGGCACCATAGGCTATGGCCTGCCCGACAGCCGCGCTTTCCCCAATCTGGGTATCGGCGATGACCAGGGCCGTGGATGGCCCCGCCGCGCTTGCCTGCGGACCGCTCGTTTTCGCCTCGACAAAAGCGTGCGCCGCGATGGTCAGCCCCTGGGTGACGTCGCACAGGACCCCTTTCTGGTCGATCGCGCTCTGGACCCTCACGAGACGCAGAACCGGGCCAGCGATCCGGCCTATGTCGGCGTCCTGGCCGAGCTCGATGCGCAGCTCGATGCCCACATCCGCGACAGCGTCGAGCCGCCCGCGGCCTATACCCTGCCCTAGCAGCAAGAGTACGAGGCCAACAGAGCCAAAACCCGCGTTTTTGGCGATTTGACAGGTCCTGTCGGATCGGGTATACTCTTCCTTGTTGATGCGGGGTGGAGCAGTGGCAGCTCGTTGGGCTCATAACCCAAAGGTCAGAGGTTCGAATCCTCTCCCCGCTACTGAATACCGAATTCGTAAGAGCGCCGGGCTGGTGGCACCCGGCGTTTTTGCGTTCCCCCTTTGCGCAATGGACCCCATTGGCCGGACCTACCACACAGGGCCCCCCCGCTCCCAAGACGACCATCACCTGGCTCGGTAGATTGTTGACATACCCTCTCGAGTTTGCTATGTTGGACTATAGTATGATGCTATGTCAAGGTGCTCTTGCCAACCGAGCGGACCCGGGCACGGGCGCCTATGGGGATGGAGCAAAGGCCATGCAAAAGATCAGCACCTTTTTGATGTTTGACGGCAATGCCGAAGAAGCGATGCAGTTCTATGTCTCACTCTTTGACGACTCTGACATTCTCCAGGTGACGCGCTATGGCCCCCAAGAGGGAGGCGCAGAAGGCAGCGTCATGCTGGCTACCTTTACCCTGAATGGGCAGACGTTCATGTGTATCGACAGCAATGTCGAAGAGATATTCACCTTTACACCGGCCATGTCGCTGTATGTGCAGTGCGAAAGCGAAGAGGAGATCGACCGCCTGTTTGGCCGGCTCTCCGCATGCGGCGAGGTGCTCATGCCGCTGAATCGCTACCCCTTTAGCGAAAAGTTCGCCTGGGTGTCTGATCGGTATGGTGTGTCGTGGCAGCTCAATCTACCCGGTGAATCTACGAGCTAGGCCAGCCGCTGGCGTTGGTGTCTGTCGATTTGACCGTTCGCCTGGTTCTGGCTATACTATTCTGAGTAATGCGTGAGGCGTTGTTTCGACGCCCTGCGTGCTGGCGACGTAGCTCAGTGGTAGAGCAGGAGACTCATAAGCTCTTGGTCACTAGTTCGAATCTAGTCGTCGCCACAAATGGCCCCTTTCCTACGTGGAGAGGGGTTTTTTCGTGTTTGGGGCGGGGTTAGGTTGACTGACTGCCCACGT
>SLPC01000203.1 GCA_007132185.1 Anaerolineae bacterium | reverse complement strand
CGAGCCCCAGGTCAACATCTTGCCACGTAAGAGCGAGGGCTTCCCCGACACGACATCCCGTGTACGCCAGCAGCATCCAGAGCGGATGGAGCCAATGGTCGCGTGTGTCGAGCAGGAACTGCCGCAGACTGTCACCGGACCAGAGCTCCTTGCGATCCGGTCGATAGCGAGGGGGATCGATGCGCGCACAAGGATTGTGTGGTATCCATCCCCAGCGAAGCGCCGCGCCAAGACTCTGGGAGAGAACCTGATAACACTTGAGAGCTGTACGGGGATGATCATGATGTGCGGAGAGAAAGCGCTCGATTCGATCTACAGACAGCTTTTTGACGAGCAGATCGCCGAAAGCCGGCCTCAGGTGCACATCACAGGTCGTGCGATAGGCAAGCAGTGTGGTAGGCTTCCATGTGGGAGACTTGACCTCTATCCACGCATCGAGCAATACCGATACTGTGCGCTTGGCCGGACTCGCGACAAAGCCGCTTGTCACCATCTGCCGCTGTAGCTCACCCAGCTTGGCCGCCACCTCTGAGCGTGTGGTCCCATAGACGGTGCACCGCTTCCCGTCGATTTGGAGGGCCGCCTACCATCTGTTATCTTGTCGCTGTGTGATGGACCCCTCGCCTCTGGCTCGCTTGGACATGGAACTCCTTTCCATGCCCCGGCACGCGAAAATCTCATGCTGTAACTGTCGAAGGGTGCAAGCCGGGCACTAGGGGTAGTGGCAGATAACAGAGGACACCACCATATATAGTGGCCTAGTACCCCAGGAGGGAATTGAACCCCCGACACAAGGTTTAGGAAACCTCTGCTCTATCCTCTGAGCTACTGGGGCGTAGGTATATAGTGTAGCATATCCGGGGCGAGATGACAAAGCACTCGAGACCACAATCGCGGTTCGCACAACGCCATTCCCCTGTAGCCACCAGGTTGCGTTGGCTGGGCATGTTAGCCCTGTTGTTCGCCCTGGCCTGGAGCCTAAGCGCCCCGCCCCAGCGCCTCGTGACTATCGGGACGCCCCAGGCTGTCGAGACCTTCAAACCCCATATGGGCGTCCACACCCGACTCACCGACGAGGTCGAGGAATGGAAGATCCAACGCACGTTCGAGATGGTGCGCGAGATGGGGGCCCCTTGGGTGGTCGAGTACTTTCCCTGGGCCTATCACGAGCCACGCCCCGGTCGCTATGACTGGCGCCGCGCCGATATGATCGTGGACCACGCCATTGCCCAGGGCCTGACGGTCATCGCGCGCATCGATTTTGTCCCCGAGTGGGCGCGCCCACCCGACACGACCTTTCGTTACCTGGGGCCCGAACACTATGGCGACTATGCCCGCTTTGTCGCCGCCTTTGCCGCTCACTTTTCGGGCCGGGTGGACCACATCATCATCTGGAACGAACCCAACTTGAGCTTTGAGTGGGGTTACCGTCTGCCCGATCCGGTCGCCTATACGGAACTGCTCCGGCAGAGCTATCTGGCTATCAAAGAGGTAGCGCCCGATGTGCAGGTGCTGGCGGCCGGCCTCGCACCCACCCTGGCGCCCCCGGGCAGCGAATGGGGCATGGATGACCTGCTCTACCTCGAGGCGATGTACGCCGCCGGCGCTGGCGACTATTTCGACGGCATGACGATCCACGCGTATGGCATGGTGTTTGCCCACGATGATCCCCCCGCCCGCGACCTGATCAACTTTCGACGTGCCGAGCTCTTGCGCGAGATCATGGTGGCCCATGGCGATGGCCACAAGCCCAGTTACATCACCGAGGGGGGCTGGAACGATCATCCGCGCTGGGCCCAGGCGGTGCGCCCCTATCAGAGGCTGATGTATACCGTTGGGGCCTATGAGATGGCCTTGCACGAGTGGGATTGGTGCGAGGTCGTGGCCCTGTGGGTATTTCGCTATCCCTGGGACCAGCGCACCTATCAGGACTATTATGCGTTTGTGAGTGCCGATTTCGTCCCCAAGCCGATCTATGTCGAGTTGGCCAACTATGCTCTGGGGCGTCCCTTTACCTATCTCGAGGAAGCTCCATGAGGCTCTTGCGCAGCGGCAGAACGCCCCTGGTGGCTTTGTGCCTCCTGCTAGTGCTGGCGACTATGCTGGCGTACGCTTGGGTACAAACCAGGCAAACACGACAAGACACCTGGGATCGCGTGCAGGCCCGGGGCGTCGTCCGGGTGGGTATGGACGCCAGCTATCCGCCCTTTGCCTGGGTCGACGGGGCGGGCACCTTTTACGGCCTGGATGTCGCCTTGGGCCATGAGTTGGCCGCGCGCTGGGGTGTGGAGATCGAGTTCGTCAACGTGCACTTTGATGGGCTCTACGATGCTCTCTACACAGGCCGTGTGGATCTGCTGCTCTCGGCCTTGCCGTATGATCGGATGCTCACCCGCGACGTGCTCTACTCGCAGCCCTACTTTGCCGCCGGACAGGTGATGCTCGTAGCCAAGACGGAAGCAGCCCCTGGCTCCGTAGCTGCCCTGCGCGGCGCGGCGGTTGCCGTCGAGTTGGGGGCCACCGCCCATCAGTTGGCACGCACCTTGGATCGCGACCGTGGGCTGGACCTCGACGTGCGGCCTTTTCGCGAGCTGGACGAGGCGGCACAGGCCGTCATCGCCGGAGAGGCCGACGCCCTGCTGAGCGATCGGGTCAGCGCGCTGGCTCTTGTCGTAGAGCATCCTCTGCGCATCACGGGAGAGCCACTGACCGACGAGCCTTTTGTGATCGCTGTGCGACCCGATTCGCCCCGCTTGCTCCGCGAGATCGATGCAGCGCTGAGCGACTGGCAGGCGGATGGTACGCTGGATGCCATGGGCAAGCGCTGGCTCTTGCCCCGGTAGGTTGCCGCCAGCCACGATTCATCCAATGGACCATACTGTGCCCGAAAGGCAGTGCCCATAGCCACAGCCTGCGGATGGTCGTGTCAACTCCGATGATCGTACCGGAGGCGATGGTTCGCTAGGTGGCCCCTTCCCTTGACACCCCATCTGTGTTATGGCTATGCTACCGCCATCGCGCTCCAGGCACCATACCCCAAGGAGAGATATCGTGAAGTACAACAACCGCGCGGAGATCATCGAGCTAACCCCGCTCTGGGAGGGTGACCGATTCCCCGACGGGCGTCCCCGGGTGTCTGATGAGATTCTCGCGCGGATGCGTCGCCTCAAGATCACGACCGAGGAGGCCTGGTCGGTGCTCTGGTCCCACGGCTATGAGCGCCAGTTCGAGGGCAACTGGATCAATCTCAGGCCCGACCGCGTGATGGTGGGACGCGCTGTAACGGCGACCTTTGTCCCCCACAGGCCCGATCTGCATGATCACCTGATGAACTATGGTCATGAGCAGGAGGAACGCATCGGCGCGATGAACTCGTGGGTCATCGAAACCCTGCAAAAGGACGACGTGCCGGTCATCGACCTGTTTGGCAAGGTGTACAACGGTACCTTTTCAGGGGCCAATCTGTCCACCGCCATCGCGACGCGCACCGGCGTCGGGCAGGTGATCTATGGCGGCATTCGTGACGCCCAGCAGATCCTCGAGATTCCCGAGTTCTCGACCTTCTGCAAGGGCATCGACCCTACCCCCATCCGCAATGTGACCCTGACGGGGTTCAACATGCCCTGCCGCATCGGCGACGCCACCTGTATGCCGGGCGATATTGTCATCGGATCCTACACCGGCATCCTCTTCGTGCCGCCCCATCTGGCCCAGGAGGTGCTGGAACATGCCGAGCGCACACACCTGCGGGAGGTCTTTTCCCACACCCGCCTGCGTGAGGGGATCTATACCTCGAGCCAGATGGACACCCAGTGGACGCCCGAGATCGTGGCAGACTTTGACGAGTGGCGCAAAACGCACACGATCGGAGAGGCCGATCATGTGGATTGGGATAGGGAGAGCGGCGCCGATGCAGCGCAGGCCGATGAAGAGACCATGCTCTAGGCGCCAGCGCGGTTGAACTACTGGATGGGACAGGGGGCGCTTCCAAAGCGCCCCAGCTATCTACTCGTCGCCAAAGGCTGTGCCTACCAATCGAGCGCTCTCAATCCAGGGGTGATCGGGAGGCACCTCTTTGCGCTCGCCAGCCACTTTTTCCATCGGTATAGCCACGCATTCCTCACCTTGCAGTGCGACCATGACGCCGCTCTCACCCTTGCGGATTAGCTCGGCGCAATAAGTCCCCATGCGCGTGGCGAGCAACCGGTCGGCGCCCGTGGGTGTGCCCCCGCGCTGCAGATGTCCCAGCACCGTCACCCGCGACTCTAGATTGGTGCGCTTGCGCACAGCACGCGAGAGAAGCACACCGGCGGTGAGCAATTCCGAGTCGGTCTTTTCTACGTCGCACTCGTCAGCACAGGTGGCCCCCTCTGCAATGGCGACGATGCTAAACCTCTTGCCTTCGCGATAGCGATCCAGCAGAGCCCTGATAACGCTCTCGGTACGATAGGGAATCTCCGGAATCAGGATCACATCGGCGCCACCGGCCACGCCGGCGCCCAACGTCAGCCATCCGGTGTTATGGCCCATGATCTCGACGATGATGACGCGATGGTGGCTGTCGGCCGTAGTATGAAGCCTGTCGATGGCCTCTGTGGCAATGGCCATGGCCGTATCAAAGCCAAACGTCACATCGGTCCCGGCCACATCATTGTCGATTGTCTTGGGCAGCGTGATAATGTTCAGACCCTCTTGGGCCAACCGATAGGCGTTCTTGAGGGTACCGCCGCCCCCTAGACACACCAGACAGTCCAGATGATGTTGGCGGTAGGTGTCCACCGCCATCGGCGTCATGTCCATCTCCTGTCCCTCTCCTACCGGCATGCGGTGGGGCTTGTCGCGGCTCGTGCCCAGAATCGTGCCGCCGATGGTGAGGATGCCCGAGAGACGCGACATATCCAGGCGCACATACTGGTCTCTGACCAATCCCTGAAACCCGTTGAGAAAACCGATCAGATCTATGTCGTAGGAATGGGCAGCCTTGCCTACGGCACGAATGGCCGCATTCAGGCCTGGGCTGTCACCACCCGAGGTGAGGATTCCGATCAGCTTGGTAGCCATGGAGACCTCCTGTTCTCTATAAGGCACGTACCGTCTCTTCTCACTCATTATCGGGCGCTGGATATCCCCCGTCAAGCAGATCGGGGTGAGTGCATCGTCCCGCGTTACTCTGAGCGAGACAGGTTTCTGATGACGAGATAGCCACCCGCCAGAATCATCGACAGCGCGATGAGCCACACCATCCACGCCAGCGTCGGCAGCACAATCACAAGGCCAATGGCGAGCAGCACGCCCGCCGGGATCAAAGGCCAGCGCATGCGGCCCTCTGACGTCTCGATTACAGAGAGCGCGGCAAAGGTCGCGGCGAGACCAAAGAATAAGATGGCCCCCGTATCGACGCCGAGGAGCACCTGGTCGGCCACGGCGACGACCGCAAGGGTGAGTAACACGCCGCCCGGGATCATGGCCCACCAATTCTCCCGGTGAAGCGCAAAGATGGCGAGGAATCCCGCGGCCAGAGACCCCAGAAAGATGGTGCCGCCATAGATACCCCCCCTCACGGGAAAGAGGGCGGTTATTCCCATGAGCAACGCGATGCCCAACAGCGCAGAGCCCGGTATGATCGCCCACCAATGCTCGCGCTTGGCAAAATATACGCCCAGGAACACTAGGCCGGCAATGCCAAACAAAAAGGGCCAGACCAGTGCGGCAAGCTCGTCTATTACCCCGAGATTCTGTAACAAGAACACGATACCCAGGAGCAATAGCCCGAGGCCAAGTAGCAATCTCGCTGTCGATTCTTTCACCTGGCTGCCCTCCTTCAAAAACCCCCATGTACACCGACGGGAAGCGAATGCCCTGTCAATTCTACCACACTCTACGTGCTCTGGCCTGGGTTGGTTGCCCATGCAGCTCCCTACGATGGATTGGCCCTCACTCGTGCAGCAACGATGCACGGCTCTTGCTTGAGAAGTTGCTTTATAGTATCATTGGAGCAGTCTCGCCTTGCCTTTTACTACTTTCCCATTTCGGAGGATGGGATGACACAACCAGGGACCATTCGCGTAATGTTGGTAGACGACCATGCCGTCGTACGCAGTGGATTGACTGCCTTTCTCTCGGTTTGCGAGAATATCGAATTGGTAGGCGAAGCCTCTGATGGTCAGGATGCGCTGGCACGCTACCATCACCTCGAGCCGGACGTCATCCTCATGGACCTTGTAATGCCAAGGATGAACGGCGTCGAGGCGACGCGCGCCATCCGTGAGCAATCCCCCAAAATCCAGGTCCTTGCGCTCAGCAGCTTTGGCGACGATGATCTCGTGAAGCAGGTGCTCGAGGCAGGCGCCATCGGCTACCTTCTCAAGGACATCGCTGCCGAGGAGCTGGAAGATGCCATCCGCAAGGCTCATACGGGGCATCCGGTTCTTTGCCCTGCGGCCACCAAGGCGCTCATGCAGGCCATATCGTCCGCGGAAGAGTCCCCCGATAGACTCACGGAGCGGGAACGCGAGGTGTTGGCGCTGATGGTAGATGGCAAGACCAACAAACAGATCGCCCAGGAGCTGTACATCAGTTACTCGACCGTCAAGTTCCACGTCAGCAGCATTCTGTCCAAGCTTCGCGTATCAGGGCGCACAGAAGCCGCGGCGCTGGCATTACAGCATAGACTCATTGACTGATCCAGACCCGGCGTTATCCTATCGGATCACCTCTGCAAAGGGGTATATGAAGAATCGCTGTCTGACATGGCTCGCTACCGTGGGAGTGGTGGTTCTGGCAGTCGTAGGCCTGCTCCTTTTCATGGCCTCGACTGCCATGGCCGAAGCAGCATCGCCTATTCTTCTCGTGCCGAGCACACCCCGGGGCTTTGTCGAGCTCTCGGCTTTGAATGTCAATGCATCCCTGTCATGCCCCGAGGATCAGTGCGCACTCGAGATCGAGCAGATCTATCATCTGCAGAACCGTGACCGCCTCAAAGGCGCCGAGCTCGGCATCGCCATCCTGGGAGTGGGAGACAACCCCGTCAGCGTCACGCTGACCCCGGAAGCGGGCGTATCCGCGACGGGGCAGAACGCCTGGTCGCTCCGGCTGGGCGCCGAAGCCGGCAAAGTTGTCCACGTGCGCTACACCCTGCCCCTCGACAGCCGGGACCTGGTGCTCTGGCAGTGGGATGGCGACGGTCTCAGAGCCTGGGGCCGCATGACCAGCGCCCGCATCGAGCTGCGCCTGCCGTGGGCTGTGCCAGAGGACCTCATCCTGGCACTGGAGCCCCCCGTTGATGGTTTTGACGGGCGCACGCTACACTGGGAGTATGAGCAGCCGCCAGAGCTAGAGCCCTTCCAGGTCTGGATGGTGTCCCCTGCCACCTGGGCTCGGGCCGAGACGCTTGGACAAGAGGGCGATCACCTGGCGCTGGCTCGGCTCTACCGTGACCTGGGTGTCGAGGCCGAGCGTCTCGATGCACCCTATCCCGATCCCTATCCACGCATCCTGGGCGAGCTGCAACAGGCCACCCGCCGGGATCCGTCGCCGGCAGCGCACCTCGCCCTGGCCGAACTGTATCTGGAACGGGCTGACGCCCTGCCCGACCTGGAGCGCAACTATCGGCTGCTGGCCGCCGAGGCGCTGGAGGGAGCGCTCCAGGCCGGAGCACAGGATGCGGCCATCAGCCGGCAGTTGGCAGGGATCTATGTGCAGTTGGCCCAGCAGGCCCGACAGGCTGGCAATCCGGAAGGGGCACTGCACTATATCACCCTGGCAGCCGAGCATTCGACCGATGGCGTGATCGGCGACGCCGTGACGGTAGAAGAGATCATGTTGGATTGGGCCGTAGACCTGGCCTCCAAGGGGCGCGTCGTCGAGGCGCTGGTCCGGACGTCCGACGTGCTCTCACCCCGCATCCAGGATGCCCTGTACCGCTACGCGCCGCCCATCACCGCTGCCCGCACCCAGATCATGCTCACCGACAAGACGCGCACCGTCTCCTATCGCCTTTACTTCTATCCGCCCCTGGTGGACGAGACGATGGCCCGCCTAGAGGAGCTGACCGGGGTTCTGGACGACTTGGGCGCCACCCGTGCCAGCCTGAGCCGGGGAGAAGGCGAGGCTGAGGGTGCGCCCTGGGCTGATCTGGAGCTTGATGTGTCCTATCGGAGCCTCGCCCAGCTCGAACGCTCGGCGCAGGCCATCGTCCAGCTCGGTGGCGCCGAGCCCGACCTGATCCATGCCCTGGTCGCTGCGCCCTGGGCCAACGATCTGGCCATCCCCGTTGTGATGCGCAACCCGTGGGTGGATCTGTACACCTACCGGGAGACGCCCCTCTTTGCGCCGCTGGAGGCCCTCCGTGAGGAGCAGGCTCAGTACACGACCTGGCGCCTGGTGGAGGTCAGTAGCGGGGACGCGGGCGACGAAAGAGACCGGCTCGAGCAACAGCTCACTGCCCTGGCCCTGCGCGAGCAGCGGCAAATCTGGGAAAATCTCTCCTCCTCCAGCTACTGGTCCTACCATGTGAGCTTTGAGGATCCCTCTTTGTTGCCGAGCATGAGCTGGTTGGTGGGTTGGGGACAGGAGCGCGAGCTCACCATCGACCACCGCCACTACCAGTGGCGCCAGATCAGCGCCCATGCCGCCATCGGTCTTGGGGGATTCATCCTGCTCGTATGCCTCGGGTCGCTCATCAGCACGCTGGGCCGCCATCTCCGCGCCAAAGTGGCTGCCCCAGCCAACGAGCGGAACTGACTCTATCCGCGCCCTGGTGCGGCAGCTTTGATGCGCAACGAGATCAGGTAGCCGGCCATAGAGAATAACGCGGCCGCTACAAAGACCGACGCGTACCCTACACTCGCCACCATGATGCCGCCCAGTGTCGGCAAGAAATACAGAGGCCCCAGCGCCGTGTTGCTCAAGCCGAAATAGGTGGGACGATCCGCCTCAGGCGCGATATCATACAAAAACGCCATGCGACTGATCCCATCGCACGAGACCCCCAACCCCTGTATGGCAAAGACGCCGGCGAACAGATAGCCCGCAGAGGTTGGCGGCGCGCCCTGCCAGAGCATCCCATTGGCAACCACAAAGCCCAGCACCGCCACGGGCGCCAGGAGCCCCAGGATGCGCGCCAGGCGAAAGGTCCACAGATTGCCCCGGCTCTTGCAGGTACGTGCCCAGATGAGATTCGACACAGTGCGCACGATCATGCGGGCCGACAGATAGAGGCCTGCCAAGGCAGGCTGCGCGCCCAACACCTCAACGGCGAACAACACGTAAAAGGGCTCGGCGATGCTCAGCCCGGTAGCAGCAGCACGAGTTGCCACATATAGGGCAAAGCGCCGGTCGTTACGCAGTAATGCCGGTGTGCGCCCGATCTGCTCCCTGAGGTTGATTACCCTGCCCTGCGCCGCTTCCGACGGCTCGACCACCAGACTGATGACGCAGATGGCCACAAAGAACGCCAGACCTGAGATGCCCATCAACCAGGCATAGTTCCATGGAAAGGGGGCTCGCCCCGGCGTCAACATATATGTTACGCCCAATCCGGCCAGCACGCCGCCCACATCACCCGTCATGCTGCGTAGCGAAACCAGGGTGGCGCGATCCTGTTGGGGAACCACACGCGCCATCAGCTCGGCACGTGCCACGGCCGAGCTGCCCGCGGCGATGCGGGTCAGCACAAAGAGGATGATGATCAGAGTAAGCATCAACTCGGGATGCGTGGGCGTAAGCCAAACGAGGAGGCCAGCCAGCAAGAGATAGCCGATGATGCGCACGCTTTCCAGCATGCGAACGGCGGGTATGAACCTCTCCAGGCGCTGGAGGGCGCCGGCCACAAAAAACTGTGGCAGCAGCCAGCCAAAGAAACGCAACGAAGGTACGAGCCCCGCGATAACGTGCGATGCCCCCAGATCCATCACCATCAGCGGCAACACGGTGCCGGGATCGGAGAGGGTCATGCTGCCCTCGACGAAAAAGTGGTTGAGGGAGCTCCAGACCATGTTGCGACGCGTCGTGGTCTTGGTCCTGAGCGGCTTGACTCGTGTCGAGAGACTGGTCATCGGCGTCTCCAGGTGGCGAACACAATAATGTCACATTATATCAGGATCATGGCTCAGCAAAAAGCCGCCCGAAACGCAGGGCGCGCGGCCTCTCGAGCTTGACCCTCCGTCTGGCGCAACCTAAGATACGAGGGATCATTCGTGCGTGAGAGATCCACCACCCCATCCAGAGGAGGAGCCGTATGGAGCGACAATCGGTACCCTATGAT
>SLPC01000017.1 GCA_007132185.1 Anaerolineae bacterium | reverse complement strand
GAGTCTGATTGCCAAAGGAGGCGAGTGGGAGGTCCGGCTTGTGGACATCGACTCTGAATGCCTTGACATTGCCACACGGCTCTCTCAGCGCCTGGTGACAGCCCATGATGCGCCGGTCACGATTCGTGGTTCGCTTGATCGCGACGAGATGCTTCCCGGAGCCGACGCGGTGGTGTCGACCATTGGCGTGGGCGGGCGGCGAGCCTGGGAAAAGGATGTCATCATCTTTCGCCAGTTCGACATATATCAGTCCACCGGCGACACCTATGGAGCCGGGGGCGTTTCGCGCGCCCTGCGTACCGTGCCCGTGATGGTCGAGGTCGCCAAGGACATCGAACGCCTCTGCCCGCAAGCCCTCTTTATCAACTTCACCAATCCGATGACCGTCAACTGCCGCGCTGTCGCCAAAGAGACAGAGGCGAACATTGCAGGCTTGTGCTACGGCGTCACCTGGTATGAGCATTTCCTGGCGCGCTTTGTGGGGCTGCCCTGGCAGGAGGTAAGTTGCCGAGCCATGGGCGTGAATCACTTTACCTGGATTACCGATTTTCGCCACGATGGCAAGGATGCCTGGCCGCTGGTGCGCGCCAAAATGCAGGAACGACCGGATGCGCCCGAGATCACGCGCAACCCATACACCTGGGAGTTGTTCCGTCTGTTCGGTGCCTTTCCCTGTGTAGGCGACGGACACATCTGCGAGTTCGTGCCCGGTTGGCAGGCAAAAGGCGCCTACTATGGCAGGACGTTCGGGGTCGATGCTGGCCACTCCTTTGAGGAATATGCCGCTGGATTCGACCGGGTGTTTGAGGAGATGCGGGCGCAGGCCGATGGGCGCGCTCCGATTACTAGCAGCGAAGATAACAGCTCTGGCGAGCTGTTCAAAGACGAGGATCTGTTCATCGATGTCCTCGACGCAGCCATGGGTAATGCCGAGATTATGCGCACGGTCAACCTGCCAAACCGAGGCCAGGCGGCAAACCTGCCCGAGGGAGCGGTGCTGGAGGCGACAACCCTGGTCAGTGGCAGAGGTTTCGAGCCGCTATGTTTTGGCGACCTTGATCCGGGTATCACAGCGATCCTGCAGCGGATCATCAGCGTCCAGGAGCTTACGGTAGAGGCCGCTCTGCGCGCCGACCGGCAGCTCGCCTTGCAGGCCCTGGTGGCAGGAGGCACTGTGCGGACGGAAAGAGAAGCGATCCAAGTGCTGGACACGATTCTGGATGTGCATCGCGTCTATCTGCCCCAGTTCCATAGTTGAGACTGAGTCAGTGTACTACACAGTGAACAAAAGGGCACGGCCAGTGTCTAGATCGGTGCTGGGCAGTCGTGGGTCCGTACGGGGTATCTGCTCAACGTTCGGACGTTGTGACGGATTGTACTGCTGGAGATTGGATCCAGCTTGGGCATCCTCCAAGAACACCATCAGGCTACCTGGCCGTTCTTGAGGGCATCTGGTAAGGAGCTATGGTCATGAGCTCGGCAGATAGCAGAGTGCAAGCACTCTCTCAGAGCGAGTGTGATGACATTGTAGGTGCGGCGTTTCATGTTCTAGAGTCCGTGGGGCTCTGCATCGAGAACAGGCGCATGCTGGAGCATATGGCCGAGCATGGAGCCCACATCGACTTGTGCCAGCAGCGCGTGCGTTTTCCCGAACCGCTGGTCGACCGGTTCCTGAGTGAGATGCAAGGCAGAAGCGAAGAGACGCAAGCGCCACGCGTTACCGCGTCGGCAGGCATCTACAGTGGCTTCTATCATGATCCCGAGACGCGCGATTTCGTGCCCTGGACCGAGGAGCGGCTGGCGACCTATATCGCCCTTGCGCGCGCTCTCCCGCATATCGGCTCAGCGGGCATACTGGGCTGTCGGCTTGACGTGCCTCACCAACTCGAGCCGTTGTATGAACGGTTCTACTGCTGGAAATACGGCGCCGGCGAACATGGCAGCATCCATCTGGACGAACTCTGTCCCCAGATTTATGACCTGTACCAGTTGCGTGCAGACCAGCTTGGCGTTCCCATGCAGCGAATCTTTCGCGGCACGGCCTACCTGATCCCGGCCCTCAAGCTGGGGCGCCACGAAGCTTATCAGTATCTATACTTTTGGGAGCGTGGCCTACAGGTCAGTCTGGGAGACATGCATACCATGGGCGCGACCTCGCCAGTCACTCTGGCTGGCTCACTGGCAATCATCCTGGCCGAGCAACTGGCTATTGGCATGGTCCAGCATGCTTTCTTTCAAGATAGCCGTTTTGGTATAAGCTGCTCCCTCTCCCCTCTAGACATGCGTACCTTGATCCGCCCCTACGGTCGGCCGGAAATGGCTGTGGCCAACATGGCCATGACACAAATCGCCCGGCGGCTTGGCCTGCCGTTTCGCGGGCACGCTGGACTTACCGATGCCAAAGTGCCCTCGTGCGAGTCCGGCGCTCAGAAGGCTCTGACGGCGATCCCCACTCTGCTCTCCTCAGGCCACGTGCATATTGACGCCGGCCTGCTTTCGATTGATGAGGTCTGTTCGCCGCTGCAACTGATCCTCGACAATGAGTTTTGCGGGGCCATGGCGCATATCTGTCGGGGATTGTCCGTTGACGAGGAGACTCTCGCTTTGGAGCTCATCGAAGCGCTGGGACCTGGCGGTCACTACATAGCAACCGATCACACCGCACGCCACTTTCGGCAAGAGCTTTGGGAACCGTCAATCTGGTCCCGGCAAATGCTAGGGGCTTGGGCCGAGGAGGGTAGTCGTACCGATGCCGACCGAGCCGCTGAGGTCTATCGCACCCTGTTACCCTCCCTAGATCGAGCTAGCCAGCTCACGGAGGAGCAGGAAGAGCAGCTCCTGGCGTTCATCGAGGGCGGCTCCGGCTAGCATCAGGCAGCTACAGCGTGCTTTTGATCCACACCATGGTCTGCGAGCCACTGACTCAATTGGACTCCCAACCGGGTCTCTTCCAGAAACAGCACTATGGACCGATTCCGAATAACTGAGCAGTTCTCTGCTCTCCGTAGAGACTGTCCTGCGCCGTGAATGCGGCCGCCTTGACCTGTCAGGAATGATGCCTCACGGCTGGCGTCACCTGCATGCAAGCCTGCTGCTTTCCGAAGGCCTGCCCACCACGATTGTCAGCCAGCGACCGATCATGCGAATGCGGCCGTCACGATGACGATCTGTACCCATGCACTGGACAATGGCGATGCCCAGGTAACAGAGACGATTGGGCGGGCGTTGGCAAGATGAGATTCAGGCTAGCAGTTGGGAAGACTAACGATAGGCCACTTTGATAATGATCTTCTCAATAGCCTCTCGCCTGATTTCAGCGGACCGTTTTGCTCAATAGATCGAGAGCCTTCTGATACACGCTAGCTATATCGGAAGGCTCTCCTGATTTGCAGCTCAAGGCATGTCTAGAAGCTCAGACTCTGACCCTGGTCATACCTGAGACATTCGGATCATGCTCGCCTCACCACCGTGTACGCATAGGGTATGGCATGGCGTAATGGCGTTCGGCAGCGGCTCTTGGCATCGTTATGCTAGATCAGGGATTCTCGCGGTACTCTCCACCTCGGCAATGCTTTAGATACTCCAGGCCATGCACCTGCCCCGTCATCTCCAAGTCGCCGCGATAGACCGGATCGTGCCAGCCCTCAATATCGATGGTTCCCGTATAGCCATGCATGCGCAGGAGGCTGATGATCCTGGTCCAATCGCAGTCCCCAAACCCTGGCGTACGATGAAACACAAACGGCGACTTGCCACCGATGCCGTCGCGTCGAACGACATCCCACAAGATCGTTGCGCACTTGCCGTGAACGTGCACAAACTTGTGGCACCAGTCCTTTATCTGCGGAATCGGGTCGATGAGCTGGGTCATTTGGTGGCACGGTTCCCACTCGAGCCCGATGTTCTCATGCGGCAAGACATCAAACATCAGGCGCCACGCAGCCGGATTGTGCGCGATGTTCCAGTCTCCCGACTCCCAAGTGCCCTCCATCGGGCAGTTCTCAAAGGCGATACGCACGTCTTGAGCCGCCGCTCTTTCGGCCAACGGCGTCCAGATCTCTTTGTACCGGGCGAGATTCTCATCGATCGAACGCCCGCGAAGCCTTCCTGTAAAGCCGGCCACGATGTCACAGCCAAAGCGATGAGCGTTGTCGATACAGGTCTCCCAGTCCCGCAGAGATTGCACGTCCCTGGATTCGTGATCCATCGGATTCCCGAACAACCCCAACGAGCTTATGACCGCGCCTGTGCCATCGAGCACCTCGGCAAGCTGGTCCGCAAGACGATCAAGATCCATGCCGTCCAGAGTCTCCCAGAAAAAGAGCTGAAAGCTCTCGAACCCATGTGGCAGAATGCTCTCTATGTAGCTCGCCGGATCAACCCGATTGCAGGGAACCAGTGTCCCTATCCGTATGTCCTGATGCCCAGATCTGTCCATTGTGACGTCTCCCTTCAGCTGTTGATCTCCACGGGCCTACCGCTTTGTGCGCTCTCGATGGCACCAAATACCATGGCAAGACTCTTGATGTTGTCGCTGGCCACAGTTTCAGGAACTCCTCCGTCTTTGACGCAGGACACAAACTCGCCAATGACGCCCCCGTGCCCTCCTACTTTGGTTCCTGAATCAAAATCATCCGCTGCAACCGGCTCCAGGTCCGATAGGAACCCGGCGGACTCTACCACGCGTTCGACCATTACGCTCTCAAGGCCGTCCCACTCTGCCGTTCCATTCTCTGCCACGACGCGCCATGCCGACTCCCAGCTTGTGTTACGTCCCTCGGCACACCAGCTTCCCCGGTAGGTGTAGACGACCCCGTTCGTCATCTCAAAGATAGCTATGGCCGATGCATCATGGTCATACCAGGATCCCCTGGGGTTCCACTCCTTGCAGTAGACAGAGAGGGGGTTCTCGCCCGTTATGAGGCGCGCGGCATCAAAGGTATGGATAGCCATGTCGAGCAGCAGGACGTGCTCCATCTGATCTCGAAAGCCCCCAAAGTGAGCACCAAGATAAAAGTCAGAGTTACATGTCGTGATCTGACCCAGGCGCCCAGTCTCCAAGAGGTAGCGCAGTCTGCGCAGTTGCGGATGGTAACGGCGATTTTGGATCACCGCCAGGATGCGCTGTGCATCCTCTGCCGCACTGACCATCTCAGAGGCGCTCTGCATGGAGGATGCCAGCGGCTTTTCTGTCAGCACATGGCACCCAGACTCCAGGGCGGTCATGCTGACGTCATAGTGAGCATCGGGTATGGTGCAGTTGAAGACGACCTCTGGGCCGGTGAGCTCTAGCGCTTTTTCGAGCGTATCCGTAATCAGAATCCCCTCGTATCCGAACTGAGCTGCGCGCTCTTGGGCATTCTCCTCAACGATATCGACCATCGCCACAAGTTCGACCGAATCGAGTTCGCCAAGCGCACGCAACCAGGTCTGAGATATGCCTCCACATCCAACGAGGATACCTTTGATCTTGTCCACCTGACTCCTTTCATGGCAAACGCTGTAGGACTCAAAAGCCCCGTGCCTATGCTCTTCTTAGAGCGTCGTGACTGTCGTCTCCGTCAGACTGGGAAAGCTCATTCCTGGTCAATCCGGCCAAGTGTTGCCGCAGTTGGCAGAACAGCACACGTGCCATTGACCACCGGGTTACCAGCCTCTCGGAACCGGGAAACAGCGCGCATCTTGGGCCTCCGCAAACGCATCCCACTTTCGAGCCATCTGTTCCACCTGCACATTGCGCAACCTCAGATTATCAAAGCCTCTATGTTCGCCTCGGGTCACATGGCGTGCCTGCCAGGCTGTCGCCTCACAGTAGCGATAATAATCCATGAACGACTTGTACTTGACGCGAATGCCATACCTCTTGGGATTCTCGCTCATGGGCGAGGCCGGATCGATCGTATGACATTTGTTGATCATACGCAATAGGTGAGGTGGATATCGACGACATATCTCTGATGCGAGGTCGATCGTTTGATCAAAGCTCTGCAGAGTCTCGCCCGGGAGATTGATGGAGAAGTACACATATAACGGTAGTTCTCTCTCCGCCAACCAGTCAACCGCCTCCAGTAGCTCTGCGTCGGTGAACTGCTTGCCATTGAGGCGCCGCACGCGCTCGCTTCCTGACAGGGGACTGAGCGCAACCTCGGTGTGCTCGCGATCGGCAACAGAGGAGAATGCTTCCACGAACTCTTGCGAAGGCAACTGAAAGAACTCGTTGTATAAGCCGATTTCAGGACCTCTCTCGGCCAAGCCGTCCATCAGTGGCCTCCAAAAGTCCTCGCCCATCATACATGGGTCGAGTGCCAGAGATACCTGGTGGATGCCCGCATTATCAAGACGCTTGAGATCATCCACAACCTGATCAGCCGAGCGAAGCAAGGGGCCGTTACGGCCGGCCAGTTTGCGATGCGCTGCCTTGGCGCCGCCACAATACGAGCAGTTGTGAATGCATCCACGTCCCATGCCCAGCCAATGGCCTTTTAGTTTGGCCTCGGACGGACTCACGAGGCCGGCGCCAATGTACTGGATGGCACTGTAGGCTTGGTGATGCTCGAGGAAATCCAGGCTAACGAAATCGAGGCGAGCCAAGTCTGTGGCATCCGCCACGTAGGATTGTGCTGTCTGGCGTACCTTGTGGCCGTCGCGGTATGCCAGGTTGGGAATGCTCTTGAGCGTGTCAAGGTAAGTTCGCCCAGAGAGTATCGCTTCATAGAGGAGCCTGAGCGGCTCCTCGGCATCGCCGCGTATCACATAGTCCACCTCTGAGAACTGTGCCACGATCGATCCCGCATACCGACTGGCTGTGAGGCCTCCAAGAACGATTGGCGTGTCAGGAAAGATAGCCTTGCAGGCGCGCGCCACATCCAGGGCGCCATAAGAGTGCTCATACCAGTGCATATCCACCATGATCATAGCAGGTCGGCTATGCGTCCTGAGCCAGCGTCGCAGATCAAATTGGATGTCGAGCAGAAACTCGAGCGGGATGTTGAGACCTCGAACCCTTGCTCCCGACTCGACGAGCAGGTTCGCCAGTCCCAGGACGCCGACCGGCATAATGGGATAGGAAGGGCTCGCAATGTATCGGTCGTATCGCGCCGCGACCTCCTGTTTGGCGGGATGCAGATAAAGCACATCACTCGCAACACCGGGCCCGTTGCTAACCAAGGCGGTACTCGTTGCGTTCTGTGACTCAACTTGGCCGGTGGTACTGTAGCCCACCTCCCTAGCCCTTGACGCCGGTGATCACGATACCCTGAACGAAATAACGCTGCGCGATAAAGAACAGCAGAATCGTCGGAAGGGCGCCCAGCGTGGCCGCCGCCATAAGTGCTTGAATGTTGCGTCCGAGCATACCCTGCAGGAGCCGCAGCCCAATGGCCACTGTATACAGATCAATGCGCGTCAAGTAGATGAGGGGATACAAGAAATCATTCCACGCAAAGGTGAACGCGAAAATGGCGCAGACACCCAACGCTGGCAGACTAAGGGGAAGCGCGATCCGGAAATAGGTCCCCAAGGGACTGCAGCCATCGATGTAGGCTGCCTCGAGCATCTCGCGCGGTATGGTCATAAAGAACTGCCGAAGCAAGAAGATAAAGAACGGAGGGCCGAGCCAGACCGGCACGATGAGTGGAAGGAAGGTGTTGTTCCATCCCAATCTCACGAACAGCAGGTAGGTGGGAACGAGGACCACCTGCTGCGGCAAGATCATGCTGGCTAACACAATCAGAAACAGCTGGTCACGACCACGAAAACGCAAGCATGCAAACCCATAGCCCACAATGGAGGCCGAGGTTACCACGCCCAGCACGGTCAGAGTGGCGACGATCCCACTGTTGAGAAACCAGCGCTCAAAGGGCCACGCCCGGAAGGGGGCCGCAAAGTGCTGCAGCTGAATCTCGGATGGGATCCAGACAGGCGGCCATGAGTAGACCTCGCGGCCTGGCATGACGGCTGTGCGGACCATCCAGTAGAAAGGTATCGCAAACGCCACAGCTCCAATCATCACTGCCACGTATAAAAGGCAACGCAGCGCGAAATCTTTGGGTCGTCGCAGAAAACGAAAGCGACGAACTTGGGGACGATCAGTACGGATTACGGCACCATTGGATGTCATAGACGATTAGACCCTTTCATAGTGCACCCACGCCGTCGCAGATCGCAGCGCGATCAGCACAAAGATCAGAACAACACCAAAGAGGAGCCAAGCTAGAGAAGCGGCATAGCCAAAGTAGAACTGCTGGAAACCTTTGCGGTACAGGTACAGCACCAATGTCAGAGTCGCATTGTTTGGCCCCCCCTCAGTCATGATGAATGACTGGGCAAAGACCTGCCAGGAACCAATGATGCTCATGACCACATTGAAAAAGATCGTTGGCGTGAGCATGGGGATGGTGACGGCAAAGAACTTGCGAATCGAGCCAGCGCCATCGATCTCTGCCGCCTCATACAGCTCGGTAGGGATGCCTCGCAGGCCGGCCAAAAAGATGAGCATGGCTCCGCCCGCACCCCACGCAGCCATCATAATGATGGACGGCATCGCCCATTGCTCGCTATAGATCCACCTGGGCCCCTGGATGCCGAAAACTGCCAGTATGCTATTGAGCAATCCGATGTCAGGATGATAGAGCCAGCGCCATAGCATGGAAACAGCCACGATGGAGACCACCGATGGCAGATAGTAGATGGTCCGCCAAAATCCCTGTCCTTTTATGCCCTGGTTCAGCAGAACGGCAATCCCCAGCGCAATGACCGTATTCAGGGGCACGACGGCGAAGGCATAATAGGCCGTGTTGCCCAGCGCCTTGCGCGCAAGAAGGTCGCTTGCCATCAATGAGTAATTGCGTCCGCCCACGAAATCCCATGTGGACAAAAAGTCGGTCCTAAACAGGCTTATGAGCAGAGAAGCGATGATGGGCCCAAGGGTGAATACCAAAAATCCAATGATCCAGGGCGAGATACAGATGAGTCCGTAGAGAGCCTCACGCCTCTGATGGGACATCGTTTTCCCTGCAGATGCATCTGTCTGTCTTTTTGCGACGGATAATGACACTGCTTGCTCCTCTCATGGTGCGGCCTGATCCTGCGAGTCTGTGCAGCGCGACAAAATACGAGGGCTGATGCCGGAAATCCTCCACTTTGGCATCAGTTATGCTCAACAAGACAAGATACGCATCGTGACCATCAAATGATGCCTGGTGACCCTCCGTGAGAAGGATCACCAGGCGCCTACATCTAACGTATACCGATGTTGGCCAATTCAGAACCGATCTGGGTGATGTCAACTTCACCCAGATTGAACCGCTCGATGATCTTGGAGGCCTCTCCGATCACCGATACCGGCATCTCGTTCAGCAGCATGACTTTGTCAAAAGCTGGCTGCAGGATCTCGGACTTGCAGACATTGTCGTTGACAAACATCTCTTCCGGTCCGCCCAGGTCCTTTTCCATGGACTCGCCAAACACCTCCAGATTGACATCGGCTGTCTCCGGATACTGATCTCTCATGATGTCAGTAAACTCGGGCACCAGGCTCACTCGAGAAGGCTGCTTGGTGGCGTGCCTCATATACAGGCGACCATAGTAAGGACTGGTGACCGCCTTCATAAAGGTCCACGCCTCCTCGGGATGCTGGGTCCTTCTCCAGATGAACGAGCCATCTACAGACTGGTGCGTCGTCTGGCCTCCGGGCCCCTTGGGGATGGGAGCCACGTCCCAGCGGAAGGTGGCATTCTCGATCACGTTTACCAGCTCCCAGGGCCCCATTTCCATCATACCGAGTCGTCCGGAGAGGAATAGCGCCATGACACCCTCGCCGCCCATCTCGGCGCCGTACGCAAACCAGTTGTCATCATGGATCCACTTGCGGATATTCTCCAAGCACTCGAGGGCCTCTGAAGAATCCAGGTTGGAGCGCCGCCGGTCTTCTGGGTCGACCATGTTGGTGCCCCACCCGCGCAAGTGATATTGCGTCAGCCAGTTGGCGCCCATGCCATAATTGGAGCTGCCCCACATAAGGAGACCTTCGCGCTCCTTGCACATGTTGCCGATCTCGGCGTACTCTGAGATGTCGATGTTATCATCCCAGGACTTGGGCAACTCGGGAATGCCTCGCTCCTCGAAAAAGTCCTTGTTGTAGAACAGGACCATCGTGCCAGTAAAGCGCGGCATGAGGTGTATGTCGCCGGCCTCATCCTTCCACGGATCGAACTGGTTGGCGTAGTAGTCATCCATATCGACTTCGGCTGCATCACGATCGATGAAAGGCTGCAGGTTGAGAGTCTCTCCCCTTTCAATAAAGTAAGAGGACTGCCAGCAGCAGTGCTCGATAGTGTC
>SLPC01000137.1 GCA_007132185.1 Anaerolineae bacterium | reverse complement strand
CCTACAGGTACAGTGACCGCGGAATCGCCCACATAGCCGTTCAGGATCGTGCCCACGTCGATGCTGAGGATCTGGCCCTCACGCAGGCTGCGCCTGCCAGGGATACCGTGGACCAGTTCGTCATCGATACTGGCGTTGATGGTGGCCGGATAGGGTGGCCCGACCGGATCGCTGTTAGGATACCCCACAAAGGCAGGGGTGCCGCCGTGGGAGCGGATCACGTCTTCGGCGATGCGGTCCAGCTCCTGCGTCGAGATGCCGGGGCGCACAGCACGGCACACCGCGTCCAGAGCCAGTGCGTTGACATGGCCGGCGCGGCGCATGGCCGCGATGGCGGCCTCAGAGCGCAGAGTGATGGGCATAAGATGGCTCTGGCAACTCGACTAAAAGCAGCCCAGTTGGCAGGGCCGCACCCGCAGCCCCAGGGCCTCGACGATGTTCCCCATGCCGAGGCGGGGGTAAGCGAACCGGTCGGCCACCTGCCACACATCCAGGCAGGAGATGTTGCCATCATGGACGCTACCGCGGACGCGGTCGCGCAGCGCCGCCTCTATCTCGGGCGGGACGTGGGCTGCGGGCTGCACGATCTTGCTCTGCCCCAGGCTCTTGTCGCCGTAGCCAAACAGCCCCAACTGGCACCGGTAAAAGCGGATGTCGCTCTCTCCATTGACGAGGGCACCGATCTGGCCGGGGCTGATCCCATGCTGGGCCGCAATGGCATGGGCATCGGCGCATGATAGCTCGCCATGGATCGCATGCTCCCGAATCGCCTCGAGAATCTGATCGCTCACGAATATGTCCTTTCCAGAATGTAGCTGTCCCCATTCTAGTGCTCACAGAGCAGGATGGCAAAGCGCCCACTTCCTTGGCGACCCCTCTATAGGCGACTATAATGCGACACAGTCAGAGATTCAGGAGCGGTCTGCGCTCCAGCCAGTTGCGGAGGAGGAGGCGCTATGCGCGTCTTGACATTGAGTTGGGAGTACCCGCCCCATATCGTCGGAGGGCTGGGTCAGCATGTGGCCGATCTTGCCCCCGCCCTGGCCCGGCGCGATATCGAGATGCATGTGGTCACACCGATGCGGCAGGGCGGCGCCAGCCAAGAGCAGCAGGGAAGCCTGTTCGTGCACCGCGTGCCTGTGTCCACCTTTGGGGCCGGCGACTTTTATGGAGAGGCGTTGCAGACCAACCAGGTGCTGGCGAGCTACTGCCGAACGCTGGTCGAGGAACAGGGTCCCTTTGATCTGATCCACAATCATGACTGGCTGACTGCGTTTGCTGCCAAAGAGCTCAAGCAAGCGTACCGGCTCCCGATGATAGCGACAGTGCATGCCACAGAGCTTGGCCGGGGGCGTGGGCAGCTTGGGGGCATCCAGGCGCATCGCATCCACGAGGTCGAGTGGGAACTGACCTATGAGGCCTGGCGCGTGATCTGCTGCACGCAGTATATGGTGCAGGAGATTCACTCGAATTTCCAAACGCCCCACGACAAACTGGATGTGATCCCTAATGGCGTCGATCCCGGGACTTTTGAGGCCCTGGAGGGCGTTGACCTGTCCCAGTTCCGCCAAAGGTTCGCGCTGCCGCACGAAAAGATCGTCTTTCATGTCGGGCGCATTGTGGACGAAAAGGGCATCGAGACCCTGATCCGTTCGGCTCCTGCTGTGCTGGCCACTATGCCGGAGGCCAAGTTCATCATTGCAGGGCGCGGGCCTCAGCTAGAGGCCATGCGCGCCCTGGTTGCCTCACTGTACCTGAGTGAGAGGGTGGAGCTTCTGGGGTTCATCCCCGATGAGGATCGCAACCGCCTCTTCAAAGTGGCGGACTGTGCCGTGTTCCCCAGCCTGTACGAGCCTTTTGGCATCGTGGCGCTCGAGGCGATGGCGGCCCGCGTGCCCGTCGTGGTCTCGGAGGTGGGGGGGCTACGAGAGGTGGTGGAACATAGCGAAACGGGCATCACCGTCTATCCCGGAGACGCGAGCTCATGTGCCTGGGGGATCATTCACACCTTGCAACATCCCGAGTGGGCCGCCATGCGCGTGGCCAATGCCTATGCAAAGGTCACGACCGTCTACAACTGGGATGTGATTGCGGGGCAGACCCAGGCCGTCTACCAGCGGGTGGTGAACGAGCGAGCGCAAACGGATTGGTAGCCAATGGCGATCTGCGCCTCTAGGAGTCCTCTCTCAGGATCTCGTGAATGAGCGGCTCGGGCTGCACCGCCGTATCCGACCAACCATAGCCGGCCAGCAGGCGGCGACCTGCGGCTTGGGCCTCCTCCTGTGTACGGGCGTGGATCGTCAACAGAGGTTCGCCTGCCTCGACAGGGTCGCCCACCTTGGCGTGCAGCACAATGCCCACACTCGGATCGATGGGGGCGTCCTTTACTTCCCGACCAGCGCCCAGTGTCACCGCCGCCAGGCCGCAGGTGCGAGCATCGAGGCGGGCGATGTGCCCGCTGCGCGGTGCGGCGACCAGGTGCTGTACGGGAGCCTGGGGCAGCCTCATGATGTCGTTGACGATATCGGGATCGCCACTCTGGGCCGCCACCCAGCGGCGAAAACGCTCCAGTGCGCGCCCCGTGTCCAGGAGCTCGCCGAGATGCTCGCGCGCCGCCTCGGGTGTATCGGCTTTTTGCCCCAGGAGGAGCATCTCGGCGGCCAGGGTCAGACAGTGCTCTCGCAGGTCCTTGGGGCCGTTGCCTCTCAGCGTCTCAATAGCCTCGATGATCTCCAGGCTGTTGCCGATGGCCAGGCCCAGGGGCTGGTTCATGTCCGCCAGAACGGCGGTAACCCTGCGCTGCACACCGTGGCCGATATCGATCATGCGTTGGGCCAGCTCGCGCGCCTGGGTCACTGTTTCCATAAAGGCTCCGCGGCCCACCTTGACATCCAGAACGATGGCATCGGCCCCGCCTGCGATCTTTTTGCTCATGATCGAACTGGCGATGAGTGGCAGGCTGGGAACGGTGCCGGTCACGTCGCGCAGAGCATAGAGCTTGCCATCGGCCGGCGCCAAGTCGGCGGTCTGACTCACTACGGCCATGCCATGCTCGGCGATGATGTTATAAAAGGCCTCGGGCGAAAGGTCCACCCGAAACCCGGGGATGGACTCGAGCTTGTCCAGGGTGCCGCCCGAATAGCCCAGGCCCCGGCCCGACATCTTGGCGACGGGTAGCCCTGCCTCGGCCACCAACGGCCCGACGACCAGAGTCGTCTTGTCGCCCACGCCCCCCGTCGAGTGCTTGTCGACAACAACAGGGCCCAGCCGGCGCAAGGACAGAGTCTCCCCCGATGCAACCATGGCCATGGTCAGATCGATGGTCTCTCGGACTGTCATGCCACGCAGCAATACAGCCATGGCCCAGGCGGCGGTCTGATAGTCGGGGATGCGATCCTCGGCATAACCCTGGATGAAAAAGAGGATCTCCTCTGTCGTCAATTCGCATCCATCGCGTTTGCGCTCGATCAGATCCACGGCTCGCATGATGGCCTCCTCGTCTCTGAGATGTTGTCAGCCTAGCCACAAGGGGCGCTTCTGTCAACGGCGTCCATCGTCGTTGATGCGGATAGAGGCGTCTGTTATAATGGATCTGACAGGAGTTCGTGAAATACTGGACTATTTTGTCTGCTATCTCACCCCAATGACGCGACCAGGGTGCCATTGGCAGGTTGAGTGCCGTTTGCTAAAAGGAGGGAATATGGACCCAATAGGTACACCGACGCATCAGGGCCCTGTGGACTTGAATACTGCCTCAGTAGAGCAGTTGGCGGAGCTAGAGGGCATTGGCCGTCTACTGGCCGAGCGCATCGTGGCAAACCGAGCGTCCGCTGGCCCGTTTGGCTCGGTCGATGAGCTGGCGCGCGTGCCGGGTATCGGTGCGGATCAGGTGGAGAATCTACGCCCCTATCTAACCGCCAGCGCACCCGAGGAGATCCAGGAGGAGGTTTTGCCTCCTGCCTTTGCGCCTTCGGAAGAAGACGAGACGCCGTCTGAGCTTGAGATGGAAGAGCCCCAACTTCCCGCCGAGGACGAAGAAGAGCTCGATGCAGAGCTGCATGCCTATGAGGAGATGGAGGTACCGGAGGAAGAGCTCCCGCCCGCAGAAGAGCCGGTGCAGGAGACAGAATCAGGGGCGCCTGTCGAGCCTGAGGAGTCGCAGTCGGCGCCACGGGCTGGCGATGAGGTGGCAGCCGAGGAGCCACGAACCGCTCGAGCCGAGGAACCGCCACAGGCCGAGCCAGAGCCCGCCGCGGCGCCCGTGCCGCCACCGGTTCGAGAAGAGCGCCGCTTTGAGCGACAAGCAGAGACGCACACGGAGCCGCCCGAACGAGAGCGTCGAGACGGGGCAGGGCGGAGCGTGCTTCTTGTGCTTCTGGGTGGTGCACTGGGCGTGCTGCTCACCGTTCTCCTCTTTGTAATCTTTCCGGGAACCCTGGCCTATGCACCCATGAGCCTGGTCATGGCTCTGAGCCGCAATATGGATACGATGCAGGCCAACCAGGAGCTGACGTGGGAGCGAGTGAATCAGCTCAGCGCCCAGACCAACGACCTGGAGCTTCGCATGGCGGAGCTGGAGGCCCTGGCAGGACAGGTGAGCGACCTCGAGGAGCAGGTGGCGGATCTGGAGGACCAAGCTGCGCAGAGCGCCGAGCAGCTGGGCGACCTGGATGGCCGCGTAGAAGCCGCCGAGGATGAGCTGGACACCCAGAGCACGCAGATTGCCGAGCTCGACGATAACGTTGCGGGCATGCAGGAACGGGTCACGGTCTTTGATAACTTTTTCCGGGCGTTGCGCGAGCTCTTGCTGCAGATGGAGCCAGCGCCTGCGGACGAGCTCGAGTCGTGATCTGACGTGAGGATGGAGCAGGCTGGCGCGACTCGAGCGCTAGCCTGCTTCTGCCTGGCGGTTGGCCGAGATGACCACCGGCGCGCCTCGCCCAAGTCGGAGCCTCTTGTTCGCGTTTCCCTCGCGCACCGCGATCTCCAGATAGCCGTGGCTGCCGATCAGAGCCACCGGCTTGCCTGTCGGCACCTCGGCATAATGTCGGCTCAACGGTAGGCGCCGGTTCTCTATATCGACGTATATGGGGTCGGAGACCCGGTCTGCCGGAATGTTGCTGATCAAATTCCCAAAGCGGTCGACATAGATGATCTCGCCTCGCAGCTGACCATCGGGCATCTCCACCGGCTCGGCCATATCGAGGGTGACAGGATCGGTGATCGAGGGGCCCAAGTCGCTCAGTGGCACGCCATTGGCGAGGTGCGCTGCCACGGGCCCCATGATGTCGCGCCCATGAAAGGTATGGCTGATCTGGCCCGCCCGCCAAAAGCGCGGTTCCGTGAGAGACACGATCTCTAGAGGTGGTTCGTGACGCCAGACCAGCGTCAGCACACCATTGTCGGCGGCTACATAGGTTGCCCGCGCCGTTCGTGCCGCCAGCGTGCGTCGCACGCTGCCCACGCCCGGGTCCACCACAATGAGATGCACCGCGTCCATGGGAAAGTAGGGGATGGCATTGGCCAACACAAAGGCCGCATCGTGCACATTCTGGGGGGCGATCTCGTGTGTGATGTCCACCAGTTGAGCGTCTGGCGCCAGGGCGAGCAGGGTGCCCTTGACGGCCGCGACATACCCATCGCCGAGGCCAAAATCGGTTGTAAGTGTGATGATTCTGTTCATAAACTCCTCGCTAAAAGGGCCCAACTGTCAGGGGTGCGTCGGGGTTTCCATCGCTACCTCAGCCAGACATGGGGCTTTTTATCGACAAGCCTCCACTTGGCGCAGTATATCATAACGTGCTATTATACGCGCCAAAAGTTGTACACAGGCAGGAGGGCTGATGTTCGGCAAGCAAATCGGCATAGATCTTGGCACGGTGAACGTGATCGTCTTTGTGCGTGGCAAGGGCGTGGTCCTCAATGAGCCTTCTGTGGTGGCTATCTCGGTAAGTGACAATCGCATCCTGGCCGTGGGCAATGAGGCGAGCGCCATGTTGGGGCGCACCCCCGAAACCATTGAGGTGGCCCGCCCCATGCGAAGCGGCGTTATCGCCGATTATGTCGTGACCGAGGCCATGCTACGCTATTTTATTGGCAGGCTGTGTAGCGGCTTGGAGCGTCGGCCGGAGGTGGTGCTCAGTGTGCCAGCCGGTGTGACGACCGTCGAGAGCCGCGCCGTGCGCGATGCCGCTCTCCAGGCAGGGGCACGTATTGCACATCTCATTCCCGAGCCGCTGGCGGCTGCGCTGGGCGCTGACATGCCTATCGGTACCCCCTCTGGTAACATGATCGTCAATATCGGGGGCGGCTCGGCCGAGACCGCGGTGATTTCGATGTTTGGGATCGTCGAGTCCAGTTCGGTACGTGTGGCTGGCAATGTGTTCGATCAGGCTATCGCGGCCTATGTTCGACGCAAGTACAATCTCCTGATCGGCGAGCAGACTGCAGAGCAGCTCAAGATCAGCATCGGCTCTGCGTTGCCCATGGAAGAGCCGCTGACGATGGATGTGCGTGGTCGAGATGCCGTGGCGGGCCTGCCTCGCACCATCAACGTAAACTCCTCAGAGGTCACCGATGCTCTCAGCGAGCCTCTGGATGCCATCTCGGCCACGGTCAGGGCTGTTCTGGAGCGGACGCCTCCTGAGCTGGCCTCTGACATCATCGATCGGGGGATGGTGATGACCGGCGGCGGCGCGCTCCTGCGTAACATGGATCGCTTCCTCACCGAGGAGACGGGGATCCCCTGCCACGTCGCCGATAACGCCATGCTTTGTACGGCCCTGGGCTGCGGCGAGGCAGTCAAGCATCTGCCCATGCTGCGTCGGTCGCTCCAACCCATGTAGAATCGGCATTACGTGCATCCCGCCAGGCGAGATGCACGTAGCTCTGTTTCTGTGAGTAGGCCTATCGGCGACTGCCATACCTGTCTAGTAGCGAAAGATCGCGGCCAGGGAGGCGTTGTCGGGCATCTCCTCTGGTGAAAGGACAAAGACGCGGCCCCCGTTCAGTAGGGTCTGCACAGCGGCCTCATCAAGCAAGTCCCGACCTCCCTCCTCGGGTGACGCGTGCATTTCGACGGTACCATTGTCCGGATCGTAGGTGCCCCAGACCTGGGTATCTCCGGCGACAAAGAGCGTCTCTACGCGTCCATATTGCGCGGCCAATACCACCTCCTCAAACTGGGCTGTGGCAAGGCCTGTACCCGCCGACTCCTGGTAGTGATCCTGCGCTTGACGACGCGATTGCGCAAAGAACGGCCGGATGATGTCCATGGCTTTGGCGTGCAGCTCTTTGGCAGATAGTTCCTCAGGGTTCCCTTCGATCGCCTTATCGAGCACGCAGCAGAGAGAATTGGCCTCTTGGTAGATCGGGATCAGGTATTCCACGCCGGCCAACACGATGGGCGTCTCTCGATCGGCCAAGAACTCGGGCAGGGCCTCATCGATGCGCTGGAACCACTGCAAGATGCGCGGCTTGAGCTCATCTTCATCAGAATGCCCATGAAACATGGCCGGACGGCCCGCTGTGGGTGGGGCTGTGCTGGTGTGGAACTGTAGATTTTGCTCAAACTCGTCGAACTGCAAGAGCTCAGCCAGGCTCTGTGGCATGTCTCGGATGGGAACCTCGCCGACAGTATGTAATGTAGCTTCGATTAGCTTGACCTCATCCTGGCTCAGAGCCAGAATGTAAAAGAGGCCATCATCCATGAAGTAGGGCAAGAGCGGCTTCAAGTAAAAGCGCTGCGAGACGATGACTAGCTCATCAAACGAGATGGGTAGACGAAAGAGATAGTAATCTTCTTGCGTAAAAAAGATCGCCAAGCCGTCACCGAGATGCTCCCAAAAGAGCGAGTCTAACAGGAGGTCCCGAGCAGGCTGGAGCATGGAACGGATATCGGGTGTACGCAGACCGGCGGCCTTGAGCTCTTTCTCGGCTTGCCGCAAGAGATTCCGCAGGCGAATCGGATCCTGCTCGATCTGGTCGCCCGCTCGATGCGTCGACATATACAGCGAAAGACGAGGTCCCGAATCGATCTCGGCGAGCTGCTTGACCTGATCGATGGTGATGATATCCATGAATAGTGCCTCCTATATATAATGCTCGGCTGTTGGGCCCGCACGAATGGCAACCGAGCTGACCGCGACAGAGCGCCATCAGCTCGATAAGGATGCGATCCCGATGTACGGTCAGTGGTCCATATGATATGTCCAGAGAGGCGGGCTCTCAGCGTCACTGATTGTGAAAACGCCCAAGCGCGACGGCCATTGTCTCTTCCAGCTCATCCCAGGCCGCCCTGAATTCTCCCGCCAACCCCCCACGCCACGCCTCGTCGCTTGTATTCTCCAGTTCCTCGATCTTGTCGACGGCTTGGGCGTGATTCTCTTCCAGTTCCTGGATTCGTTCCTCATAGACTCTCTCAGTGTCCCCTTGGGCCATGTTGGCTTGCGCCTTGAGAGAGTGAATCTGAGTCTGCCACCGATCAGCCTGTGCCTGCAACCTTGCTAGATAGGCTTCTCGCTCATCCATGACCGCCTCCGCACGGACTATGCCATCGGGACGCCGTATCGGATACAGCGCCGTTCTACAATATGACCCAACCGCCAAGTTAATCTTTCTATCTATAGTTTACAGTAATCATACCCATACGTCAAGGGTCATGCACTATTGGGTAAAATAGCGCTATATTAGACAATGATCCAAGAAAAAGGGGAGCCAAAGGAACAAGAACCGCTAAAAGGCAGAGCTAGCTGATCTACAGGTAGTACGTCATGGTCTGCAGGGTCGTCACTGGATCGATGTACGCGACATGCACATGCTCGGGGACGGAGAGAGTGATGGGGGCATAGCAGAGGATAGAGCGTATGCCCGTGGCGATCAGGTTGTCAGCGACAGATTGCGCGGCGCGGGCCGGCACGGCCAGAATCCCGATCTCGACGTGGTTATCGCGTACAGCCCTCTCCATGCTCGTCATGGGCTGAACCGTGAGGTCGCCAATGGGCTGGCCGATCTTGGCCTCGTCATTGTCGAGCACGGCCACAATAGCGAAATTCTGTTCCTCAAAAGCGCGATAGTTGGCCAGGGCATGTCCCAGGGCGCCCGCGCCCACCAGCAGGATGTGCCAGACCTGGTCAAGCTGGAGGATGCGCTTGAGTTGATTCCGCAGATTCTCTACATCATAGCCCAGGCCCTGCCTCCCAAACTCGCCAAAGTATGACAGATCTTTGCGGATCTGGGCCGAGCTCACACCGATCTGGTTGCCCAGTTCAGTAGACGAGACCACCTGTTGGCCTGTCTCGGCGATGCGCTCTAACGTCTGCAGATAGAGCGGCAGGCGGCGTATGACAACATTGGGTACTTGGGCTCGTGGCATCAGATCTCCTGCATGCTCAAGATCGAGTTCAGCATTCGGTGGTTTCCGAATCTTGTTGCAGCCTTGTCAAGAACTCGCGATCGTGGCGGCTCAGCTTGGCATCTGCCAGCAGATCGGGGCGTCGCCCCAGAGTGCGCAGCAGGGCCTGGTGCCGGCGCCAGCGCGCCACCCGGGCATGATCTCCTGACAGCAGCACCTCCGGCACACCAAGGCCCCGGAACTCGGGGGGACGCGTATAGTGCGGGCCCTCAAGCAATCCCTGGCTGAATGAGTCCTCAACGATGGCCCGCATGTCACCCAGCACCCCCGGTACAAGGCGAGTGACCGCCTCGACAATGGCCATAGCAGGGATCTCGCCGCCAGAGAGCACAAAATCGCCCAGCGAGACCTCATCCGTGGCGAACAGGTCGACCACACGCTGATCGATTGCCTCATAGCGTCCGCAGATCAGGACGACACGGCTCTGTCGCTCTAGCGCGCGGGCCTGGACCTGGTCAAAGCGGCGACCGGCAGGCGTGAGCACGATCACGGGCACCTCCGTGATGCCGCTGGACTTTTGCCGGGCCAGCAGCTCGGGATCCACGATGGCCTCGAGGGCATAGGCGATCGGCTCGACCTTCATCACCATGCCACCGCCCCCGCCATAGGGGGCATCATCGGTGACGCGATGCTTGCCCGGGGCGTAATCGCGAATATTGTGCACCTGTATTTCGATCAGCCCGGCCTCGATGGCGCGGCTGACGATGCTCTCCTGAAAGATACTGTCGAACAGCCCTGGAAACAGGGTGAGAATGTCGAAACGCATGTACCTTGCCATTCTGTGAGTCTGAAGCGCATTCTAACCGTCCCTGGCCGCAGGCGCAAATGGCGACACCGTTATCTCGAACGCGCCTTTCGTCAGGCGGTCGATGCTTTGACCGGGAGCCTGAGCATGGCTAAACTGTGTCCAGAATCAGATGGCTACATGTATCGCTTGCCCACCATCCGGAAGGTATCACCATTGAAAAAGATCGCCCGCGCGCTGACCGTGCTGGTCTTGATGGTGCTGGGCGCTCTGCTGCTGGTGGGGCTGGCCGAGACGTCTCCCACGGGCGGCATCTGGGGCGTGCTCGGCGCGCGGCAGGCCACCGTGGGAATCCTGGCGGGCCACTGGGAGTACGACTCGGGGGCCGTCTGCCCCGATGGCCTGCAGGAAGTCGAGATCACCGTTGACATCGCCAATCGGGTGGCGCGCCTGCTTCGGCGCAGGGGCTATCGGGTGGTGATATTGCCCGAGTATGCGCCCCAACTGGACGGCTTTCGCGGCGTCGCGTTCTTGGCGATCCATGCCGATTCGTGTATCGACCTGTCGGGGTTCAAGGTTGCGCGCATGACCCAGGCCGTTGATCGGGAGCAAGAGGACAGGCTGGTGGAGATGCTGGTGCGCGAATATGCCGATGCTACGGGTCTGCGATTTCACGCGGACACCATCACCGACGATATGCGGCAATATCATGCTCTGCGGCGCATCTCACCCCAGACCCCCGGCGCCATCATCGAGATCGGCTTTATGGGCGGCGATCGGCATCTGCTCACCCAGGAGCCGGAGCGGGTGGCCTCCGGCATTGCCAATGGGCTGTTGGCGTTTCTGCGGGAGCGCCCGTCGGAGGCAGCTGCCAGCGAGTGACACACACCAGGGAGGTATGGCCATGCGTGTTGAAGGCACCGACTATCGCACTGTGATCATGGAGGGGAGCACCGTGCGCATGGTGAACCAACCGATGCTCCCTCTCCGGTTCGAGTTCATCGATCTGCCAACCCACCACGACACCGCTCGCTCCATCAGCTCCATGATCGTGCGCGGGGCTGGTGCCATCGGCGCAGCGGCGGGCTATGGCATGGCCCAGGTGGCGCTGGAGGCTCCCGATGGTCCCGAATTTATGGACTATGTGCAGGCGGGGGCCGAGACTCTGCGCCAGACCAGGCCCACGGCCCAGGATCTCTTTTACGCCGTGCAAAGGGTGCTTGACGCCATCGGGGGGGCTGACTCGGTGCAGGCCGCGCGCCAGGCCGCCGTCGAGACAGCGCAGGCCATGGCCGACGAGAACGCCGCTGCCGGGCAGGCCATCGGCGAGCTGGGCGCGACGTTGATCCCCGATGGCGCCAACATACTGACCCACTGCAACGCCGGTTGGCTCGCTTTTGTGGACTGGGGCAGCGCCCTGGCGCCGGTCTATGTGGCGGCGCGGCAGGGCAAGCGGGTCTTTGTCTTTGCGGACGAGACGCGCCCCCGCGGGCAGGGCGCCTTGCTGACAGCGTGGGAGCTACAGGGCGAGGGGGTACCCCATGCGGTCATCGTCGACAATGCCGCCGGGCGCTTGATGCAGACGGGCGAGATCGACATGGTCATCGTAGGGGCCGACCGGGTGGCTGCCAATGGCGACGTGGCCAACAAGATCGGAACCTACGAAAAGGCCCTGTGCGCCGCCGACAATGATGTGCCCTTTTATGTGACCGCGCCGACCAGCACGCTGGATGCCAGGTCTCCCAACGGGGCCACGATCCCCATCGAGGAGCGCAATGCCGATGAGGTTCTCCATGTGACGGGGATCACCGATGCGGGCGAGTGGGCGCGGGTGCGCGTCAGTCATGCCCAGGCCAAAGCGCGGAACCCGGCCTTTGACATCACGCCCGCCCGTCTGATCCGGGCCATCATCACGGAAAAGGGCATCCATGCCCCGCATGAGCTGCCGTTGGAAGCGTCACGCTGAGGGGCGCCAGACATAATCCCTGTCGGCGTCCTGCAACAGGGGCAGGGCCAGATCCCGGTCCGACAGGAGGGGCTGCTCGATGGGCCACGGGATGTTCAGTGTGGGATCGTCCCAGCGAATGCCGCGCTCGTCCTGGGGTGCATAGTAGCTGGTGACCTTGTAAAGAAAATCGGCCGAGTCACTCACGACGCAGAATCCGTGAGCAAACCCCACCGGGATATAGAGCTGGCGCCTGTTCTCGGCAGAGAGCATGACGCCCACGTGCTGGCCAAAGGTGGGCGAGCCCCAACGGATGTCGACGGCCACATCATAGACTTTGCCAGAGACCACGCGCACCAGCTTGGCCTGGCCGGGAGCGATCTGATAGTGCAGCCCGCGCAGGGTGCCCCGGGTGGATCGCGAATGATTGTCCTGCACCCACCGATCCGTGATACTGCTCTCGGTATAGACGCGCTCGTTGTAGCTCTCGAAAAAGAACCCTCGGCGGTCCTCGAACACCCGAGGCTCGATGATGCGCACGCCCTCGAGGGCGGTCTCGATCACTTGCATGGTCACCCCTCTGTCTGTCCCGTTTGCGTGGCACGATTCGATCAGATCTCGTCTCTACTGTAGGCATCAGGCGCGTTTCTGTCAATGAGCATGGGACAGCGCCTACCCCGTCGCGACTGCTTGGTGCTCTTGACACATCGAAAATACCTGAGCATAATCCTTTGATGACGAGGGCGGCCGAGGTCAGGTCTTGTAGACTACCCAACACGCATAGGGTCGTCATGATGGAGCGTTATCTGATGCGGCCACGTATTGTCAACCTATGGATAGACGGCTCGGCTAACAACCCTCGTAACCCGACGGAGCGCCCACGCCTGGAGATCTATCATCCGACCGAGCGCGGCGCCATGCCGCATGCCGCGGTGATCGTGTGCCCCGGTGGGGGCTATCGGTTCCTGTCGCCCCACGAGGCAGCGCCTGTGGCCCAGTATCTGGCACAGCATGGGCTTGTTGGCCTCGTATGCCACTATCGGGTGGCGCCGGCCCGCTATCCAGCGCCGATGGAGGATGTGGCGCGCGCCGTGCGTCTGACACGTGCCATGGCCTACGAGCTGGGCATAGACCCGACTCGGATCGCTCTCATGGGCTTTTCGGCCGGTGGCCATGCTGCCGTTACCGTGGCCAGCCAGTATGACGGCGATGCGGACGGCGAGGATGATCTGGCCGGATACCACTCGGCCCGTCCGGAGCGGCTGATCCTGGCTTATCCGGTGATCTCGATGGTGATCGATGTGCACGAGGCCTGCATGCTCAATCTTTTCGGGCGCGATCCCGGCGTAGAGGTCCGGGCTGCGGTCAGTGCCGAGCATCACGTGGACGCCCATACACCGCCGACCTTTTTGTTTCACACCGCCGATGATCCGATGGTGCCCGTGAGCCACAGCCTGCGCTATGCCGCCGCCTGTCGGGCAGCGGGCGTGCCGTTGGATCTGCACATCTTTGCCCACGGCCCCCATGGCGTAGGCCTGGCCCAGGAGTACGCTACCCTGGCAATCTGGCCGGAACTGTTGCTGCGCTGGCTGGCAGACTGGCTGTCGGCTGACAAGAGGAGGAACTTGCCATGAACTCGTTGGAGCGAACGCACAAGCGGCTGGCGGGTGAGCCGGTCGATCGGCCGCCGAATTTCGATATCATGATGCAGTTCGCCGCCCACCATATTGGGGCGCCGCTCTCGCGCTACTATCAGGATCATCGCGTGCTGTGCGAGGCCAATATGGCCGTCCTGGAGGCGTTCGATCTGGACATTGTGCAGGCCATCTCGGACCCCTATCGCGAGGCTGCCGATCTCGGCCTGCAGGTCGAGTTCCCGGAGGACTCGTTGCCTCTGGCGACACGGCCGCTATTGGCGGATCCTGCCGATTTGGACAAGCTGCACCCCATCGATCCCTCGCAGGGGCGGCGCATGAGCGACCGAGTGGCCGCGGTGGGCTGGTTCCGCGAGAAGGTGGGCGGCTCTGTCCCCATCATGGGCTGGGTCGAGGGCGCCATGGCCGAGGCCGCGGATCTGCGAGGCGTCACCGAGCTGTTGCTGGACCTGTATGACCGGCCCGAGTGGGTGGCCGAGCTCCTGGAGATCACCGGTGAGCAGGCGATTCTCTTTGCCCGCGCCCAGGTTGAGGCCGGAGCCGACATCATCGGACTGGGCGAATCGGTGGCGTCGCAGGTGTCGCCCCGCGTTTATGAGCGTCTCATCCTGCCCTGGGAGCAGCGCGTGTTCGCGGCGGTGCGCGAGATGGGCGCCATCCCCCGGCTGCACATCTGCGGCGATACCACGGGCATATTGCGACAGATGGCGGACAGTGGGGCTACCATCGTGGACCTGGATTGGATGGTCGATTTGGAGACGGCAGCAGCCCTTTACGCCGATGGCAGGCCCGCTCTGTCGGGCAACTTTGACCCGGTGGCGGTTTTGCTACAGGGGACCCCCGAGGGTGTCTACCAGGCTACCTATCGCTGCCTCGAGATCATGGGGCCGCGCGGCATCAGCAACGCCGGCTGCGAGGTACCTCTGGGGACGCCTCACGAGAATCTACGGGCGCAAGCCCGGGCGATTGCCGATTTCGGCGCGGCGCAGTGCTGATCTGATCGTGGACAGGATGATGAAGGACAATAACTGGAGGAAATTCGGTTTGACCCCAACGTTTGACGTGCTTGGCTTTGGCGCCATCGCCGTGGACGATCTGTTGTATGTGGACCATTATCCACCTCCTGATGTTAAAATGCCCGTGACCGACATAGTTCGGCAGGGGGGCGGGCTCACGGCGACGGCCCTGGTGGCGGTGACCCGTCTTGGTGGCACCGCGGCCTATGCCGGCGTCCTGGGCGACGATGAGCTATCGCGCCATGCCATTGCGGCACTGGAAGAGGAGGGAGTGGACTGCAGCCTGGTGCGCCGCGATCCCGAGGCCCGGCCGGTGCGCGCCGTGATAATCATCGACCTTTCCACAGGTACCCGCAACATCTTTTCCGATGCCCGGCGCTTTGTCTCGCGGGCGCCCAAGGAGATGACCGATGCGCTGATCTCTCGCTGTCGAGTTCTCTTTCTGGACCATCGCGTCGCCGCCGCAGGCGTTGCGGCTGCTCAGGTGGCACAGCGCTTGGGTATCCCCGTGGTGGCCGATGTCGAGCGTCTCTTGACCCCCGAGGTTCCCGCGATGATGGATGCCTCGGATCACCTGATCGTCAGCGCGGGGCTGGCACAGCAGGTGACGGGCCGCGATGATCCGGCTCGGGCGGTGGAGGCGCTGTCGCGTCGGAACCGTGCGGCTACGGTTGTCACCGCCGGCGACGCCGGGTGCTGGTACGCCCGGGGGGCAGGGCCTGTGATGCACCAGCCCGCCTTTGCCGTAGAGGTGGTGGATACTACCGGCTGTGGCGACGTGTTCCACGGGGCTTATGCGGCGCTCCTGGCGCGCGGAGCGGACCTGTCCCGCTGTATCCAATTTGCCGCGGCAACGGCCGCTCTCAAGGCCACTTGCCCGGGGGGACGCTCGGGCATCCCGGTGTACGATGCGGTAGAAGCCTTTATGCAGATGCAAGGTTGAGAGATGATGGAGTGGGCTGAGAGAATCAACCGAAACAGGCAGGGCGGAGCGCTGCCCGGCCCAGATTCTGGCGTGCGGCGAGGTGTGTCCCCGTGACGTGGCGATATGGCCCCTTTGTGGTTCCGCTGGCCCTCTCGGCCATCGTGAATATCACGATGGCCCTGACCTTGTGGCATCGTCGCAAGATACCCGGGGCCCGGGCGCTCATCGCGCTCTTGTGTGCCACGAGCTGGTGGGCTCTTGCGGAACTCGTGCAATATGGTGTGCAGGAGCTGCCTGGCAAGATCTTTTGGACCAACATGATCTATTTTGGCATCGTCAGCGCTTCTGTGTTCTGGTTCCTCTTTTGCGTCGCATACAGTCGCTTTCGCCGTCGGTTGCGCGCCAGCGAGCTGGCCTCCCTTTGGATCGTCCCGGCGGTCAGCCTGCTCTTGCTCTGGATCGATCCTACTGATGGCCTGATGCGACGTAGTGTCTGGCTGGATGCCAGCGGCCCCGTGGTGCAGATGGCCAAGACGTATGGTCCCTGGTTCTGGGTGATGGTGGGCTATAGCTATCTCCTGATGGGCTGGGGCTCGGTGCTCTTGGTGCGCCTCCTGCGCCGATCGGGGCGCGCCCTGGGAATGCAGGCATTGCTGCTTTTGGCCGGCGTACTCTGTCCCTGGGGGGCCAATATTGTCTGGTTGCTGGGCGGCTATGATTGGTTCAACTTTGACCCGACCTCCATCGCCTTTGGCGTCTCGGGCATGCTTCTTGCGGCAGGGATGCGTTGGGGCCAGCTGTTCGATCTGATGCCCGCTGCGCGAGATGCCGCCGTCGCATCCATGCGAGATGGCTGGCTGGTGGTCGACACGTCCGATCGGCTATTGGATCTGAATCCGGCCGCCCGTCAGATGCTCGGTGGGAGCGATCTGGTGGGGCGCCACCTGTACAACCTGGCGCCGCAGCTCTCGCCTATGCTCACGGCCCAGATGCCCCACCATTACAGAGATCAGACGGTGGTGCTGGGAACAGGGGACGATGCCAGGCACTATATGGCTGAGGAATCCGCCCTGATCGAGAGTTCTGGTGAGCGGACGGGCTCTATCATCATTCTGCGTGATCTGACGCGCCATATCCGGGCGCAGCGCGAACGGGAGGATCTGATCGCCGCTCTGCAGGAGGCCCTCGCCAACGTGCGCGAACTGAGTGGCCTGTTGCCCATCTGTGCCGGCTGCAAAAAGATCCGCGACGACCAGGGCTACTGGACCCAGCTGGAGCGATATATCGCACAGCACTCCCGAGCCAGCTTTACCCATGGGCTGTGTCCCGACTGCTTTGATACCACGATACGCGCTGCTGGCCTGGAAGAGGAGCAGGGCCCCTCTGACAAAAAGCCGTACCTGCGCGGCAAGCTCCGGGCATCCACCAAGGACTAGGTATCCGCAAAAAGAGGGGTCGATGAGTGTTTTCATCGACCCCTCTCCGTTGTACCATTCCAGGCCATTAGCCTGATCCGACCAGCCTGATTGGTCGAGATAGTCAGGTCTGCGATCTCTGCCAAGCTATGCTCATACAACGAACCTGTAGTAGATCATCCCGCGTAAATTACGGCGTTGTGCTCAGTTGGTACGTGATGCCACGGCCGTCAATGTAGTTGAAAACCTGTATCACATACTCTGCATTGGCCTCGGCGACAAAGGTGGCCTGCACAACGTTATCGCCATCGACTCGATCGCCCTCGGCGACCAGGTGGCCGTTACTCCATACATTGAACCCGATCCCGGTCCAAAAGGATGGATCGGATGGCCAATAAGTCATCGACACCGTCACCTCAGTCTCTGCCGGGTAGGTGACGGTATAGTCGTGGTGCGCGCCACCGGCAGCGCCTACAAGGCTTCGGGTCTCCACAGGCACCGGTGCCGGCGCAACAGGCTCGGTCACCGGGGGTGCCTCAGGGGGCGCCTCTGGCGTCGTCACCATGAAACTCTGATACTCGACGAGAACGCCGGGCTGCCCGCGGGTAAGCACCATCAAGCCGGTAGTACCGGACGCAAAGGTGTTATCCTGGACCTGAACCTGGCTCTGGCCATTCACGACCATCGTGAGCGTATTGCCCTGGCAGATGCCGCCCACCTGGTTGATCTCCGTGGCGGGGCGGATGCCGATCCCTTCGCGCGACTCGCTTAGGAAGGTCACAACGCCATTCTGTACTCGTGCGATACCAAACGAGCCGTCATGGCCGATGACGAACGCATAGTAGTTCCATGCATCCTGCAATCGGCACACGGTGCCATAGTAGCCCGTCGTGGGCCCGTCCACAAAGCGGGCGTCTGCAAAGACCCCACTGTCAGTGTAGGTCCCGGGCAGGGCGCTGCTGACGAACGAGTTGATAAAGTTGTTGCGCACCCGGTATGCACCATTGACATAGGCCAGGTTAAAGCCTGGCTGATCCGTCTGCCAAAAGCGACGGGGTGGTGTGAAATCGTGTTGGAACAGCACCTGGTCCGCTGGTAGGGCCGGCTCTTGGGCCAAGATGGGAATTGCAGCGAGTACCATGGTTAGCAAGAGGACGACAAACCAGTGTAACGGTCTGTAGGCGCGTAAGCTTTTCATGCTATGCCTCCTTTAGAACAGGCGATATAAGGTACAAGGCTTGACTGACTGTGAGGCAATAGACGGTTGCCCACGTGAGACCTTATATTGACATATTATCATGCGTGTAAGCCGGCGTCAAGGGCTTTGTCAAGCAAGCGATGCAAATGCGCCGGTCCACCAGTCTGGTATACGATCTGATCGCTATTCCGTGTCCTTTCAATGATTTCCATGCAGACTGCATGCGGTTCGTTTGCCTGTGGCCCCGCGCTAGTCATCACCACAGCAATCATAGGCACTCCTGACCGGACGGATACTGATGAATCTGGGCTGGTCTGTCGGCAATAGTGTCCGCAACGAACAGGCATAGCAAGAGAGAGGCCGGTGATGTTAGTCACCGGCCTCTCTATCTATTGCACCATCCTGATCCATACGTTGTTCGGCTGGATCGAATGTGCGAGACAGATACGTCTACGATCTCTTGTCAACTACGCTCATACCATATAGATACTGTAGACGTCACGTACATCACGATGTCGTGACAGTCGATAACTGCTTTTATCCAGATCATCGATCATGCCTCGGGCAGTCCCTATGGCCGCGTGACGATGAAATTCTGAAACTCGACGAGAACACCACGCTGTCCGCGAGTACCGACCATCACGCCGGGGATACCGGATGCAAAGGTGGCGTCCTGGGCCTCGAGCAAAATCTCATCATTGACGATCAAAGAGAGGTTATTGCCCTGGCAAATGCCTCCGACTCGGTTGACCTCGGTTGCGGGCAGGATTCTCCCTGCCTCTTGAGCCTGTGCAAGGAAGGTCACGTTTCCATTCTGGATCCGTACGATACCCAAGAAGCCGTCGTGGCCGATGACGAACGCATAATAGTTCCATGCATCCTGCAATCGGCAGACAGCGCCATAGTAGCCCGTCGTGGGCCCATCCACAAAGCGTGCGTCAGCAAACACCCGGTGATCGGTGTAGGTCCCGGGCAGGGCGCTGCTCACAAAGGAATTCCAAAAGTCATTCCGCACCCGATAGGCGCCATTGACATAGGCCAGGTTAAAGCCTGGCTGATCCGTCTGCCAAAAGCGACGGGGGGCTGTGAAATCGTGCTGGAACACGATCTCAGCAGGTGGCGCTGGCGTTGGGTCATCGATCGGCTCGGACGGTGGCGGCGTCGGGGTCGGCTCGCTCACAGGCGGTTCATCGGGGATCGCCTCGGGCATCGTGACCATAAAGCTCTCGAACTGGGCCACAACACCAGGCTCTGCGCGGGTACCGACCATCAAGCCGGCTATGCCCGATGCAAAGGTAGCGTCCTGGACCTCGAGCAGGGCCTCACCGTTGACGATCAAGGTGAGTGTATCGCCCCAGCAGGTGCCGCCTACTTGGTTGATCTCAGTTGCCGGGCGGATCACACCTGGTTCCTGAGCCTGACTGAGAAAGACCAGCTCATTGTTCAGTACACGAACGATGCCGAAAAAGCCATCGTGGCCGATGACGAATCCATAATAGTTGAACTCGTCCTGCAGCCGGCAGACGGCGCCATAATAGCCCGTCTCGGGCCCGTCCACAAAGCGGGCATCAGCAAAAACGCCATGATCTGTATAAGATACAGGCAGGGCGCTGCTCACAAAGGAGTGGATCATGTCATTGCGCATCTGATAGGCGCCATTGACATAGGAGAAACTAAAGCCCTCCTCTTCGGTCTCCAGGAAGCGTTCTAGCGCATCAAAATCATGATGCAGCAGTAGTTCATCGGCTGGGACAGCCGGATCTTGCGCTAACAGAGGGACTCCAAAGAGCGCCCCGATCATCAAGAGCGCGACACTCCAGAGTAACCATTTGCGGTCACGGAACCTACTCATACTATGCCTCCTCTAACAATAGGTTGAGGTAAAATGCGTAGCTAACATAAATACGATCTGACTTGTGCATCAGATCGTACATGATTATGTTATCATGCGCGCAAGCTGGCGTCAAGGGTCATCTCGAGCCGCTGTTCACACTATCAATCGAGGCCCATCACGCGTGGAGCGCTATCATCTCTGGTGGGGTGCGGAGCCCAAGTGCAGAGCGCACACAGCAGGCCATGCGCCTTTCAGATACGGCGAGGCTTTGCACCCCATCAAGGCATGCCCTCATACGGGCGAAAGGGAGCGGGGCAGGAGGGCCTGTGAGGGGCACGATGATGGTAGCGTTGTGAAGAACAGGAGCAGCAAGATCCTCATGCCGGTCGACGCTCCGTGCAATCTCCGGCATCGGCCCCTATAGCCAGCTCCAGGGTCTTTCCCCAGCAATGTGGCCCGAGGCGAAGAAAAGAGCAGACGCGAGACGATCTCTTGTGCGGGAGGACGTCTCGCGCGGGCATCGCTATGGGCAGCCACGAGCTCTGGTTGCCCAATAGGTTTCCAGAGACCGCTTCTCGCGTCTGTAGCTATGAATCTGCCGTTAGCTCTTCTTGGCTCACCAGTTCGTCTTTGGCAAACACTGTGGCTTTGCCACGTGCCCGACTCACGAGCTTGCGGATCTCGTCGGCGACGAAAACCGAGCTACTGACAAGGACAATGGGGACCCAGTCTGAAAACGATAGTGGTGCTGTGTCCAGGGCCAGCTGCAAGATACCAAGCTGGTTGGCCAGGATCTGCAGAATGACCGAGACGGCGACGGCCACAAAGAGCCAGCGATTCCTGAATGGGCTCAACTGGAAGAATGATCGGGTATGAGAGCGCACGTTCAACGCGTTGAACACCTGGAACATGGCCAGCGTGGTAAAAGCCATGGTCTGGGCATAGGCCAGATTGTCGCCGTCATAGCTGGTCATGAAGATATACAATGTGCCGATGGCCATAAAGATGGCTACGTACAGCGTGGTCCACATGATCTCGGTATTGAGGATCGGCGTATTGGGTCGCCGCGGAGGAAAATCCATCACATCTTCCTCTTTCGGCTCCATGGCGATGGCGTAGACAACAGTGCCATCCGTGACCAGGTTGACCCATAGCAATTGGAGAGGCGCCACGATGGGCACCTCTGCCCCAAGCAAAGTGAGCGATGCCAAGATGGTTAGGATCTCGCCCAAGTTGGTGGCCAGCAGGAACTTGACCACCTTGCGCACGTTCTGAAAGACAGCGCGGCCCTCTTCGATGGCGGCCACGATGCTGGCAAAGTTGTCGTCCATCAACACCATGTCCGAGGTTTCTTTGGTCACGTCGGTGCCGGTGATGCCCATGGCGATGCCGATCTCGGCGGCGCGCAGAGCGGGGGCGTCATTCACGCCATCACCGGTCATGGCTACCACATGGCCCAGGCGCTGCAAAGAGCCCACCAGCCGGTGCTTGTGTGAAGGAGAGACGCGCGCGAACACCTGGGTCTCTTCCATCTCGGTGTCCAGCTCGTCATCGCTCAGTTCTTCCACTTGCGAGCCCCGCATCGACTTGTCGTCCTCTTCCAGGATGCCGATCTCTTGCGCGATAGCTCGGCCGGTGAGCAGGTGGTCGCCGGTGGCCATGATGACCCGGATCCCTGCTCGCTTGCACTCGGCCACCGAATCGGTGACCTCGGGGCGAGCCGGATCAAGCATACCTGCTAGCCCGACAAGCGTCAGAATGGGTTCGTCATTCTCGAGGGCCTCGCGTACATCCGTGATCTCGTCTTGATCGATCTCGTGATACGCCAGCGCAAGGACGCGCAACGCATTCTCGGCCATCTCCTGGTCGCGCTCGCTGATGGTGTCATGAGCATCATCGATCGGCACTTGGTCATCCGCTGTGCGCAGCTGGTCGCTTAGCTCGAGAACGCGCTGGACGGCCCCTTTGACGAACACCAATATCTTGTCGTCATCGGGCTGCTCATGAAAGGTGGCCATGTACCGTTTTTGCGAATCAAAGGGAATCTCGTCGACGCGCGGATAATCATCGCGAAGCTCCTCAAGATCCCAACCAGCTTTGGCTGCCGCGACGACCAGGGCGCCCTCCGTCGGATCGCCTCGAACGGAATAGGACTCTTCCTCATCGTCGTACTGTAGGCGCGAGTCGTTGCACAGGGCACCAATTTTGAGGGCCAGAGTCAACAGATCATCCTCGGATGGATCGATCTCTTCCCCATCCTGCTCAAAGCTGCCCTCAGGATCAAATCCTATGCCAGTAACCTCTATGATCTCGTCGTCTACGAGCATCTGCTGTACGGTCATCTGATTCGAGGTGAGCGTACCCGTCTTGTCTGAGACGATTACGGTGGACGCGCCCAACGTGTCTACGGCGCGCAAGATGCGGATCATGGCGTTGCGCTCGGCCATCCGGTTGACCCCGGCAGACAAGGTGATGGTGAGTACGGCCGGCAAGGCTACAGGCGTGGACGAGACCGCCATGGCCAAGGCAAGCATAAAGATTTCGGCAAGCTCAAAGCCTCGGAGCATGCCGATGGCAAACACCAGCGCACTCATCGAGACGGCCAGGATTACAAACTTTCTTCCCAATGAGACGAGCTGCTGTCGCAGCGGGCTTTCGCCCTTTTCGGTCTCCTCAATCATCGTCGCGATCTGGCCGATCTCGGTATCGTGGCCTGTGGCGATAACGACCGCGGTGCCCCGCCCCCGGGTGACAGAAGTAGCCCCGTAGACAAGATTCGTGCGATCGGCCACCTCTGCCTCTTCATCCACCGGCTCGATCGTCTTGGAGACCGCTTCCGACTCGCCGGTCAGCGCCGCCTCATTCACATTCAGATTGACCGTTTCGAGAAGACGGGCGTCGGCGGGAACTTTGGCTCCGGTGTTGAGCAAAATGATATCCCCCGGCACCACCTCAGACGCGGGGATCTCCATTTCCTCGCTTGCGCCATTAGTTTTGCGCTGAACGGTGGCCTCAGGGGCAGCTCTTTCCATCAGAGCCTGGATAGACTCCTCGGCGCTATACTCTTGAAAGAATCCGATTACGGCATTGATCAAGATGATCACGCCGATGACGATGGCATCAACCTCGTGGCCGCCGAGAACGGAGATGACGCCGGCGATTGCTAGAATATAGACAAAGGGATTCTTGAACTGGGCGATCAGGATGTCGAGCTTGGTAACACGCTCGGTCTCCTGAAGCTCATTGGTCCCAAAGCGCTCGAGCCGCTCGGCCGCCTCGTCCTGATCAAGACCTTCGGGGTCTGACTCGAGACGCTCGAGCGCCTCCTCCGCTTCAAGGGCATGAAAGGCGACGTCTAGGTCCATAGGGCCTCCCTAGCTGGCTGGATACTCCGGTCCACTCTAGACCTTGAGGCAGTCCGGAGGGGGTATCATGGCAGGAGGCGACCAAACGGAAAAGAAGCCTGCCTCCACTGAGGCAGCCATTAGGACGAGCGGGTCAATGGCTGGCTACACTGCTCCGGCGCCTCGCAATATCGACGTACACCTGGCAAGCGTACGCGTGAACTGGTGGTCGATCCCTGCTTGGTTGATATTTCTATCAGTATTCTGCATGGGTTGCTGTAAATAGCGGACACCCAATGCAGGTTACCTTTATTATATGACACGCATACCGGCGGGTCAAGGCATTTATGTCTATACGATGGATCGATGCGGATGCCAGATCCGGTGTATCCGCGACGCCCGTATAACGTGTAAAAACAAGACCCATGGATTCAGGTCCATGGGTCTTGAGAAGACAGGGTCCGGGTCTACGAGGTGTCCCTATGAGGCCAGCTCGTCTCGCGAAAAGGCAGATGTCCTGCCACGGCTGCGGGCGACGAGCTTGCGGATCTCGTCGGCGATGAAAACCGAACTGCTGATCCCGATGATGATGCCCCAGTCTCCAAATGACAGCGGGGCTGTGTCCAGGGCTGCCTGCATGAGGCCGGTCTGGTTGGCCAGGATCTGCAGGATGATCGAGACTATGATGGCGCCGAGCAACCAGCGGTTCGTAAAGAGTCCTATTTGAAAGAGCGACCTGATTCTGGAGCGCACGTTCAGCGAGTTGAACACCTGGAACATGGCCAGCGTGGTAAAAGCCATGGTCTGGGCATAGGCCAGATTGTCGCCGTCATAGCTGGTCACAAAGATATACAATGTGCCGACGGCCATAAAGATAGCTACGAATAGCGTATTCCACATGATTTCGGTATTGATGATCGGCGTATTGGGTCGCCGCGGAGGAAAGTCCATTACATCTTCTTCCTTCGGCTCCATGGCGATGGTGATATCCAGGATGCCGTCGGTGACCAGGTTAACCCACAGTAGTTGGATTGGTGTCACGATAGGGACATCCTGGCCGATCAGTATCAGCGCCGCCATGATTGTCAGGATCTCGCCCACATTGGTGGCCAGCAGGAACTTGACCACCTTGCGCACATTCTGAAAGACGGCGCGGCCCTCCTCGATGGCGGCCACGATGCTGGCAAAGTTGTCATCGGTCAGGACCATATCCGAGGTCTCTTTGGTCACGTCGGTGCCGGTAATGCCCATAGCGATGCCGATCTCGGCGGCGCGCAGGGCGGGGGCATCGTTTACGCCATCACCGGTCATGGCGACCACATGGCCCAGGCGCTGCAAAGAGCCCACCAGCCGGTGCTTGTGCGAAGGAGAGACGCGCGCGAATACCTGGGTCTTTTCCATGGCGGCGTCCAGCTCGTCGTCGCTCAGCTCTTCTACGTCTCTACCACGCAGCGACTCGCCATCCTCATCGAGGATGCCGATCTCTCGCGCGATGGCCCGGCCGGTGAGCAGGTGGTCGCCGGTGGCCATGATGACCCGGATCCCGGCGCGCCTGCACTCGGCGACCGAATCTGTGACCTCCGGCCGGGCTGGATCGATCATGCCAGTAAGTCCGACAAAGGTGAGAATCGGTCTGTTATTCTCGAGAGCCTCGCGAACCTCAGAGATCTCATTCTCCTCTATCCTCAGATAGGCCAATCCCAGAACCCGCAGTGCTTTTTCGGCCATCTCGCGATCGTGCTCCCTGATAGCCTCATGATGATCCTCAACCGCGACGTCCTCACCCTTGGCGATGCGCACCTGGGAGCTGAGATCAAGTATGCGCTCCGGCGCTCCTTTGACAAAAGCCAGCACGCCATCGCCGTCAACCTGCTCGTGAAATGTAGCCATGTACTTTTCTTGCGAGTCAAAGGGGATCTCGTCAATACGAGGATACTGCTCTCGAAGCTCTACCAGGTCCCATCCTGCTTTGGCCGCTGCAACGAGCAGCGCACCCTCGGTGGGATCTCCTCGAACGGAGTAGGAGCCGTCATCCTCTTCCGGCTGCAGGCGAGAATCGTTGCACAGTGCCCCGATCCTGAGCGCCAGGCTCATCAGATCATCCCCAGTGGGATCAAACGTCTCGCCGTCCCGCGCAAAACTGCCTTTGGGATCAAACCCACTGCCGGTGATCTCGATCACCTGATCATCCACAAGCATCTGCTGGACCGTCATCTGGTTGGAGGTAAGCGTCCCGGTCTTGTCTGAAGCAATGACGGTGGCAGCGCCCAGGGTGTCCACGGCGCGTAGCCTGCGTATGATGGCGTTGCGCTTGGCCATGCGGTTTACGCCCACCGCCAGCGTGATGGTGAGGACGGCCGGCAGACCTGCGGGCGTCGCCGAGACTGCCATCGCCAGGGCCAGCATAAAGATATCTGCGGCGGCAAACCCACGCAACATGCCGATGAGAAACACCAGCGCACTCATGGAGCCGGCCAGAATCGCCAGCTTTTTACCCAGGGCGACCATCTGTTGCTGGATAGGACTCTCGCCCTTTTCGGTCTCTTCGATCAGTGTCGCAATCTGTCCGATCTCGGTGTCACGCCCAGTTGCTATGACGACCGCTCTACCACGCCCTCGCGTGACCGCGGTGGCCCCGTATACTAGATTGTGCCGGTCACCCACGCCGGCCTCTTCTGGTACTGCTTCCACCCATTTGCTGGCTGCGTGTGACTCGCCCGTAAGCATGGCCTCATCGACATCCAGATTGATGGCTTCGAGAAGGCGGCCATCTGCCGGTACTTTGGCTCCGGTCGTGAGCAGGATGATATCGCCGGGCACCACCTCAGACGCAGGGATGTCCATTTCCTCGCTTGCGCCATTGATTCTGCGTCGAACGCTGGCTTCGGGAGCGGCACTCTCCATAAGTGCCTGGAGAGACGCTTCTGCCCGAACCTCTTGAAAAAAGCCAATCGCGGCATTGACGATGATGATCACACCGATGACGATAGCATCGATCTCGTGACCGCCGAGAATAGAGATGACGCCGGCAAAGACGAGAATATAAACAAAGGGGTTGCGAAACTGATCGAGCAGGATTGTGAGCTTGCTTACCCGTTTTGACTGTTGGATTTCGTTGGGTCCATATCGTTCAAGGCGCTCAGCAGCCTCTTCTTGCGAAAGACCGTTTGGGTCAGACTCGAGGCGTTCGAGTGTCTCTTGGGCTCCTATTGCGTGAAAGGATACATCTGGATCCATAGAACCTCGCTTGCTGGCTGGATGATTTGCGCAATCCTAATGCTCAAGCACCCGGGGGGAGAGCACTGGAGTAGGGACATACGTCCAAGATGCTTTTCTCTTGGGGGCAGCCATTGGGGGCAAACGGTGCTAGCAACCAGTTACGGTATCTAGAGTGGCGCATCCAAGCGTATGTACATGCAGGCAGTCAACCCCTGCCAACTCGGTTTTGTTGTATTTGTTCTTATTATTTACTGCATAGTGCAGATGTTCCATACAGGTTAATTTTATCATATGCTACTCGAGTCAGTGGGTCAAGGTATTTGCGCATCAAGGCGGATGACAGGTCGGATGAATCGGCAGCGCCCGTATGACCGGTCGCTGGCCAAAGCAAGATCCGATGGCCCTGGATCCAGAAGGTCAGGAAGGCGTCAAGCTCGTGGACTATTTTTGCTGACTCACCAGTTCGCCTGCCGCTAATGACGATCTCTTGCCGCGTGCCCGGCTCACGAGCTTGCGGAGCTCATCAGCGACAAACACCGAGCTACTGATCCCTACGATGAGACCCCAATCCGCCAGGGCCAAAGGCTGTGTGCCCAGCGCCACCTGCATGAGGCCGGTCTGGTTGGCCAGGATCTGTAGGATGATCGAGGCCACTACGGCGCCAACGAGCCAGCGGTTCGTGAAGACGCCCAACTGGAAGAATGATCGGGTATGGGATCGTACATTCAGCGCGTTGAACACCTGGAACATGGCCAGCGTCGTGAATGCCATGGTCTGGGCGCGTACGAGCCCATTCAGATTCAGATCGCGGTAAAAGATAAACACCGTTCCCACCATCATAAAGATCGCCACGAACAGTATATTCCTCAAGATCTGGGTGTTGACGATTGGCGTGTTGGGTTTTCTTGGGGACATATCCATGATGTCGTTTTCGTTCGGCTCCATGGCGATACTGATACCCAGGAGGCCACTGATGGCCAGGTTGACCCATAGGATCTGAATTGGCATTACTATGGGCGCGTGTATCCCAAGCAAGATGAGCGATGCCATGATGGTCAGGATCTCGCCCACATTGGTGGCCAGCAGGAACTGGACCACCTTGCGCACATTCTGAAAGACGGCGCGGCCCTCTTCGATGGCAGCCACGATGCTGGCAAAGTTGTCATCGGTCAGGATCATGTCCGAGGTTTCTTTGGTTACATCGGTGCCGGTGATGCCCATGGCGATGCCGATCTCGGCGGCGCGCAGGGCGGGGGCATCGTTCATGCCGTCGCCCGTCATAGCCACCACATGGCCCATGCGTTGGAGCGATTGCACCAGGCGATGCTTGTGCGACGGTGATACCCGCGCGAACACCCGAGTATCTTCCATGGCGGCGTCCAGCTCGTCGTCGCTCAGCTCTTCCACGTCCGAGCCCTGTAGCGACTTGCCGTCCTCTTCCAAGATGCCGATCTCTCGCGCGATAGCCTGCCCGGTAAGCAGGTGGTCGCCGGTGGCCATGATGACCCGGATCCCTGCGCGCTTGCATTCGGCCACCGAGTCGGCAACCTCGGGGCGGGGTGGGTCGATCATGCCGGCCAAACCGACGAACGTGAGTACTGGCCTGTCGGTTTCCAGGGCCTCACGGATCTCGGCAATCTGGCCTCGATTGATGACCGCGTAGGCCAGGCCCAGCACCCGCAGTGCGCTCCCGGCCATCTTTTCATTCTGTTGTCGGATCTCTTCCCGGTGCTCCTCTACAGGAGCGTCTCCATCCTGATCGAGGCGCACGTGCGAACTGAGACTCAGGAGCTTTTCGGGTGCACCTTTGGCAGAAACGAGCAACTGTTGGCTATCGGGCTGCTCGTGGAAGGTGGCCATGAACTGCTGCAACGAGTCAAAGGGGATCTCGTCGATGCGCTGGTAGTCCTGCGGCAGGCGCTCCAGGTCGTAGCCCGCCTTGGCCGCCGACACGAGCAGGGCCCCTTCGGTGGGATCGCCCCGCATGCGATCTACGCCATTCTCCCCATCGTGGATCAGTTGCGCGTCGTTGCACAGGGCGCCGATCTGGAGTGCCAGATTTAGCCTCTCGTCCTCGCGCGGATCGATATGATGGCCGTTCCGCCGAAATGTGCCCACCGTCTGAAATCCAGTACCTGTGATATCGATGCCTTCGTCACCGGTCACCATTCGCTGAACAGTCATCTCATGGGTAGTAAGGGTGCCCGTCTTGTCAGAGACGATCACGGTGGCCGCCCCCAGCCTGCCCAGGGCGTGCAAGTCGCGCAGCATCGAGTTGCGCCTGGCCATCCGGTTGATGCCCACGACCAGAGCAAAGACGAGTAGGGTGGGGAGTCCCTCTGGGAACGACGAAAGGGCCATGGCTAGGACGAGCAGGATGATGCCTTGGATAGCCAAGCCCTGCAATAGTCCGATGGCGAACACAATCGCGCCCATGACAAAGGCCAGGTATGCAAGCCACCTTCTCAGAACGTCCGTCTCTCGCTCTATGGGGCTCTTGCCCTTGGCTGTTCCCTCGATCAGCGCCGCGATGCGCCCGATCTCAGTCTGGCGACCGGTGCCGGTCACCACAGCGGTACCTCGCCCATGCGTCACCCTCGTGCCGCGATACACCAGATTGTGCCGATCGGCGATTGTCGCTTGTTCCGGCACGGGATCTACCGACTTGATTGCATACGACCTGCCGGTGAGAGCTGCCTCATCGACACTCAGATTGACCGCCTCTAGAAGGCGTGCATCTGCTGGCATCCTGGCATCCATCGTGAGCACAAGGATGTCACCGGGCACCAACTGAGAGGCGTCAATCACTATCTCGACGCTTTTTCCCCCTTGTCGACGACGAACAGTGGCCACGGATGCCCCACGTTCCTTGAGAGTCCGCACCGTCTCTTGAGCCTGGTAGTCGTAAAAAGAGCCGATGAGGGCGTTGCCCATGATGGTGACGGCGATGACAAAAGCTGTGAGCTCAAACTCGCCAAAGACAGAGATAATGCCTGCCATCACAAGCACATACGAGAAGGGGCTGCGAAACTGCCTTATAAAGCTTCCGAGCTTGGTTCTGCGTTGGACCTCTCGGATCACGTTAGGCCCAAACTGCACAAGTCGCTCGTCAGTTTGATCATGCGTCAAGCCTTGGGGGTCAGACTCGAGGTGGGCGAGCGCCTCGCCCACTGGCATAGCATGGAATGGTTGATTCAGGTCCACAGAGCCTCCTTGCTGGCAGGATGCTCCGCGCAGTCCTAATGCTTCAAGCACCCGGGGGGACAGTACTGGAGTAGGGACATACGTCCAAGATGCTTTTCTCTTGGGGGCAGCCATTGGGGCAAACGGTGCTAGCAACCAGTTACGGTATCTAGAGTGGCGCATCCAAGCGTATGTACATGCAGGCAGTCAACCCCTGCCAACTCGGTTTTGTTGTATTTGTTCTTATTATTT
>SLPC01000049.1 GCA_007132185.1 Anaerolineae bacterium | reverse complement strand
CCCTGCTGGAGGGCTATCGGGCGGACGCCGCCTATGCCCAGCGGGTGGCCGAGCTCAACCGCGCCTGGGACGCCGAGGTGGAGCGCATCTACTCCCTGGAGCATGGTGCCATGGAGCATGGTGCCATGGAGCATGGCCCGCCCATCAGCCAGGGCGAGGTGATCGGCGTGGTCAACAGCCTTTCACGCCCCCAGGATGTGGTGCTGTGTGCGGCGGGCAGCTTGCCGGGCGACCTGCACAAGCTCTGGCGCACCCGCGACGCCAGGGGCTATCACCTCGAGTACGGCTACTCCTGCATGGGATACGAGATCGCCGGAGGCCTGGGCGTCAAGATGGCCAACCCCGAGCGCGAGGTGTATGTCATGGTCGGCGACGGCTCGTACCTGATGATGAACAGCGAGATCGCGACCATGGTCCAGGAGGGCATCAAGGTCAACATCATCCTGCTGGACAACCATGGCTTTGCCAGCATCGGGGCCCTCTCGAACAGCGTGGGCGCTGGCGGCTTTGGCACCCAGTACCGCTATCGCCAGGGCGAGCAGGGGCTCTCGGGCGAGGTATTGCCCATCGACTATGCCGCCAACGCCGCCAGCCTGGGCGCTCAGGTGTTTGCCGCCAAGACGCGCGACGAGCTGGCCGACGCGATATCCGAGGCACAGGAGGTAAAAGGGCGCCCCGTGTGCATCGTGATAGAGACCGACCGCGAACAGACCGTGGGCGGCTATGAGAGCTGGTGGGACGTGCCGGTGGCCGAGGTGTCCACCGAGCCCGAGGTGCAGCAAGCGCGCGCCGAGTACGAGCGCATGCGGCGCCAGCAACGCTACCGCCTATAGTATGATCGGGGAGGCGAGCTAGATGGGCACCATTCGCATCGCCAACGCTCCCTGTTCGTGGGGCGTGCTCGAGTTCGATCTGCCCGGCGCCGCCGCCGGCTATGAGCAGGTGCTGGACGAGATCGCCGAGACGGGCTATGTGGGCACAGAGCTGGGTGATTGGGGATTCATGCCCACCGAGCCAGACGCGCTGCGCGACGCCCTGGAGGCCCGACACCTGGCGCTGATGGGGGGCTTTTGCCCCGTGGCCCTCTCGCGGCCCGACGCCCACGCCGCCGGCGTCGCCCACGCCCCCGGCGTGGCAAGCGCCCTGCAGATCGCGCGCCTGCTGCGCGATGCAGCGGGACCAGAGGCATTGCTGGTGCTGGCCGACGACAACGGTACGGTGCCGCTGCGCACGCGTAACGCGGGGCGTGTGACGTCAGAGATGGGGCTGACCGACGACCAGTGGCGTGCCTTTGCGCGGGGCGCCGAGCGCATCGCCCAGGCAGTGCGGGAGACCACCGGCCTGCGCACGGTCTTTCACCACCATTGCGCCGGTTATGTCGAGACCCCCGCCGAGATCGAGGCGCTGATGGCCCTCACGGACCCAGGCCTGCTGGGGCTCTGCCTGGACACGGGTCACGCGACCTACGGTGGCACCGATCCGCTGGCGCTGTTGCAGCGTTACGGCGAGCGCATCTGGCATGTGCACTGGAAGGACTGTGATCCCGTTCTGGCGCAACAGGCCGTCTACCAGGGCTGGGACTATATTCAGTCCGTGCGGCAGGGCCTGTTCTGCGAGCTGGGGCGCGGCGCCGTCGATTTCCCAGCGGTGCGCGATGCCTTGCTGGCCATGGACTATCAGGGGTGGATCGTGGTCGAGCAGGACGTGCTGCCCAGCATGGGCTTGCCCAAAGCCAGCGCCCGCCGCAATAGAGAGTATATCCGAGAGCTGGGGCTATAGGGGCGTCACCACGGGCCAGCCCACGTAGCGCCAGCCCTGGCGGCGTTTGTTGGACGACGTATGTCGGGCCATATTTGGCAAGATATCTGTCGCACAACAAGACTTGGCTCGCTTGGGCACTGGGGCTATAATCCGGCCGACATGGCTAATGAGATCCAATCTGCCCAACGGTCGAAAGAGTCTTCCGCGAGACCTATTGTCGGGCTGAATGCCCACCTGCTGTCGCGTACGCTCTCTTACCGCAGCGCAGGCGTCAGCCGGTACATTCATGGCCTGATGACCCATCTACCTCTGGCGGATGACTCGCTCACGTATGTCGCCTATACCGGGGACCCCGATCTGCGCATCCACGGCTGGCAGACCCGGGTCTCCCCCTGGCGCACGGAACGTCCCTCGGCGCGTATACTGTGGGAGCAGATCGCCCAACCCCGCGCCTTGCACCAGGATGAGGTAGACCTTGTGCATGCGCCGGTCTATGTGGGGCCTGTGGCCACGAAACGGCCGCTGGTGGTCACGATCCACGATCTGAGCTTTTTCCTGTACCCTGAGCTATTCCCCAGGGGTAACCGGCTCTATCTACAGCGGTTTACCCGCCTTTCGACACAACGGGCGGCCTGCATCATCGCCGACTCGCAGAGCACACGGCGCGATGTTCAGGAGATACTGGGCGTGAGCCGCAGCCGCGTGCACGTGATCTACCCTGGAGTGGGCGCCGATATGCAGCCACTGGATGCTGCCGAGCGGCTGGCTGCCCTCCGTGCGCGCTACAGCCTACCCGAGCGGTTCATCCTGTGCGTTGCCACCCTCGAGCCGCGCAAGAACATCCTTTTGCTGCTCGAGGCCATGGCGCTGTTGCGCGACCAATCTGATCTGCCCCACCGTCTGGTGGTAGCGGGCGGCAAGGGATGGTTCTATGAGACCCTCGAGGCCCGCGTGCAGGCCCTTGGCTTGCAGGATCGGGTGCTGTTCCCCGGCTTTGTGCCTGATGGCGAGCTGCCTCTCTGGTATAATGCGGCCGAACTATTCGTCTATCCCTCGCGCTATGAGGGGTTTGGCCTGCCGCCGCTCGAGGCCATGGCGTGCGGCACGCCGGTCGTCGTATCGGATCAATCGTCGCTGCCCGAGGTGGTGGGGCACGCCGGCGTTCAACTACCCCCGGATGATCCGGCTTGCTGGGCGCAGACAATCGCCGAGTTGCTGATGTCGCCCTCGCGGCTTGAGGCCTTGCGCGAGGCGGGCCTGGAACGGGTGCGCAGCTTTGGCTGGGACGCCACAGCCAGGGCCACAGCCGAACTCTATCATCAGGTGCTCCATGCATAAGCTGGCGCTTTTACCCGTAGCGCAAGAGCCATGGCGCTATCTCAAGCCCTTGGTGGATGGTGCCCTGTTTGTGGTGGCCTTTTTGCTGGCCTATTGGGTACGCTATGGGCTGCAGTGGTTCATAGCGGTCGAGCCTGCCTACCTGGTACCCCTGTGGGTCTATACGCCCAGCATCGTAATGCTGACGCTGACCTTGTTGCTGGTGCACTGGGTAGAGGGCGCCTACCGTATGGAGCGCGGCAGGTCACTGCTCGATGAGCTGTACATCGTCTTTCGCGCCACGCTCGTTTCGATTGCGACCGTGATCGTTGTCGTCTTTTTGACGTCACCCTCGTATTACTCGCGCCTGATCTTTGGCTACACCGGTATAGCTTCTCTGGTTTTCCTGGGAATGGCCCGAGGCATCGAGCGCGCCGTGATCCGAGAACGCCACCGACGGGGCAAGGGCATCGAGCGGGTGTTGATCGTGGGCGCGGGCGAGATGGGACGCACGATCATACGGGCCGTCATGGCGCGGCCCGAGCTGGGCTATCAGATCGTGGGGTTCGTGGATGACAACCCGGACAAGACCAAAACCAGCATCGGTCCCTACCCTTCGCTGGGCACGATCGATGATCTGCTGGATGCGACGCGTGACGCCTCGGTGGACCAGGTGATCGTCACCTTGCCCTGGACGTCCCACAGCAGGATTCTGCAGATCGTCAGGCGCTGCCAGCTCCAAGATGTGCAGGTGCGCATCGTACCGGATCTGTTCCAAATCGCCCTTAGTTCGGTCTCGGTCGAGACACTGGATGGCATCCCCCTGTTCGGCCTGCGCGAGCCCAGGCTGCAGGGCTGGCAGCGTCTGTTCAAGCGAACTGCAGACCTCTTTTTTTCCCTGCTGGTTCTGCTTCTGCTCTCTCCCGTGTTTCTGGTTCTCGCCATAGCTATCAAGCTGGACTCGCCCGGGCCGGTGGTCTTTTGTCAGACCCGCGTGGGCCTGGGGCGACGACACTTTACCTGTTTCAAGTTTCGGACGATGCGTGCCGACGCCGAACAGCATCTCGCGGCGCTGCTCGCCCACAATGAGGCTACCGGGCCGATATTCAAGATGCGCGATGATCCACGACGTACGCGGGTCGGTCGATTTCTGCGACGCACCAGCCTGGACGAGCTGCCGCAGATCTGGAATGTGCTCAGGGGCGACATGAGCTTGATCGGCCCCAGGCCGCCCATCCCGGCCGAGGTGGAAGAATACGAGCCGTGGCATCTCCAGAGGCTTCAGGCGCCTCCCGGCATCACGGGGCTCTGGCAGGTGAGTGGGCGTAGCGATCTTACATTTGACGAGATGGTGCTGTTGGATGTCTACTATATCGAGAACTGGTCACCACTGATGGACCTGCGCATCGTGCTCAAAACGGTCCCGACGGTCCTGCTCGGTAGCGGCGCCTATTAGCATGCAAGCCAGTTCCGATCAAGCGCATCCTGTCTAGAGAAACGGAGCATGATGCCGCCACCCAAACCGACGATCAGCCGTGAGGCCCTCGAGGCACTGGCCTGTGAGCTGGTGCGCACGCCCAGCCCCTCTACCCAGGAGGGCGCCGTAGCGCAGCTCATGGCTGCCGAGATGCGGATCCTGGGCTATGATGACGTTCGTGTGGATGCCATGGGCAACATCATCGGACGTATCGGGCCAGACGAGGGGCCTTGCCTGGTATTCAATGGGCATATGGATACCATCGAAGTCGGCGATCTGGAGATGTGGCGTCACGATCCCTATGCCGGCCTCGTGCGCGATGGGGTACTCTATGGGCGCGGCGCCTCTGACATGAAAGGCGGCCTGGCCGCCATGATCCATGGGGGCGGCGCATTGGCGGCCATGCGCGAGCAGCTCAAGGGCAGCCTTTACGTGATCGGCGTGGTGCAGGAAGAGCCCTGCGAGGGACTGGCCATGCGTCATGTGGTCGAGCAGGAAGGCGTTCGGCCCACCTGGGTCGTGCTGGGCGAGGCCACCAATCTCCAGATCGCCCGGGGGCAGCGGGGCCGCATGGAGATGGAGGTGATCGTACGCGGCCGGAGCTGTCATGCGTCTGCGCCCGAGCGCGGCGTCAATGCCATCTACGAGGCTGCCCGTTTTGTCTTTGGGATGCAGCTCCTGGCCCCCCAGCTACCCAGCGACTCTTTTCTGGGGCCGGGCACTATCGCCGCCACCGGCGTCCGCAGCGAGGCCGGCAGTTACAATGTGATCCCCGATTGCTGTGTGACCCACATCGATCGGCGGCTGACTATTGGCGAGACTGAGACCAAGGCACTAACCGAGGTGCGCCGCATCCTGACGCGCGAGGCCATTCAGGCCGATGTCCGGGTGCCCTTTTACCGCAGCGTCAGTTATACCGGATTTGAGGCCGAGGCGCGCAAGGTGTTTCCCTATTGGATCACCCCTGACGATGACCCGCTCCTGAAACAGACAGCCGCCAGCATCGAGAATGTGCTTGGCTATGTACCTCGCCTGGGACGCTGGGGTTTTTCCACCGACGGCGTATATACCATGGGTGCGGCAGGCATCCCCACCATTGGCTTTGGCCCCGGCGAGGAGCGCCACACCCATACTGTGGATGACCAGGTGCGTCTGGCCGACGTGTACGCGGCGGCTCAGGTCTATGCGCAGCTCGCACTACGAATGCTGAGCTAGCCGGACTGACTAGCTCTCGCCCTGGCTCCCCACCACCGAGGCGTCGATCCACACCTGGCCCTCCTCCACTTTGACAGGATAGGTCTGCAGGTCCTTGGGAGGCGAAAAGAGCTTGACGAAAGGTATGACGATGGCAGGCAAATTGTCAACCCAGTCCAGATTGCGGCCTGTGCTGGCCTCAAAGCGCGAGCCGTGCCACGGGCAGACGATCACGCCGCCGGCCAATGTGCCGTTGGAGAGGTGCGCCCGCCGATGCGGGCAGCGCTCCTGCATGGCATGGTAACCATCGTCGAGGCGCACCAGTAGCACAGTCTGATCGCCCACGTTGACGTCTGTCATCGTCCCGGCATCCAGCATCCCTTGCTCACCTACTGCTATCCATCCATCCATAGGGATCTCCTCGTTCTGTCGACAACTATGCTTCTATCATAGCGCAATCAGGGCGCGCTGTCTCACAGCACCACCGCCCAAGCGCTTGACGCCCCACAGCCCGAATCGTACACTATCCGTGTGCCCCGCGCACAATACGTCCGTACCCGTCAAAGGAGGCCCTATGGCGACCGGCAGAGCGATCCAAAAGTACGAGATCATGGAACTGGCCTTTGATGGCCCTAATGGAGGGAATCCGTTCCGTGAGATACGGCTGCGGGCGCGCTGCAGCCACGGGGATCGCCAGGTGCTGGTGGACGGCTTTTACGATGGCGAGGGGGTCTATCGTCTGCGTCTCATGCCCGACGCCGAGGGCGAATGGACCGTGATTACCGAAAGCAACGCCCCAGAGATGGATGGCCGGCGCCATAGCTTTGTCTGCACCCCCGCACGGTCGCGGGTCCACGGGCCCGTGCGGGTACATGATACCTATCATTTTCAGTTTGCCGATGGCACAGCCTACTACCCGGCGGGCACCACCTGCTATGCCTGGATACACCAGCCCGAGGAGCTACAGGAGCGCACGTTGGAGACCCTGCGCAGCACCCCGTTCAACAAGCTACGCATGACAGTCTTTCCCAAGGACTATATCTATAACCGCAACGAGCCGGCTCTCTATCCTTTTGAGCGCACCGCCGCGGGCGAGAATGACTATGCCCGGCCCAACCCGGCGTTCTATCGCATGCTGGAGCGGCGCATCAGGCAGCTCGCGAGCCTGGGTATCGAGGTGGACCTGATCCTCTTTCACCCCTACGACCGTTGGGGCTATGCGCGCATGGGCCACGCCAACGACCTGCACTATGTGCGGTATATCGTCGCGCGCCTGGCCGCCCATCGCAACGTGTGGTGGTCGCTGGCCAACGAGTACGATTTTATGCTCGACCATAAAACCGTTGGTCACTGGGATACCTTCTTTCAGACGATCCAGGAACGCGATCCCTACGGGCATCTGCGCTCGATCCACAATGGCAATCTGGCCACCAATTACGACCATACCAAACCGTGGGTCACCCACGTGTGCATCCAGAACCCCCATGTGCACGAGTGCAAAGAGTGGCGAAAAAAGTACGGCAAGCCCGTGATCGACGACGAGTGCGAGTACGAGGGCAACATCCCTCTGCCCTGGGGAAACATCTCGGCCCAGGAGCTAGTGCACCGCTTTTGGGTGATGGCGGCCAATGGCTGCTATGCGGGCCACGGCGAGACCTATCTCGATCCCAATGATGAGCTCTGGTGGTCCAAGGGCGGCGTGCTGCGCGGCGAAAGCTGCCCGCGCATTGCGCTCCTGCGCGAGACGTTGGAGGGCCTGCCCGGCGGCCTGACCCCCTTGGAAGAGGAGTGGGTCTGGGGGCGCGTCGCCGGCGGGGCCAGCGGCAACCATCGCCTGCTCTACTTTGGCCCGCACCAGCCCGTGGCCTGGAGTTTTGGCCTGCCCCAGGACGTGGACTATCAGATCGAGTGGATCGATACCTGGAACATGACGGTGACCAGTGTGCGCCAGACATTTCGCAATGCCGATTCGATCCCCCTGCCCGGCAGGCCCTGGATGGCGGTCCGCATCCGGCCGATGGTCTAGCCAGCGCAGGGAGCGTTCCCCTATCAGCACGAGGTGGCTATGAAGCATCTGGAAGGCAGATTCGCCGGCGTGCGCGGTGCCAGCATCGCCTATCAGGGCTGGATCCCCGATGGCGATGTAGACGCCACGCTGCTCGTCGTCCACGGCTTGGGCGAACATTGCGGGCGCTATGGCAACATAGTCGAGCATTGCTGCCCCTGCGGCTATGCTGTCTATGGGTTGGACCACCTGGGGCATGGCGAATCCGAGGGCCCTCGCCAGCTCGTAGAGAGCTTTGCGGACTATACCCGCACGCTGCATATCTATGCCCAGATGGTTGCCCAGTGGCAGCCTGCCACGCCCCTGTTCCTGATCGGCCACAGCATGGGCGGCCTGATCGCTGCCGACTATTTGCTGGCGCATCAGGGCGATTTCGCGGGGGCCATCCTGTCGGCACCCACGGTCAAGGCCGGTGACGATGTCACGCCGCTGACGGTCCTGGTGGCGCGGTTGCTGGCAGCGCTGGCGCCCCGCATGGGCGTCATGGCCCTCGACCCCAGCAGCCTCTCCCGCGATCCGAGCGTGGTGGCCGCCTATGAGCAGGACCCCCTGGTCTCTCGTCACAAGACCCCCGCGCGCCTGGGCATCGAGATGCTCCAAGCCATGGAGCGAGTCATGTCCAACGCGGACGCGATTTCGCTGCCCCTGCTGATCCTACAGGGCTCGGACGATGCGCTTTCACATCCCCAGGGCGCCCAGATGCTCTACGACCGGGTCTCTTCACGCGACAAGACCCTGATCGTGTATCCAGGCTTGTATCACGAGGTATTCAACGAGCCAGAGCGTGACGTGGTTCTGGAGGATGTGTCTAGCTGGCTGGCGGCGCGTATCTGACGCGCCCTGACAGCAGGCGGACATACTGACGGCCACAACGTCGTATTCTGTATGGAGGCACGAGATGAGTGAGGCGATCTCGATTCTGCTGGTGGCCGATCGGGCTGAGACGGCAGGCGCCTGGACACAGGCCCTGGAAGCCAGGGGCCTGACATGTAAGGTGACGCACTCTGCCCGAGAGGCAGAGAGATGCTGGGACCAGGGTAACGCTCACATCGCCATTGTCGATCTGTATGGCGACGACGATGATCTTCAAGCCTGTTGCCGCGCCTTGCGCACCCACGCAGCCAATCCTGTCCTGGTGCTGTGCGACGGAAAGGATGAGGCCACTCTGCTGGCCTGCTATGAGGCAGGGGCCGACGAGGTGTTGCTACGCCCTGTGAGTCCCCTACTCCTGTTGGCCAAGGTGACAGCCTGGCTGCGCCATACGACGGCGATCCCCATGAGCAACCTCGAATCTATCGAACGCGAGGGCCTGCGGCTCGAGCCATGGCGCCGCATCCTGGTCCTGCCCGGGGGGGATACCGTGCGCCTGACTCCCCTCGAGACCCGGCTGTTGGCTCTGCTCATGGCGCGGCCGCGCCGCGTTTACTCGGCCGAGGTACTGCTCGAGCGGGTGTGGGGACAGGACAATGGCGATTCGACCCAGATCAAGAACGTGGTCTATCGCCTGCGCCGCAAGATCGAGCCCGACCCGCGCAAGCCCTGCTACCTGTGCACCACGCCCGGGCAAGGCTATTCGTTCCGCCAACCCTAGATTGTGCGGCAGACCCTGACGCGAAAGTGCGACTTTCAAAGCCCTTTCTGCGACTTGTAGAACCGCTCTGCGATTGGTCTTGTGACCATCCTCAGCTATGCTCCAATTAGCGTAAAGCGACCGTAAACGCATGTCATACACCAACAGGGGAAAGGCCGCAGGCGTATGCGCGTCGCAGCGCAGTGTAGTGGGGTAGATGAGCAATCAAAAGGAGCAAGAGAGATGGGCAGAAAGCGTTTCGTGCGGGGTCTGTTCGGTCTGGTCATGGTGCTGGTGTTGCTGGCGGGGCCGCTAGCGGTGTTGGCGGATCACATCACGAATTCCATCATCGCGGACATTGATGGAAACAAGGTCATTGAGACACAGGTAGGGACTGAGATAGAGGTTGATTTCTGGATCGATAAACCATTTGACGAGCCTGACGGGGATGTCCCTGGCTGCAACGTAGACGATAAAGACTCAGCCACTGTGAAACTAACTGTTCCGGAAGGCGTAAACGCATCTAGGACGGAGCTGGAATTTACTGAGTGTGAGTCAGCAGCAAGCCAGACGGTTACGTTCTCTTCTCAGCTTCCAGGCATCTACAACATCACCGTGGACAGTGTAGAGGGTGGACGTACGCACCCGCAAGCCGGCGAGAGCAAATGGGTTACCGATTCTGCTGCCTTCACCCTGATCGTGGTAGGGGCCTGCTACGACATCGAGCTGCTGCCGCCCGTCACGATGGACCGACCGTTCAACCGCAACTCGACTCTGCCGGTCAAGCTGCAGGTCTGGGACGATGGGGAGAACATCTCGGGCATGGGTCTGGACGTAGCGGTCGCGACACTGACCAAGGTCAACAATGGCACCGTTTCGGAAGATGCAGTCTCGGCGGGGAACGCCAATCCTGACGACAACTTTCGCTATGATGCCGATCTTGAGGGCTATATCTTTAACCTCAGCCTCAAGGGGCTCACATCCGGAACCTGGG
>SLPC01000072.1 GCA_007132185.1 Anaerolineae bacterium | reverse complement strand
TGCCCCAGCTGCGATACCAGTGTCTCGGGCCGCTTTAGCCTGGGTCGCTTTCAGGGTCTGACGAGCGAACAGCTTGCCTTTGCTGAGGTGTTCATTCGCTGTGAGGGCAAGATTACCCGAGTCGAGAGCGAGCTCGGCATCTCCTATCCAACGGTTCGCAACCGCCTTAACGAACTGATCCATGCCCTGGGCTATAACGTGCGTGAAGAGCCGCGCATGACGCCCCAGGAGCGGCACACGGTTCTGGATCGGCTGGCGGCAGGTGAGATCTCGTCTGACGAAGCAATCGAGCTGCTTACGAGCAAGTGAGATGGTAGCGCAAAGCATCCGCGTGGGATCTGTAACACACCATATTCGGCCGTTCTCCATGCAAAGGGATCTGGCCGACTTGGCCGATCTGATCGAAGCTGCCTTTGGGGATGATCTCGCCACCACGGGAAGCCGTATGGTGGAAGAGATGCGTCAGATGGCCATGATGGGTCCCTTGCTGCACCTCGCCCGCGTCGCTGTACCACCGATGCGGGGCTATGTGTGGGTCCACGAAGGACGCGTAGTCGGCAATGTGACTTTGGCCCGTGAACGGCCCGATCAGTGGACGCTCAGTAATATCGCCGTAGATCCCGACATGCGAGGACGTGGGATTGCCGGGCATCTCGTGGATATAGCCGTGGAGCATGTGCGGCAACGTGGCGGCACACAGATCGTCCTTCAGGTACGTACCGATCAGCCGGTGGCCCGGTCGCTCTATGCACGCCGGGGGTTCCGAACCTATGATACCGTGCATGAGGTTCATCTCTCCCGTTCCCATTGGCCTGTCATCCTTCGAGCGTCCGATCCAATGATTCGGCAGCTACGCTGGTCGGATCAATCCAGGCTGCGCGAGATGGTCATTGAGAACATGCCGCCCAGCGCCCGCGCATATCGTGGCCTCTCTGAACCAGATCGGCTCGGAGGCGTCTGGGGCCGCGTACGAGATGCCCTGCAAATACTCTCGGAGCAACGCGATCGTATAGCACTTGTGGCAGCGCCTGATAGAGAGCCCGTGGGTCTGATATCGCTCACACTGCGCCGGATGGCCCGTTGGCACAAGCTCGAATTGCACGTTCTGCCGGCCTACCGGGGATGCGTCGAACGGCATCTGCTACAGGCGTTGTTTGCGAGGCTTGGGATGGCGCCTCGTCGGGATATTCGGGCAACGATATCGGCCTCTCATCCGGAGGCACTGTGCGCGCTGCAACGCCTGGGGTTCACCTCCCACCGCGTATTGGAGCAGATGGGCCGCGAGCTGTAGATCAGCGCTTGACCGCGCTAAAATGGGGCAAGGAGGCACGCTATGCCAGCCGAATCAGAACGAATGCAGATTCTCAAGATGATCGAGCAGGGACTGATCAGCGCCCAGGAAGGGGCCCGACTACTGGGCGCCTTGGGGGAGGAGACCTCATCCAAGGAGAAAGTGAGCGGCGGCGCCAAACCCCGCTGGTTCCGCGTGCGTGTCACCGATACCCGCACTGGCAAGAGCAAGGTACACGTCAACATCCCACTTGGGCTGGCTAACGTCGGCATTCGGATGGGGGCGCGCTTTGCTCCTCAGATCGGTGATTCAGATCTGGTCGAGATCCTCCGCCGGATCGAGGAAGAGGGTATGCAGGGCAAAATCATTGATGTGGAGGACGAAGAGGACGGTGAGCATGTCGAGATCTTTGTCGAGTAGCCCAATGACCGAGGAAGGTGCATAGGACGATGCTTCGTAGACTCCTTCTGCGCTGGTTCGTGGACGCCGCCGCCGTCTATGCCGCCATCGAACTCATTCCGGGCATCGTCGCGGGCGAGGGCTGGGGCATCGTGTTTGGAGTGGCCCTGATTCTCGGCCTGATGAATGCTCTCATTGCCCCCCTGCTCCGCTTTCTCACCTGCCCCTTAATCATCCTCAGCTTGGGTCTCTTTACCTTGGTCATCAACGCCATCATGCTACGCCTTACCGCCTCTATCGCCACTGCTGTGGGCCTGGACTTTATCGTGCAGGACTGGATAGCGGCCTTTTTGGGCGCTTTGGTTATCTCTATTGTGAGCGTGGTCCTGAGTGTTGTGCTGGGTGTAGACCGCAAGAGGCGCAGGCGCTGATACCTCCTGCATATTCTGCTCTGGAACTGCTCTCGTCCATGATCTAGCGCCGCATCCCGTCGAGCCAGCTTCCCAACTGCGTACCCTGCAGGAGGCTTCGTAGCGCAATCACGATCAAGCCAGCCCCCAGGAGAATAAAGAGCGCCCCGCGCATGGGCCGCGAGATGAACTGCAGCGTGACATAGTAGACGAACTCGGGAAAAGGCTGAATGCGATAGAGATGTGTCATCAGATAGCCAATTCCCAGACTGAGGCCGAGGGCGCCGAGCGTGAGGAAAAAGAGCCATCGAGCGATATCGGTGCGCCGGATGCGACTCCGCCCCAGGTTGTCCTCGATCGTTTGCGCCATACGAGAGACCAGGGTGAACGTCGGGAGTTCCTGTGCCATGGGAAGTAGTGTCAGCGTAGAGGGAACGGGTGGGGCAGCTTCTGTAGCGCCGCCGGCTTGCTGAGCGATCTCTTCCTCCACATAGATGTAGCTCACGGCCGTCATCAGATCAACCGCCACCGGAAAGCCCATGTCGACTTCACCACGTCCCAGCGCGTCCTCGATGGTCCGCTCCCCCAGGATGATGAACGGCCGCACGCCTGCGTTCCACGCCGTCTGGACATCTTGTACAGAGTCCCCCAACAGATAGCAGGCCCCGGGGCGCAGATTGAGCCGCGCCGCCGGCATCCAGATCAGCCCGGGGAAATCGCCATAGCAGCGCCCAGCCTGGATCGATTGCTCGGTGCAGGTGATCAGGGCGTCCACACGGCCTCCCCCTGCCTCGATCTGTGAGGCCAGCCGGCTCAACTCGGCTGACGCCCTGGGAGTGTCGCCCTCCCGCGCCATCACTGCCTTCTCGGGACCGTAGAGGATCACGAGGGTGTCATCGCTGGCCAGGGCGCGCATCGCCTCCAAAGTAGCGGGTGCCAGATGCCACCTTTCTGCGGAGCTGTCAGGCAAGATATGACTATCTCTTAGAAGGCTATTTTGATGAATAAATACCCCGTTCATCTGGCTCCTAGTGTATATCCCCGTTACCTGTTGAGGTCTCCGCCGGCTCATCTGAGGCAGCTATGACGACTCTGTCATCGGCATCTCTCTCCCCCTCGGTGAGCAAATGCTCTTCCTCGGGCGGCCCGAGCTGATCCAGATCCTCTCCGCTCATAAAGCAGCGTCCCCTAAACAGCCCCCCTTGGTCGATCATTAGGGCGCCCACACTCAACTCGCCGAATACGCGCCCCGTAGACAGGATTTCCAGGCGCCCATCCGCCTCGATGTTTCCCTGTACAATGCCCCAGACCTGAACTGCATTCGCACTTACATTCGCCACGACCTTGGCCGATGGGCCGATCACGACGTTGCCGGCCGTCTCGATCCGGCCTTGCAGTATGCCATCCACGCGAATATTGCCACCAGACTTGAGAACGCCCTGCAAATTGGCGCCGGCGCCCAGAACCGTATCAAGGTTGGCGCTTCCTGTGGCCGCTGCCTGTTCCTTGCGAAATATCGACATCATGCTCCTCACTCCTTTCGGGACCCATTCTTCCTCAAGAGGGCAACCGCTCGCTGCTCTTCGTCGCCAAGCATCACGGGAGAAGACCAGTCCACAATAGGCTTGACATAGAGGCGGGTGTTACCGCGTCCGTGTAGGCTACAGAGTACGGCGCCCGAGCCCTCACCATCTGCCAGGGCCAGGGCAAAGCTGAGCTGTCCGCCGGTATCTTCGTATGGGTTGAATTGTACCAGGCCCAAATGCTGGATCGCGCGTGCTTGAGCGGTCAGCTGCGAGTTGATCCGGTCTGCTAACTGCTCTACCGCCTGCCGGTTTGCCTGTATCTGGTCAATATGCTCGAGCAGGATCTCTTCCAGACGCTCCGCAGAGGCTCCTTCCACAAGGCGGAAATAGCGGCGCTCGATACATTGGATGCGTCGCAGTGCTACCACCAAACCCACGGCCAGACCGATGAGCACTACCCAGCCAACAATCAAGAGGGCAACCCAGTGCAAAGCCATTCTCTCCCCCCAGCAGTGTCACGGAATCCGGTGGATCCTAGCGCAGCGCATGAACAAGAGCGATAGCTCGCCGCCACGGGAGCACCTGTCCGGCTACCTGGCGCCGCAGCAGTTCCTCGATTTGCGCGATCTCTTCAGGTGCCAGATGGGCCTGTAGCGCCGCCATATAGCGTGCGGGCCCCTGCTCGGTGGGCGCGAACCAGCGCTCGATCTGGCTCCGGGTGACAAGCAGCTCGTCCAGAGTCTCGTGAGCCGAGATTGAGACCTGCCGGAACCCGGCATCGGTCAACGCTTGCTTGAGATCACGCGACGACCAGTTTACCATAGGATCGTGAATGTTGCCATAGAGCGCGTCTTCGGCAGCGGCCCAGCGCTCGCGCAGGTCGGCATCCAGGGAGGCCGACTGTGGCAGGGCATAGAGGCGCTGACCACCGCTGGGCACCACCTCGGCCAGGCTGAGGCTCCCTTCTGCATCCAAGAGCTGATGCAGCACGGCTAGTCGGGCCTGCCAGCTATCGCTACGGGTGAGGGCATTGCGGCCCACAACGGCGTCAAAACGCACATCCTCATGGCCAGCCTGCCTCAAAAGAGCGGGCAGATCCTGGATCTCACCCTGCAACACTGTGGGGCGCAGCAGTTCGCCAAGCTGCTCGGCCTGCTCGACCAGCGCCTGAGCCAGCTTGGCCTGAGGCTCTAGCGCCCATACACCGCCCTCGGGCACGCGGCGCAACGCCTCCCAGGTAAGCAGGCCGCTACCGGCATGCAGATCGAGCACCAGATGGTGACGCTGCAAGACCAGAGGCGCCAGCACCCGCTTTCGCAAATCGGCCATACCGCGGGCCGAGCTATCGACTGTGCGCGCCAGCCAGCGCTCCATGGCGCGATCTTCGGGCGAAAAGGTCAGGACCTCGCGCGCACTGGCGCTCAACTCGATGGCCGCCGCCAGTTGCTCTTCGCGGCGGCGCTCCACCCGGTCTCTGATGGAACGCTCATATCCCTGGTCGGAAGGGCGATAGTACACCTGCCCCTGCAGCGCCTCGGGCAAATACTGCTGAGCCACCCAATGATCGCGAAAGGCATGAGGATAGCGATAGCCCTCACCGTGGCCAAAGCCCTCCTTGTCGCGGCTGGCATCCTTGAGATGCGTGGGCACCTCATCGCGGCGCTCGGAGCGCACGGCCTCCAGAGCATCAAAGTAACCCATTGTGGCGTTGGACTTTTCCGTGGTGGCGAGGTAGAGAGCGGCCTGGGCCAGATGGAATTGGCCCTCGGGCAGACCCACCCGCTCAAAAGCATTGGCCGCTGCCTGCACCACCACCAGCGCCTGGGGATCGGCCAGGCCAATATCCTCGCTGGCGGAAATGAGCATGCGGCGCAGGATGAACCGGGGGTCTTCGCCGGCATGCACCATCTTGGCCAGCCAGTAGAGAGCGGCATCCGGGTCCGAGCCGCGCAACGACTTGATAAAGGCACTGATCGTGTCGAAATGATAGTCGCCCTGCCGGTCATAGAGCACGGCGCGCTGCTGGATCGACTCTTCTGCCACGGCCATGTCCACCGCAATGATGCCATCCTCGTTGGGCGCTGTGGTCTCGATCGCCAGCTCGAGGGCGTTCAGCAGCGAGCGCGCATCGCCGCTGGCTACATGCACCAGGTGCTCTAGGGCATCACGTTCGATCTGCACCTGCAGGTTGCCGTAGCCTCGCTCCGAGTCGGTGAGCGCTCGCTCGGCGATCGCATACAGGGCATCGTCCGTGAGAGGCACGAGCTGGAACACCCGGCTTCGGCTGAGAAGAGGCGGATTGACTGAGAACCAGGGGTTCTCAGTGGTGGCCCCGATCATGATGATCGTCCCGTTCTCTACCCAGGGGAGCATCGAGTCTTGTTGGGCCTTGTTCCAGCGATGCACCTCGTCAACGAACAGGATGGTGCGCCGGTCATACAGGTTGCGCTGCTCACGAGCCTCGGCCACCACCTCGCGCAACTGGGCGACCCCCGCCAGCACCGCATTGAGCGTCACAAACTGGGAGTGGGTTGTGTTGGCAATGATGCGGGCCAGGGTCGTCTTGCCGGTCCCTGGCGGCCCGTAAAAGATCAGCGACGAGATCTGATCCGCCTGGATGGCGCGCCGCAGCAGCCTGCCTGGGCCGACCACATGCTCTTGGCCGACGAACTCGTCCAGAGTACGCGGGCGCAACCGGGCTGCCAAGGGCGCCTCGCGCTCCACCTGCTCCTGGCGGGCCTTTTCAAACAAGTCCATAACTACTCCTCGGGATCCCTCTGTCGCTCAGACACACGCCGGCGCCTCTGATTGAGCGCCCGTCGCAACGCACGCCAGACCCTGGCGACACCCTGAGCCTGCTCATCAGGCATGTCATGGACACTATAGCGCGCCTCCACAAAGGCCTGCGTCAGTTCCTCGATCTCGGACCCTGCTTCAGGTAACGCCTGAATCAGGCGCTCGCGATACTCTAGCGGCGTGGCAGAATCAGGCCGTTCCACGCCCTGACGGGTCGCACGGTGCAAGGTCGATATGTAATAATACCGGATACGCTCCTGGGGCGTTAATCGGCCCATGTGGGGATGCCACCATGTCGTGGCGTCCATACCGCGCCGTCGCAAACGGGCCACGCCGGCGCTCAACGAACGCCCCCACATCCCCAGGACGTCACGTGCGCCGCCCCGCAGCCCGCGCCAGAGGTCGAGAAACATATTCAGCCATCGGCCAAACGAAAAGCCCTCCAGAACGCCCCATCGGTCACGAGCAAAACCGAACAAGGAGTAGAGGACGATGGCCACCAAGATCCCCCAGAAGAGCAGCGACCGCACAAGAGCCCACCAGGCAGGCCCGGCTCCCGCGGTGGGATCCGACGCCATCGGTGGAGGTGGCGGGGCCTGCATTGACATATCTGGCATGTTCAGACTGATGCCGAATAGGCTAGAGACCCAACTGGCCAGGATCCCGGCCAGAAACAGGATCGTAAAAAAGACCTGCGCGAGGCCGAATATCACCCACATGATCACCGTGGCAATGACCTGGAGGATGCCCACCGAGTAACCGATCGGTAGGAGCGCGCTCACCAGGGCGATGAGGGACAGAAAGATAACCACCATCACGAACCATCGGCGCCCGATGCGGTCCAGCACAGGCACCTGCTGGATCTGCCAGCGCGCGCGCTGAATCGTATATTGGGCCTGGCTAATGAGCAGGAGCCCAAGCACGAAATAGACCAGGGCATTTAGGACGATCGCCGATGTCGCAGCGGGGCGCTGGGGAAAGCCGGCGGCATAGTCCAGGCGCGCCATCCCCGCAAAGAGGAGGAGCACCGCCCCGCCCACATAGTAGACGCTAGTGATGCGGCCCAGCACCGTCTGGCGATCAACCTGGCCATGCTGGGGCATGCTGCTCCGCAAATCATACTCGTCGCTGCGCGTAGAGACCTTTTCTTCCCAGGGGGAGGCCTCCAACTCGTCCAAGTTACGCACGAGGTAGAGTGCCGTCCCCCAGAACGCCCCCATCAGCATCAGCGCGCCCAGAAACTCGAGTGCGAAAAAGCCGCCCGGCTGGAGAGACCAGCGGTCCAGGTCCGCTGCAAGCCGCGCCCCGCCCAGGTGGAGGTAAGGCGCAAAGCGGGCGACCAGGGCCAGCACCACCCACTCCACAAAGCGAAAACGGGTCCGATCCTCGCTTCCCAGCGCCCGGCCCTCTAGCACGCGATGAGCCCAGATGCTCTCCGCAGCGGTGAGGGTCGCCATACCCACCCCCAGGGCGATGGGAAAGCCGGGCCAAAGGCGCTGCAGAAACTGACTAATGGAGATGGCGATGCAGGCCAATAGGGCGCAGATGGCCAGGGGCTGGAGCAGCTTTTCCATCCTCATAGATTGCAGACCCGCCGGGGTCTCCTCGGGCGGCCGCTCAGGCTGGGGCTCGGCGGCGCCAGGGACCATGGTCTGCTGATCAGGATGGCTAGCGCCAGACATCGAGATCCTCTTCTCGCCACAGAACGTGGCAGGGCACCCCCACCTGCTCCATCCGTGCCCTCACCTCGCGAGGCGGTCCATGGGGATCAACCAGCACCACCAGTAGATGAATGCCCTGGCGCCGCACCAACAGGAGCGTCGCCTCCAAGGCTGGGTCCAGATCCGGGGTAATCACTATAGCGGTGCCCCCCCAGCCGAGATGCTGGCGCACCTGCCGCAGCAGAGGTTCGAACTGGCCCTCCTCAGCTAGCTCAATGCGCCCCAACAGGTCCAGCATCTGCATCAAGTGAGCGCGGCCTTTGTGAGGCGGCAGATAGGCAGCCCCCTGCTCAGGGTTCAGCGGATCGAATCCGGTGGTGCCCAGGCCTACCGTCTGACGCCGGTCGATCAGGTGATTCGCGATAGAGGCAGCCGCCTCGATGGCTAGTTCACTGGCCGCGACATAGCGGTTCACGGTATAGTCGGCGCGGCACAGGTTGATCAGCACCATCGACTCGACCGAGATGGCAGGCTCGAATCGCTTGACCTGCAGCGTCCCCGTCGTTGCGGTGGTCTTCCAGTGGATGTGCCGCAGGCTATCGCTCTCGACATAGGGGCGCACGCCGATGATGCGCGCCGGATCCTCCATGAGCCGTTGGCGGCTGGCTATCTCGCCAAAGGGGCTCTGGGCCTGCAATCCCAGCTGCTCCAGTCCAAACACCCGTGGGTAGACCGTCAGAGCCTCAGAGCAGTCCTGATCGCGCTCGACCGTGCGGATGCCCAGTGGATCGCCACTGCTCACCAGCAGAGGGCCGAGGGCATAGTAGCCCCGATGGCGGCAGTGCAACTCGTACTCCAGGACGCGCTCCTGGCCGGGGAGAAGCGAGATGACGGCCCGATAAAAGTTGGGAGAGATGAGATGAATCGGCAGGCTCTCGTGAATTCGCAACCAGGGCACGGGCAGCCAAGAGTCGTTGCACACGCGCAGGCAGACGCGCACATGATCACCGACAAAGGCCCGGCTCTCGTACTCGTGCTGCACCCGAACGCCGGACAGGCTGCGTTCGAGCCACCAGCGGCTCAACAGATAGGCGCCAAACAGGAGATAGACCAGGTAAAAGACGAAGTCGATGCGGAACAGGGCGGCAATGGCAACCAGCACGAGGATAAAAAAGAGAATGCCATCCATGCTGACTTGCCTATCGGCAGCCCAGTGTCGGGCAACCACCATTGGCCATCATCGCGCCTGCTCCAGCTCACCTACATCCAGCATGGTCGTCTCGACCAGACGATTGACAATATCGCGCGCCGTGCGATTGCGGAGGGCGCTCTCCGCCTTGACGATCACTCGATGGCAGAGCACAAAAGGCGCCAGGTACTTGATATCATCCGGCAGCACATAGTCGCGCCCGCGGACGGCTGCCAGCGCCTGGGCGGCTTTGTACAGCCCCAGGCTGCCGCGCGGGCTCACCGATAGCGCCAGATCGGGGTGCTGGCGGGTGCCTTGCACCAGCCTCACGATATAGGCGCGCACCGTCTCGTCCACATTCACGTCCCATATGGCGCGTTGCAGCACCGGGATCTGCTCCGGGTCCACCACCTGTCCAATGACGTCGATGGGATGCTCGCGGCGCAGGTTGACCAGGATCTGCTCCTCCTCGTCCTGGGTGGGGTAGCCCATCTCGACCCGTAGGAGAAACCGGTCCAACTGGGCTTCGGGCAGAGGAAAGGTGCCCTCGTACTCGATGGGGTTCTGTGTGGCCAGCACCATAAAAGGCTGCGGCAGGGCCCGCGTCACGCCATCCACAGTCACCTGGCGCTCGCCCATCGCCTCGAGGAGCGACGACTGGGTGCGTGGCGTGGCGCGATTCACCTCGTCCGCCAGCAGAATATTGACAAAGGCGGGACCGGCGCGGAACTCGAAATCCTGCGTCTTTTGGTTGAACACCGAGACGCCCGTCACGTCATTGGGCAGCAGATCGGGAGTGCACTGGAGCCGCTTGAAGGAGCAGCCGAGGGAGATCGCAACAGCCCGGGCCATCATCGTCTTGCCCACGCCGGGCACATCCTCCAGCAGCACATGTCCCCCACACAACAGCGCCACGATGGCAAGGGTCACAGGCTCATCCTTGCCAACGATCACCCGGGCGACATTTTCGGACACGGCTTGTGCAAATGTCTCGACGCTCGTAGTCGTCATCTCTGCCGCCTTTGCCTCTTTGCCTGCGGGCTACATGCGAATGCCGCTTGCGGATGCTGCTTGTAGAATGCAGCCCCATTCTAGTCCGAATCCATAGGCGCGCCAAGATCAAGCGCCCCGAATGCCTTGCGTCCGCATGCGTTGCCAGTATAATAGGCGGCGCGTACGATGCGGGCTGCATGATAGATGCTACGCGGCGCAACCTTATTAGCGTACGCCCGTATAGTAGCCAGCGAGAGAGGAGCCGAAACAAGCCGTGGTTGCCTGGCGAGCGATGCCAGCCTGGGCCCAGTTCTTGCTCAGCGGTGTCTGCCATCAGATTCCCGAGCACTCTCTGGAAATAGGTGGAGAGGTCTTGCCGCTTTGCGCCCGCTGCACCGGACAGTTCGGCGGGGCGCTGCTAACGATCCTGTCTCTCGCCGCTGTCAGACGGCATCATCGGAGCACGTTTGCCCCCTGGTGGGCGCAGGGAGCTATGGCGGCCCTGGCGGCCTGGTGGGCGCTGGATGGCGTGAACTCGTTTCTGTTCGGATTGCTGGGGCGGCCCTGGCTCTATGAGCCGATGAATGGACTTCGACTGGTAACGGGCCTGGGGCTCGGGTTGGTGGCGGGTGTGCAACTGCTACCTGCGGCGGCCCTGTGCATCAGTCGCGATCGTGATAGTCGCCCGATCATCGAGCGCCCCCGGGAGATCCTGTTGCTGCTGGGCGGCCTGGCCCTGATGGGGGCGCTGTGGCTGTCAGGGCGCCTGCCGTATCTCGTGGCAGCCGCCTGGCCTGCGCTCGGTGTGGCGGTGCTACTGGGTAGCGCCAATGGACTGCTCCTGGTGCTCCTTTTGGGGGGCACGCCCGATTCGCTCAGCCAGCGGCGCCTGGGTGCACTGGCGCTGGGGGGCCTGGCGCTGGGCCTGATCGAGGCAGGTGGATTGGCGACGCTAAGGAGCTTGCTTGGCGTATAGCGATTCGTAGCAGTCTGGTGCACGGAGCGCTTGTGGTCTCGTCAATGGCTTTGTATAATGTTTTCTGGGTAGTGGCATTTCGCGTCCGTATATTTGGCCAGCGCCGGTATCGCCGGCCGCAAGCAAGGAGGATCCCATGGACATCGGTAGAGCGTTCACCTTTGTATTCGACGACGAGGACTGGATCAAAAAGATCCTAATCGGGGGTATCATCACACTCATCCCCATCGTCAATTTCATCGCCATCGGCTATGGCCTGCGGGTACTGAGAAATGTATCGCGGGGCGATGCCAAGCCACTGCCCGAGTGGGATGACTGGGGCGGCGACTTTGTCAGGGGAGCGCTGATCTTTGTCGCAGGGCTCGTCTATGCCTTGCCGATCATCGTGCTCAGTATCGTTAGCGCGATTGTCACGGCCATCGCAGCTGACGCCTTTGGCGATGTGGGCGGCATCGCTGGGTTGTGCCTGTTCGGCGTCAACTGCCTGAGCGTCCTCTGGGCCATTGCCATGGCGCTTTGGTTGCCGGCAGCCACCATCCGGTTCGCGAGGGAGGAAAATTTCGGCGCCTTTTTCGAGTTCAGCGAGATCTGGGCCCTCATCAGCAACAACCTGGGCGCCTATGCCATGGCCATCCTGGTTAGTATCATCGCAGGCATCGTTGGCGGTCTAGGCACCATCCTGTGTGTCATTGGCGTGATCTTTACCAGCTTTTACGGCAACCTGGTCTCGATGCATGCCTATGGCCAGGTGGCAGCCGTAGCGACCCCTCCCACTACCATGGATACCTTTGCGACCGAAGACGAGGAGCCCCCGGCATCCTTCTGAACCATTCGCGAGGCCAAACCCATATTCGAGACAATCAGAGAGAGGGCATGGGCCCTCTCTCGCTTTGTTGTGCTAGAATCAATGCTACCCCATGCCGTCCAGCGCGTGCTGACCTGATCTGATAGCTCGATGCTACCTTGTGACAGCTTTTGACAGTTTCTCCAAGCTATACTGAGACTCAGATACGTGCATAAACCACCATGGAGAGGGTCTCGGTGACATACAGTTCACGTCTGCCAGGGTTCTTTCAGCTACCCCCGCAGGAGCGGGCGCAGCGCGTGGCCGATCTGGTCGGCCTGAGCGACGAGGAGCGGGCATTGCTCGCTGGCGCGCACGCTGATGATCTGGCTCGCTCGGATCGCATGATCGAGAACGTAATCGGCACCTATGCGATGCCCCTGGCAGTAGCTACCAACATGCAGGTGAATGGCCGCGATGTGCTCGTCCCCATGGCCATCGAAGAGCCCTCGGTGGTGGCCGGCCTGAGCTATGCCGCCCGCATGGCGCGGAATGGGGGCGGCTTTGTGGCCATGACCGACGAGCCCCTGATGATCGGACAGATCCAGGTACTGGACGTCCCCGATCTGCACGCCGCCCGCTTGCGTATCCTGGCCGCACACCAGCGCCTGCTGGAGCATGCCAACGCCCAGGACCCCGTGATCGTCTCGCTCGGCGGCGGCGCCCGCGAGATCGAGGTGCGCCTGTTCGAGAGGGGCCCCGTGCCCATGCTGGTGGTGCATCTGATCTATGATGCCCGTGATGCCATGGGCGCCAACACGATCAATACGGCCGCGGAGGCGCTCACGCCGCTGATCGAGGAGCTCTCTGGTGGCCGGGTGGGGTTGCGCATTCTTAGCAACCTGGCCGATCGACGTCTGGCGCGGGCGACCTGCGTGGTGCCCAAACAGATTCTGGCTCAAGAAGGGTGCACCCCTGAGGAAGGCGTTGCCCGCATCCTGGAGGCCTATGCCTTTGCCGCTGCCGATCCCTACCGTGCGGCCACCCACAACAAGGGCGTGATGAACGGTATCGACGCGGTGGTGATTGCCACGGGCAATGATTGGCGCGCCATCGAGGCCGGCGTCCACGCCTATGCTGCCCGAAATGGCGACTACCGACCGGTTACGGCCTGGGAGCGCAGTGCAGAGGGCGACCTGGTGGGCACAATCGAGATACCTCTAGCGGTGGGTACCGTGGGCGGCGCCACCCGTGTACATCCCATGGCCCGCCTGGCTCTCAAAATCTTGGGCGTGCAGTCGGCGCGAGATTTGGCCGGGATCATGGCCGCTGTCGGTCTGGCTCAGAACTTGGCGGCGCTGCGGGCCCTGGCCATGGAGGGCATCCAGCGTGGACACATGAAGCTGCACGCCCGCCAGGTGGCCATCTCGGTGGGAGCCGAGGGTGATCAGGTAGATGCGGTGGCCGCCCGGCTTGCGGCAGAGGGCGTAGTGCGCCCCGACCGCGCCGAAGCCATCCTGCATGAGTTACGGGAGGCGTGATGCTCTTTCCATGGGCACAGATGCACCGAGGAACGCCATGCCACTGATGAAACCGACCATGGACGTAGGCATCATCGGATATGGGGCCTATGTCCCACGCTACCGGCTGCCCGCGTCCGAGGTGAGCCGTGTCTGGCATCCTGGCGGTGATCGTGCGCCCGTCGAGCAAAAGGCCGTCGCTGGCCCCGATGAGGATACCGTTACCATGTCGATCGAGGCGGCGCGTAATGCCCTGGCGCGCGCCGAGATCGCCCCGGCGCGGCTCGGCGCTGTGTGGGTTGGCAGCGAATCGCACCCCTATGCCGTCAAGCCCACGTCGGCCATCGTTGCCGAGGCCATCGGCGCAACGCCCCACGTGCTGGCAGGTGACTGGCAGTTCGCCTGCAAGGCAGGCACGGAAGCCTTGCAGGCCGCACTGGCGCTGGTGGGATCGGGGATGACGCCCTATGCCCTGGCCATCGGTATGGATACGGCGCAAAGCCGCCCGGGCGATGTACTGGAGTATACCGCCGCCGCCGGTGGCGCGGCCTATATCGTGGGACCAGGTGACGAGGCTGTGGCTCTGCTGCAAGGCTCGGTCTCCTTTGCCACCGAGAATCCCGACTTTTGGCGTCGGCCGCAGCAGAATTATCCAGAGCACGGAGGCCGCTTTACCGGTGAGCCCTCTTATTTTCGGCATACCCTGGCGGCAGCCACCGAGCTGATGGAGGCGCTGGGGCGCACACCGCAAGACTATGCCTATGCCGTATTTCATCAACCCAATAGACGCTTTCCCCGCGAGGCCGCTGTACGCCTGGGCTTTTCGGCGGAGCAGATCAAGGCGGGCCTGCTGGTGGATCGGATCGGCAACGCTTATGCAGGCTCCTCCATGTTGGGCCTCGGAGCCCTGCTCGATGTCGCCAATCCCGGAGATCGCGTTCTGCACGTCTCGTATGGCTCGGGGGCAGGAAGCGATGCCTTTGAGTGGTTGGTAACCGACGGACTGCATGAGCGTCGACATCGAGCGCCGCTTACGAGCTATTATGTCAATAGAGTTCAAGAGATAGACTATGCAACTTATGCACGCTATCGCAACAAGCTACAGATGGAATAGGCGAGGCGAAACGCTGTGAGAGACGTCGCCATCATTGGGATTGGGCAGACGCCCGTGTCCGAGCATTGGGACATTTCCCTCTGCGATCTTGCCGTGCAGGCGGTAAAGGCGGCTTTGCTGGATGCCGGCATCGAGCGCCCCGAGATGCTGTTCGTAGGCAACATGTTGTCAGCAGCTCTGTCGAGACAACAGAACCTGGGCGCACTCGTGGCCGACCACGCGGGCCTGCGAGGAATCGAGGCCTACAAGGTCGAGACCGCCTGCGGTTCGGGGGCAGCGGCGGTGCGCATGGCCTACATGGCTGTGGCTGGCGGCGCCTGCGATGTGGCCGTGGCCTGCGGCGTCGAAAAGATGACCGACGGCACGCCCGAGGAGGCTACAGCGGCCCTGGCCGAGGCTGCCGACGCCCTTTACGAGGCGACCCACGGGCTCTCGTTCGTGGCCATCAACGCCCTGCTCATGCAGCGCTACATGTTCGAATATGGCTACCGGCATGAGGACTTTGGTCCCTTTTCGATCAATGCCCACGAGAATGCCAGCACCAACCCGAATGCCATGTTTCGTCGCCCCATTACCCGCGAGCAGTTCGTACGATCACGTCCCATCGCTGATCCCATCACCCTGCTCGACTCGTCTGGCATCGGCGACGGTTCGGCTGCCGTGGTGATCGCCACTGGCGAGCTGGCGACGCGCCTGGGCAGGCCGGTGGTGCGCATCGCCGGCTCGGCGGGTGCCACCGACTCGGTTGCTGTACACGACCGGCGAGAACCCCTCTTTTTCAGCGCCGCGCACACATCCTCGCAGAGGGCCCTGGCCCAGGCAGGGGTCACAGCCGCGGATATCGATTTCGCGGAGCTGCACGACGCATTCAGCATTACGGCGGCGCTATCCCTTGAGGCGTGTGGCTTTGCGCCCCGTGGCAAAGGCGTTGCCCTGGCGTTGGGGGGAGAAATCAGCCGCCAGGGCCGGTTGCCCATTTCGACGCTGGGCGGGCTCAAAGCCCGTGGGCACCCTGTGGGCGCCTCGGGCGTCTATCAGGTGGTCGAAGCGGTGCAACAATTACGTGGACAGGCCGGATCCAATCAGTTGCCGGGCTGTCGCCTGGGAATGACCCAGAGCATCGGCGGTAGCGGCGCCAATATCATCACCCATATCCTGGAACGCATATCCTGAATCGAGGAAGACACAACCATGAGCATCCCCATGTACTGGCGGACAAGCCACCAACGCCTGGCCCTGACGGGTGAGGTCTGCCCCACCTGTGAGGCCAAGCTCTTTCCACCCAGGGACATATGTCCCCACTGCAACAGCCCTGCCAAGACCCGTTTCGATTTCTGCGGGCGGGGTACCGTCTATTCCTACTCGCTCGTCAATGTGGCCCCCAGAGGTTTTGAGCGCTGCGCCCCTTATGTGGTGGCCCTGGTCGCTCTGGAAGAAGGCCCACTGCTCACGGCGCAACTCACCGAAACCGATCCCCAGGACGTCTTTATCGGCATGCCGGTCGAAATGGTAACCCGCCGGATGCGAGAGGGGAGCGAGCAGGGCCTCATCGAGTATGGCTACAAGTTCAGGCCCTGCATGGAGCGCGCCGAGGCCTAGCCGCGCTCTTGGCCCACCCGATGGCCCTGAAGGTACATGCCCTGGTCTATCGACAACCGCAAGGCGTTGCACGCCCTGCCTGCTGATACACAGGGGGCGCAGCACCAGAGCAAACGCATTAACCGTTCGTCCGCTTGGATGCTGCTGCTCTTGGCGTTGTGATGACCCTCACCCGCAGACGGGTGGCAACCTCTCCCGCAATTGCGGGAGAGGATCGGGCGAGAGCCGCAGGGTTTCGCAAGGGGTATTCTCTCCAGACGAGCTTGGCACTCTAACTTTTCGAGATTCTCCACCTGGATACCCTGCTGTTGCGTGCAAGACGTTGCATACCCCCTCATCTGCTCTATAATGTGAGTGCGTCGCAACATGCCCAGGAGGAATGCGCCATGTCTCATGCCAGCTCTGTCGCCACGCAACATCCCTACGCCCTCGAGACGATACCCGGCCTATATAGCAGCCGGCCTGGCATCCAGATCGGCTCCCAGTTCGCGGCCACGGCCACCAATGAGGACCTGCAGTTTGCCCAGCAATTGGGCATCGAGTGGGCGATGGTAAACGTCAATGACCCCGCGGGCCACTCTGTCGAGAGCTATCTCGCCCTGCGCGAGCGCTTTGCGGCCTATGGACTGCAGATCTATCGCCTGGCCGACCACCGCTGCCACAATATGACCGCCGTCACCCTGGGACTGCCAGGACGCGATGAGCAGATCGAACGCTACCTCCAGTACATTCGCAATCTCGGCGCGGCGGGGATCCGCTATGCCACCTATGCCCACATGGCCAATGGAATCTGGAGCTCGGAGCGCGAGCCGATTCGTGGCGGCGCCATGTCGCGGGCCTTTCGCCTGGAGGGATCGCCCGTGGGAACATGGGCCGGTGAACAATACCAGGGCGAGATCACTCATGGCCGAGTGTACGAGGAAGACGAGCTCTGGGACAATTTCAACTACTTTATCGAGCAGGTGGTGCCTATGGCCGAGGAAGCAGGCGTCTATATCGGCATTCACCCCGACGACCCGCCGGTCCACCCGCTGGGGGGCATTCCGCGCTGCCTCTTTGGGTCCTTTGACGGGTATCGCCGGGCCATCGAGCTGGCCGACAGCCCCCACATCGGCATGTGTCTGTGCGTCGGCTGTTGGATCGAGGGCGGTGATGCCATGGGCCGCGACGTGCTCGACACCATCCGTTACTTTGGCCATCAGAAGAAGCTGTTCAAGATTCATCTGCGCAACGTCACGGCCCCTATGCCAGAGGGCTTTGTCGAGACCTTTCTCGATGATGGGTACAGGGACATGCTGCAGGTGATTCGCGCCCTGGACGAGGTGGGCTTTGATGGCGCCATCATCTCGGACCACTTGCCCCAGATGGTGGGCGGTCGCCGCGCCGCCGAAGCCTACTCGATCGGGTTCATGCGCGCCATGGTGCACGCTGTGCAGGGCTAGTGCAGGCAAGAGCTCGAGGGCAGAACGTCAGGCACAGGCCGCAATATCTGCTCTGACGAGCCTGACAGCGCTCCAGCAGATGCCGCCCCGACTTGCGCATGCTTCCGGCGCCAGGTATAATCATCCATCATAAGTCACATGCCACCGTTTGAGATGAGGACGGCCACAAAGGAATGTCCACGCCCAGCCTATCAAGAGAGACCATCGTCGTGCTGGACTTTGGGTCACAGTACACCCAGCTGATCCTGCGACGCGTCCGCGAGGCCCGCGTCTATGCCGAGATGCTCCCCTGGGATGCGCCCCAGGAGGAGCTGGATCGCCTGGATCCCAAGGGGATCATCCTCTCGGGTGGCCCCAATAGCGTCTATGATCAGGACGCCCCCTACCTCCCCCGCCATGTCCTGGAACGCGGCATTCCGATTCTGGGCATCTGCTATGGCATGCAGCTCTTTGCGCACCAGTTGGGCGGGCGCGTGGCGCGTACCACGCAGTGCGAGTACGGCTTGGCCGAGATTCAGGTCGATGCGCCCGATGCGCCCCTCTTTCAGGGTCTGCCCACCGAGCAAAAGGTATGGATGAGCCATGGCGATCGGATCGATGATCTGCCAGAGGGCTTTATCGCTTGGGCTCACTCGGCCAGCTCCCCCTTTGCCGCCATCGCTGACGAGAGCCGCAGATTGTACGGGCTACAGTTCCACCCCGAAGTAGCCCATACGGAGCATGGTCCCGCCATTTTGGAGAACTTTTGCCGGCGCATCTGCGGATGTCAGGATGAGTGGACCCCCGGCTCGTTCATCGAGGAGAGCATCGCCCAGATTCGCGATGCCGTTGGCTCGGGCCATGTGATCTGTGCCGTTTCGGGCGGCGTGGATTCGACGGTGGTGGCCACGCTCGTGCAGCGGGCTGTAGGCGATCAACTGACGGCCATTTATGTCAACACAGGCCTGATGCGCAAGAACGAGTCGGAGGAGACGATGGCCCGCCTGCGCGAGCAACTGGGCCTGGATGTGGTCTATGCCGATGCCTCCGAGACCTTTTTGGATGCGCTCAAGGGGGTCGTTGATCCAGAGCGCAAGCGCGTGATCATCGGCAACACCTTTATCGACGTGTTCGAAGACGAGGTGCGTCGTTTGGGACAGGTTGACTTTTTGGCCCAGGGCACGCTGTATCCTGATGTTATCGAGAGCGCGATCTCGGCGCAGTCGGCGGTCAAGATCAAGACCCACCATAATGTTGGGGGCCTGCCCGAGGACATGCGCATGGAACTGATCGAGCCGCTGCGATACCTGTTCAAGGACGAGGTACGCGAGGTCGGCAGGGCGCTGGGCCTGCCGGACGACATGGTGAACCGGCAGCCTTTCCCAGGGCCTGGCCTGGCCGTGCGCATCCTCGGCGAAGTCACGTATCCGCGGGTAGCCACCTTGCAGGATGCCGACGCCATTGTACGGGAAGAGATTGCCCGGGCAGGGCTGCAAGACGAGATCTGGCAGTACTTTGCCGTGCTGACGCCACTCATGAGTGTGGGCGTCATGGGCGACAGCCGCACTTATGCCAACGTGGCGGGGATACGAGCTGTCACCAGCGAGGATGGCATGACCGCCGATTGGGCGCGCATCCCCTTTGACGTGTTGGCCCGTATGTCGAGCCGCATCGTAAACGAAGTGCCCGGGGTCAATCGGGTGGTGTATGATATCAGCAGCAAGCCGCCCGCAACGATCGAGTGGGAGTGAGTCGCCGACTATTTGCCGCAGGTGAGGGGACCATGCCAAGAGCGCGAACAGGTGCAAGCAAGAGCCAGAGCGATCAAGTCATGCAGCTGCGATTGGTGGATGGCGCAATACAGCCCCACGAGCGGTTTATGTGCGCCGTTGCGCCGCCTTCCCGACGTGCCGCCTCGTCGCGGGGACATCTTTATCTGCTCCTCAGTGGCCCGGGATCGCAGACCATGCCACGTACGCTGTCCGAAGAGGTGCTGGAGACCGTAGGCAGCGTCTATTACGAGACCGGTGGCAGCATCACCCGCGGGCTCCGTGATGCGATTCTGGCCGCCAACGAGCATGTCTTTGCCTATAATGTGCGCGTGGCCGACGATCAGCGCCTGTCGGTGGGGCTCTGTTGCGCCGTTATACGAGACACTGACCTCTATATCGGCCAGATGGGACCCGCCATTGTGGTCGTCGTGCGCGAGGGCGCTCTGCGGCGTTACCCTGCCCACTCGGCATGGGTGCAGACCGACGAACCGATGGGATTGCAGCTCAATCGGGAGCCACACCTGGGGCTGCGGCGTGATGCCGAGCCGAGCCTGTATCACACCGAGTATCGGCCCACCGATGGTCTGTTGCTGACCTCGGCCCACATCCTGCGACAGGTGAACGAGGCCCAGCTCGCGGCGGCCCTTCTCCAGAGATCGCAGGCCCAGTTTACCGCCAGCCTGAACGAGTTGGCCGATGGCCGGAGCGTGGCCGTCTTGGCCCTTTCGCCCGTCTCTTTGCCATCCAAGGCGTCGTCGACGGCCCCCCAGGCTACTTCCGAAGCGTCCAGGTCGCCTGCCTCCGCCGATATGGGCACGGACACGCTGCCCTCTCGTGCCGATGCCCGCGATCTGCCCCTGCAACCCAGCGAACCGACCTCGGCTCCCGAATCACCCGACCCGGAACCCGAACCCGATTATGCCGAGGACGAGAGCCTGTACGCTGAGGCAGTGGACGCTGAGGAGGCGAGCGCTGTAGCAGCGGACATCGAGCCAGAGTCAAAGGCTGATGACCAGGGCAAAGCGCCAGAGCCTGACGATGTCCAAGAGGAGCAGATGGGGAGCGGCGACGACATCGAGCGCCCCGCCACAGAGACGAGACGCCCGCGCGTGGCCTTGGGCGATATGGCCGAGACGGTGAGCAAGAGCGCACGCCGGTTCCGGCGCGGGACCGAAGATGTGCTCCTCAACGTGCTGCCCACCAACGTGCCGGAGAGGCCCGCTGTGCCCGACGCCATCGAGCCGATTCCCATGGGGGCCAAGGCTCTTGTTCTGGTGGCCATGGTCATTCCCCTCATTGTGCTCTTTTCCGTAGTCATGACGCGCATCCAGTATGATCGCGCCCGAGAGTATCAGTATGTGAACGCGATTTTGCAGGCCCAATACCTGTACGATCAGGCCGCCCGCCAACCCGATACCCGGATCGAGCGCCAGGAGCTCTACCGCGCCCTGGATGCTATCGAGCAGGGCCTCTCGATTGCGCCTGAGGATCAGGACCTGCGAGACCTGCGCCGGCGCGCGCTGCATCGCATCGACCAGCTCGAGGGCGTGATCCCCATCTATTCCTTTGCGCGCCTCTACTATTTCGAGGATGACGCCGTCTCGCGCACCGACTCGTCCCGCATCGTCATCAGCGGCAAGGATGTCATGGTCCTGAATCGAGGCAGCAACCTGCTGTATCGGTTCTTCCTGAACGACCCGGGCGATGCCCTGCAGCCGGTCGAGGCGAACCCGGTGATCGTCCGGGAGGGCGACACCTTTGATGGCGTCACCGTGACCGATCTGATCGACGTCACCTGGATGGCCAGCGAGGGCAGCCAGACCCTGGCGCGCTTTATGGTGCTGGACCGTAGCGGGACTGTGTTGAGCTATGACCCGCGCCGGGGCATGCGTGCCCAGCCGGTGGGCAATTCGGACATGTGGCTCAACCCGCAGGCCATCGCCAGCTACTATGGCAACCTCTATGTGCTGGACCCCCTGCTGGGCCGCCTGCTCAAGTATCTGCCCAGCGACAATGAATACGTGCGGCCGCCCCTTGACTATCTCGATGCCGCCCTGGGCATCGATCTGACCGGCGCCGTGGATGTGGCCATCGATGGCAGCGTCTATATCCTGTACGCCGATGGGACAATCAACAAGTATCACAACGGGGTGCCGGTGGACTTTTCGATGCGGGGCTTTTACGGCACCATGCGCAGCCCGGTGGCCATTCATGTGAGCGGCGCGCAGAACCCGGACGCCCAAGGCTATGTGTACGTCGCCGACACCGGCAACAAGCGCGTGCTGCAGTTCACCAAGGACGGTATCTTCTTGCGGCAGTTCCGAGCCGTGGACTCGGAGCCCTACATGGAGCGTCTGCGCGGCATCTATGTGGATGAGGCTGAGCGACGCATGTATCTGATCAGCGAACAGCACTTTGTTTTGTCTACCTTACCCCCTTTGGAGCGCTAAGGCAGTAATATACCATGATCGACATATTAGCCATTGAAAGTTCCTGTGACGAGACCGCCGCCGCCATCGTTCGTGATGGGCGCCATATCCTGTCCAACGTAGTGGCCTCGCAGGTCGAGTTGCACCGCCGCTACGGGGGTGTCTTTCCGGAGGCGGCCTCGCGCCAACACACACGAGATATTGCCCCCACGATCCGCCAGGCCATGCAGGTGGCCGAGCTGGATTGGGATGATCTCTCCGCCATCGCCGTCGTCAACGGGCCCGGGCTGGCCGGCTCGCTCCTGGTGGGCGTGAATGCAGCCAAGGCACTGGCCTCGGCACGCGGCCTGCCCCTGATCGGCGTTAACCACATGGAGGGCCATATCTATGCCAACTGGCTGGCCTGTGATGACGGCCCCGAGATGCCGCCTCCCTTTCCTCTCATCTGCCTGATCGTCTCGGGTGGGCATACCGACCTGGTGGTAATGCACGAGCATCTGGTCTACGAACGCCTGGGCCAGACCGTGGATGACGCGGCCGGTGAGGCGTTCGACAAAGTGGCGCGGTTGCTCAACCTGGGCTACCCGGGCGGCCCTGCCATCCAGCGCGCCGCCACCGAGGGCAACCCGGAGGCATACGCCTTTCCCCGTGCGCTCAATGTCGGCCCGTTCGACTTTTCCTTCAGCGGGCTCAAGACCGCAGTGCTGCGGCTGGTGCAGGAGATGCGGCGGGATCAGGGCCATGAGATCGAGACGCACCGCCAGTCCTTTGCCGATGCAAGTATGGCCGCTACCAAAGCCGAGCTGCCGGTTGCCGATATCGCCGCCAGCTTTCAGGCAGCGCTGGTAGATGCCCTGGTGACAAAGACAGTGCAGGCTGTGGGGCAATTCGACGCGGCCGAGGTCCTTGTCGCCGGCGGTGTGGCAGCCAACCAGCTCTTGCGCGAGAGGCTAACCGAGAAATCGCCCAAGCCGGTACGGTTCCCGCCCATTCGCTACTGCACCGACAACGCCGCCATGATCGGCGCAGCCGCCTACTACCGCTACCTGGCCGGCTACCGTTCAGGCCTCGACCTGGATGTGATCCCATACCTGGCCATTGTCTAGGATTGCGCCTATGTCGTCTACCTTTGGCAGAATCCATGCGACGGTGGCCCGCATTCCGCCCGGTTGCGTCGCTACCTATGGCGACATCGCGCTGCATCTCGGCATGCCCCACGGCGCTCGCACCGTGGGCTGGGCCATGCGCCAATGCCCCCAGGGCCTGCCATGGCACCGAGTGATCAACGCCGAGGGCAAGAGCAGCCTACGCGGCAAGAGTCGCGAGCGACAGTACACTCTCCTGGCGCAAGAGGGCGTCGTGACAGACAGACGTGGGCGGATCGATCTGGAGCAATATCGTTGGCAAGAGATCTGATCACGAGTAGAGACATCTGATGAATCCCAGACGAGAATTCACCCACATGCGACGCGTGCCCTTTACGTGCACCCTGGACTGTGGCAGTCGGTGCGAGCTGATTGCCTGCGTCGAGGATGGGCGCCTGATGCGCATCGATACACCACCCGATCGACAGGATACGCCCCGGTTTCCGCGCCTGATCCCCTGCGTCCGTGGGCGCGCCCACCGTCGCGCCCAGAATGCACCGGATCGGGTTCTGCAGCCGTTGCGGCGCACCGGGCCGCGCGGGTCGAGCGCCTTTTGCCCGATCTCCTGGGACGACGCGCTGGACGAGATCGCCGAACGGCTCTTGCGCGCGCGAGAGCAACAGGGACCAATATCAATCCTGCATGCCACCGGCGCGGGCTCAATCTCGGGACGTGGGCTGAGCGGAGCCGACGCATCACGCCGATTCTTTTCCCACTGGGCCTCCGTAACCGAGATTGCCGGCAACATGAGCGTCCACTGCGTCGCCATGGCTCAGCAGTGGATGCTGGGCAGCCATCTGCCGGGCAGCGACCGGGCCACCCTGCTGGACAGCCGCCTGATCCTGCTGTGGGGCATGAACCCCGCCGAGAACCACATGGGCCCCAACACGGCTCACTTTATCGCCGAGGCACGCGATCGGGGCGCCCGCGTCGTGCTGCTGGACCCGCGCTATACCGACTCGGGCATGCTGGCCGACGAATGGGTGCCGCTGCGCCCCGGCACCGATGCCGCCCTGGCCGCCGCCATGGCCCATGTGATGATCGCCGAGGGACTGGCCGACACCGCATTTCTCGAGCGTTGTACCGACGGATCAGAGGCCTATCGCCGCTATCTGATGGGGCTGGATGACGACATACCCAAGACACCCGCCTGGGCCGAGCCGATCACCGGCGTCGACGCCGAGATGATACGCCGCCTGGCCCGCGCCTATGCCACCGAACGCCCCGCGGCGCTCCTGGCGGGCTGGGGCCCCCAGCGCACCCGCTATGGCGAGCAGAGCGCCCGCGCCCTGATGGCGCTGGCCTGCGTGAGCGGCAATGTGGGGCTGCGCGGCGGCGGCCTGGGGGGCTATGGCACTCGGGGCAGCGGCAGCGAGATCGCCCTGGGATCGTTGCCCATGGGGCCCTACGCGCCGGGGCGCAGGCTGCCGCCTGGCTCATGGGCGCCGGCGATCCTGGAGGGACAACTGCATCCCGCGCCCGCCCTGCTGTACATTGTCGCCAGCAACCTGGTGAACCGCAGCCCCAACAGCCTGGCCAATGTTGCCGCGCTGGCCCAGGTCCCCTTTGTCGTGGTGCACGAGCCGTTCATGACGCCCACGGCCCGGCACGCCGATCTGGTGCTGCCCATTAACACCGATCTGGAACGCAGCGATCTGGTCACATCGTGGGGCCACGATAGCCATCTGTTCTACAGCCAGCAGGCGGTGGCCTCGCGGGGCGAGTCCCGCACCGATTACTGGGTGTTCGCGAGACTGGCCGAGCGCCTGGGCATCGGCGAGAAGTATACCCAGGGGCGCAGCGAGCAGGAGTGGCTCGACGCGCTGCTGGCCGAGTCGCCGATGACGCTGGACGATCTGGCGCGCGATGGTATCGTGCGTTGCGATCCACCGCCTCGGGTGGCGCTGGAGGCCTTTCGCCGCGATCCCGACGCCCATCCCTTGTCCACGCGGTCGGGCCGCATCGAGCTGCGCAATCACCAGGCGGCCGCCTATGGCTTGCCTGACATTCCGGCCTTTGTCGACACGGGGAACGAGCCCGCCGGCTATCCGCTCCAGCTTGTTACCCCCCACCACAAGCTGCGCTCCAACTCGTGCCTGGACGCCAACCCCTGGCTGCACCGGCTGGAGCCCCATACAGCCTGGATCAACTCTGCCGATGCGGCAGCACGAGAGATCGCCGATGGCGATACGGTCATTGTAGAGGCGCCCGGCGGAAACATCCAGATCAGGGCCCACGTCACGCCCCGCATCATGCCGGGGGTCGTGTCGGTGGCCCAGGGCGCCTGGCTGGCGCTAGACGCCGCCGGGGATGACGGGGGCGGCTGCGCTAACACGCTCACGGAGCATACCCTTACGCCCACCGGGGGCCCCACCACCCACACCGCCTGGGTGCAGGTCAGGAGGCTGTCCGATGGATAACCCCCTGCCGGCCATTGGCGATCGGGTGTTTATCGTCGACATGGCCCGTTGCGTGGGCTGCTTTACCTGCGCCGTGGCCTGCAAGGACCGCGCCGATCTGCCCGACGAGCTCGACTGGCTGCGCGTCGAGACCCATGTGACGGGCACCTATCCGCAACCCACCCTGGCCTTTCGCGTTGTGCACTGTTTCCACTGTGTGGCCCCGGCCTGCGCCGCCCCCTGTCCCAGCCGGGCCATCCACGCCACCGAAGAGGGCTGGGTGACCATCGATCGGGAACTGTGCGTGGCCTGCGGGGCCTGCGCCACAGCCTGCCCCTGGGCGGCCATCGCGCTGGATGCCGAAGGAGTGCCGACCAAGTGCGACGGCTGCGTGGATGAACTGGCCCTGGGCTGGGACCCCACTTGCGTGAGGGCCTGTCCCATGCGTGCCCTGGCGTGGGCCGAGCCCCATGAGCTCGCTCGGCCCCGTCGCGCCGATCCCACGTGGGATGGCGCCGGGCTGGCCCCACGCGTATACTATGCGGTGCGCGAGGGCGATGCACCCAAGGGAGAGACCGATGGCTAACCTGCAGACGCGCCTGCGACAACTCGGCAGCGTAGACGCGCTGCTGCGCCACGGGGAGGTGCAGCCCTGGCTGGCAGCCTATCCCCACGAGCTGGTGGTGGAGGCGCTCCGTCAGGCGCTGGACGCCGTCCGTGCCGTTATTCTGGCGGGCGGCGACTATCCGGGCGCCAAAGCCGTGCTGGCCCTGGCCGAGGAGCGCTTGCAGGCCCAACTGCGACCTACGCTACAATCCGTCATCAACGCCACGGGCGTCATCCTGCACACCAACCTGGGGCGCGCCCCCCTCAGCGAGGCGGTGCTCGAGGCCATGCAGCAGGCGGGCACGGGCTATAGCAACTTGGAGTATGATCTGGACATGGGGCAGCGCGGATCGCGCCATGTCCATGCCGAGGCGCTACTCTGTCGCCTGACCGGCGCTGAGGCGGCGCTGGTGGTCAACAACAACGCCGGGGCCGTCTTGCTGGCCCTATCGGCGTTGGCGCAGGGTCGCGAAGTGATCCTTTCCCGGGGTCAACTGGTCGAGATCGGCGGCGGCTTTCGCATCCCCGATGTGATGGCCCAGTCGGGAGCGAGGCTCGTCGAGGTGGGCACCACGAATCGCACCTATGTCGACGACTTTGGCGCGGCCATGGGTCCCGACACGGCGGCCCTGATGCGTGTACACGCCAGCAATTTCCGCATCGAGGGGTTCACCCACCAACCCGCACTGGCCGAGCTGGCCGAGCTGGCCCACTCGCGCGGCTGCCTGCTGCTGGATGACCTGGGCAGCGGCACCCTGCTGGACACGGCGCCGCAGGGCCTCCCCCACGAGCCCACAATCCAGGAGAGCGTTGCGGCCGGCGCCGACCTAGTCACCTTTAGTGGCGACAAGCTGCTGGGCGGGCCGCAAGCCGGCATGCTAGTCGGGCGGCGAGACCTGATCGCGCGCCTGCGGCGCTTTCCCCTCACCCGCGCCCTGCGCGTGGACAAGACCACCCTGGCCGGCATCCAGGCCAACCTGCTGCACTATCTCATGGGCGAAGCACTGCAGCAGGTGCCCGTCTGGCGTATGCTCTCCATGGACGTTGACGAGATAGCCCGCAGAGGACGCGTTCTCCTGGACGGACTGGGGGGGCTGGCCGACGGTTGCCAGCAGCAGGAGGGCCGTTCGATGATCGGCGGGGGCTCTCTCCCCCAGGAATCGCTCCCAACCATGCTGGTGGTCCTGCCCATGGGCACCGCCACCGAGCTGGCGCGGCAACTGCGAGCCGGCGACCCGCCCATTGTGGCGCGTATCCATGAGGAGCGCATCGTCCTCGACCTGCGCACCGTGCTGCCCCACGAGGACGTCCGCTTGCTGCAGCGTCTGCGCGATGTCCTTGCCTGATGGGTTCAACTCAGGGCCAGGGCTCGATGGTCAGGCGATACGGCACCGGCTCTGTCGTGACTGGCACGGCCGCCGAGATGACCAGGACGGCCCGCTCGATCTCCGTTCCGAGCCCCGGCAATAGCCACTCGCCGCGTCCGTCGGTGACCGGCAGGCGCTCCACCACGACGCTCTCGCCGTAGGTGACCAGTTGCACGATGTATGACACCGGCAGGACATTGTCGTGCCGTACAAATCCGTTGGCCACCCAAGCGCCCTCTCCCGCCTCCACATCATCGAAAAAGCCGATGGCCTCGATGCGGATATTGTCCAGGCAGAGCCCCGGCTCGTTGAGACCGTCATCGGTGAATTTGTCCCAACGCAGCAGGATCTCGTGCCCCGCATACGGCGTCAGGTCGATGCGCTCGGACACCCATTGCGCCGGTGGTGGCTCAACCCCGCCCAAGAGGTCAGGCTCGACCCCCGAGCGCCCCGAGTAGACCGGCCCAGGCACCGCGCTGGCACCCGTCAGCGTGCGCATGTGCTCGCCCTCCAGCCAGACCCACGAGTCGCCCCCATCGATAGACACCCGCACCCCGGCATAGTCCCAGCCATACTCGATGTCAAACCACAGGTCAAAGCTCAGCGCGGCCTCTGTCACCTCGCTCAGGTCAAAGCGATGCTCCAGCGTGCTGTGGCCCAGGTCGCCACGGTTCGACCACCAGAGATACCGGCCACTGGGCGCGTCGGTTGGGACAAGCCGCGTGGTGGTGGGCGCCTCGAACTCGACGCGCAATGTGTGGCCCTGGGATCCATCCGGGTCAGCGGCGACGACCACATACTCGACGCCATAGGGATACACGTCCATTATGGCGCTATAGGGCACGCCATCCACGCGCGTCTGCGGCTCTGCAGCCACGCTCACCCCCGCATAGGCATAGCGCCCATCGGCTACGGCGGGGTCATCCAGCAGATTGGCCACCGCCCAGTCGGCGAAGAGATCGTCAAAGCGGCTACCATCCAGGGCCTGCAGCACCGCGTCCAGGCCAAACACGCTGGTGAGCGGGTTTGCCACCAGCGTCCGTACCGCGTCAACGCCATATCGCTCGTAAAAGTAGCGCAGAATCAGATAGCAAGAGCCATAATGGGCGGCGATACGATCCGGGCGCGCTGACCAGCTGTTGATCTGCAGGCCGGGCTGGCGGGCATAGGCATCCACGTCGGTCACTGGCGGACCAAAGCCTGCCAGATCCTCGGCCAGCTGCGAGGCCCCCTCGTTCACCCATGCGGCCTCGCCGGGGTTCTGATGCCAATGGATCATATGCTGAAACTCGTGGGTCAGCACCCGTAGATAGAGCTGTGTACCCGGTTGCAACGCATTGAGGTTCATGACAAACATCTCGTGCTCGTTGCTGTAGGGGTCGATGCTGCGGGGATAGCTGTTGTTGGCCGCAAAGTAGCCCGCCGCCCGCGAGATGCGGGCGTTGAGCACCACCAGACGCGGATCACCGTCGATGCCGGGCGTACGCTCACTGCCAAACGCTTCCCGCACCAGCGGATAGATCTCCTTGTCAAAGGCCCGTATCGTGGCCTGCAAGGCCTCTACGTCCACCTCAGCTCCCTCCTCGACCCACATCTGCACATGGTCGCCAGCCGCCAGCAGCGTGGCCATGATCTCGACATGGCCGGCGGTGGCCAGGTCCAGCACCCAAAAGGGCTTGCTGTCACCTACGACGTGCAGGGCGTGCGGCCCGTCCGTGGGATAGGGATCTCGCGCCGCCTGAGCACCCTCGCGCAGCGGCATGGGCTCCTCGCGCAGACGCTGGGCCAGATCGGATGTAGCCGTCGGTGTCGGCCGCAGCGTCGCCTCAGCATGCGACATTGTCGTGGGCGAAGGGTGGGGCGTTGCCAAAGGCGCGAGCGTAGGGGGCAGGGGCGTCGATGTGACGGTGGGCAGGGTCACGTCCAGCGGAGCAGGTTTCACCGTGGGGGTGGGAGCGGGCTGCCACCCGGTGCGCAGGCTGCAGCCCCACAGCAGGAACAAGCCCAGCAGCAGCGTCAGCCCAATCGCCAGGCGGCTCCTCTTGGTCAGCATGCTACTAGGTCTTGGTAATCTCGAGCTGGGCGCCACAATTGGGGCACTTGCGCAAGGCTTCGCGCACGGGCAGCTCGGTGCTGCAATAGGGGCAGATCTTGCGCGCCACCGAGGCCTGCAGTCCGCGAACGACATAGACCATCCGGCCGGGCCGATCCTCGCGCGTTGCTGTGCCCTCGGCCACCAGGTCGTCCAATACACCCTGGGCCAGCTCGTGAGAGATGCTGTACTCGGCCCGGAGTTGGGCGGCGGTCACCTCGCCACCCAGGCGGCGAGCCAGCTCGACAGCGCCCGTGCGCAACGCGCTCTCGCTGATGGTGGCGAGACGCCGCAGCCTCCGCACGCCCACCATCAGTAACGTAACGCCGATGGCCATTAGCATGATCGCCGTGAGGAAACGGCTCAGGCTATCGCTGGCGATCAAAAAGACCAGCCCCAGCGTGATAAAGGGGATGGACAAGAGGGCAACAAGGATGGCGACCAGTCTCTTCATCAAGGATCCTCCATGGATTGGTGAGGGGTATCTAGTCCCAGGCGGCGGTGCCAAGGTTGAGCGCTCTTCCCATCTGCTCGAAAAAGCGCTGAATGACCTCCTCGGTCAATCGATCGATGACATACCGCTCGGCGATCTCGACAAACTCGAGCGGATTCTCGACCATGCGCTGCCTGTCTTGCACGCGCTCCTGTAGCTGCTTCCAGGTCTGATTCACGACGCCCACATCGTGGGGTAGTACAATCTTGATCTGCCTAAGATTGTAGCGCCGCTGTTGGGCGTGCACATTGCTCACGCTCTGGCTAAACTTTTCAAGGCCTGTACCAATGCCACGCAGCAGGCCCAGCGTCTCGGAAGAGGCCCCCAGGCCTGCCTCATAGCTGTTGCGGATGGCATTGTGCCGGGCGA
>SLPC01000104.1 GCA_007132185.1 Anaerolineae bacterium | reverse complement strand
CGGGCGATGAGCGCCTTGAGGCCCTCCATATTGCCCACGGGCGCCTCGTGGAGCGAATGGGTGGCGAACACCAGGTTACCCGCCAGAGGCATCTGGGCCTCGACCAGGATCCGTGCCGCCTCGACCATGACGGCCACGCCCGATTTCATGTCGCCGGCACCGCGGCCAAAGATGCGTCCTGCCTCGAGGCGGGGCGCCACATGAGTCGCATGGATCGTGTCCAGATGGCCGTCCAGTGTGAGGGTGCGCCCAGTGACATGGTTGCCCAGGCGGGCAATGGTCGATGGCGACTGGGGATAGTCGAGAACGAACTCTACCGGCAGGCCGGTCGAGCCAAGCTGCTCGGCATAGTAGCGGGTCACTGCGACCGAGTTGCCGGTGGGGCTGGGGATGCGCACCATCTCCAGCGTAAGGTCGCGCAATCGCTCGGAACTGATCCGGTTCCAAAGGTCTTGTAGCAGCTCTGTCATCGGTCGCCTCCTGCAAAAACGGCTCCTGATGGACAGGCTGCGCTGCGCAGCCTGCCTCTACCGGATAAGGCGGCACGGTGCAAGCATGGGTAGATCACGTCAAGCGGTCCATGACGGCATCAATGGACGCCGCCAGCAGATCGCAGATCTCGTCGATCTCGGCCTCGGTGACGGTCAGGGGCGGGGCGATGGCGAACCAGTCTGGATCGTGGCGGATGATCAAGCCGCGGGCCTGGGCCTCGGCGCCGATGCGCTTACCGATGCGCAGCTCGGCGGCGAAAGGCGCTTTGGTGGCCTTGTCCTGCACCAACTCGACGCCCCAGAGCAGGCCCTTGCCCCGAATCTCGCCCATGATGCCGTGGCGGTCCATCTCGCGCAGGCGCTGCGCCAGCAGAGCCCCCATGCGCCGGGCGTTGCCGATCAGGTCACAATCCAAGATCTCGCGGATGCTGGCGTACCCGGCGGTGGCCGACAGGGGGTTGCCGCCATAGGTCTGGCCGTGGCCAAACTCGATGTTGGCCTCCTCGGCGCCCCAAAAGGCCTCTTGCAGGCGGGCGCTCCAGATCGTGGCGGCCAGGGGCGCATAACCGCTCGCCAGACCCTTGCCCAGGCAGAGCAGGTCGGGTGTCACGCCGAATACCTCTGCCGCAAACATGGCGCCGGTGCGCCCCATGCCAGTGATCATCTCGTCCAGGATCAGGAGCACGTCCAGGTCGTCGCAGATCTGGCGCAGCCTGGGCAGGTACTCGGGCGGCGGCACCAGGATGCCGCCGGTGTTGCCGATGGGCTCGACGATCAGGGCGGCGACGGTCTCGGGGCCCTCCAGTTCGATGACCTGACGCACATAATCGGCGCAGAACAGGCCGCACTCGGGATAGTCGCGGTCAAAGGGGCAGCGGTAGCAGTGTACCGTGGGCACGCGCACATAGCCGGCGGGCATGGGCTCGAACGGAGTGCGGCGGCTGGGCGTGCCGCTGGCGGCCATGGCGCCCAAGGTGGCCCCGTGGTAGCCATAGTAGCGCGAGATCACCTTGTACTTGGTGGGACGGCCCACCTGCTTCCAGTACTGGCGGCAGAGCTTCATGGCCGTCTCGGTGGCCTCCGAGCCGCTGGATAGGAGCATGACGCTGTCCAGATCGCCGGGCGCCAACTCGGCGAGGAGCTCAGCCAACTGGATAGCGGGGGGGTTGGTGCCGTGAAACATGGGCGCAAAGCAGAGGCGCTCCATCTGAGCCTGCATGGCGTCGAGCACGCGCCGGTTGTGGTGGCCGACGGCGACGACGAAAATGCCCGAGAGGGCGTCCAGGTAGCGTCTGCCCTCCACGTCCCAGAGGTAGACGCCCTCGCCCCGCTCGAACACGAGGGGTTCGCGCACAAAGGTGCTCATCTGGCGAAAGGCGAGGACATTGTGCCTGAGCACCTCGGGATCGGTGAGCTTGGGCTGGGGCATAGCAAAGTGCCTCCGGGTAGAATACCATTATCATGGCCAGCACGGAACGCCAGCAATATAGCAGAGGGTGAGGGTAAGGGTCAAGCACACAGGCAATCGAGAAGCTGAGAGACGTTGCTGGGAGAGAGGCTCGTTCCTGGAGCGGCGGCGTCTGAACAAAGAGAGCGAGGCAACGAGGGCGCTCGAAACGCAAGACCGAGTTGCGTGTTGGATCGTTTGCAAGGCCACATTCAGTAAGAACGAGGCAACCGCAAGGCGGACAGGGCGGCGAGGCCGGGTGGCGAATGAGGAAGCTGGCGTGGCCGGACGGAGAAACGAAGAACGAGGCACCCGCCAGGAATGCCTCGCCTATAATACGCATGCCAGAGCCACCCTCGAGACTTGAACTCGAAACCTGACACTTACGAAGCGCCTGCTCTGCCGATTGAGCTAGGGTGGCATGCGACCAAAGCAGAGTATATCATGGCGCCCAGGTAGCGTCAAAATGACGCGTGGGGCCGGATGCACCCGGTGATTGCGTGTGCCCGGGGCTCGATCACAGGTGGCCCCCAACTGGCAGAATGGTTACCCATGGGTATCATGGGTATTATAAATACTTGTAGGAAAGGGGAGAGCCATACATGGAACTGAAATGCCCTATCTGTGGCGTGCAGGCCTGCTCGCAGGGAGAAGAGGCCGCTCTGCCGCCGTTTTGCCCTCCGAACCGTTATGCGGAGGT
>SLPC01000002.1 GCA_007132185.1 Anaerolineae bacterium | reverse complement strand
GGCCTGCGGCCAAGCTCTCGTGGCACGATGAGAGGCACGAGTCAGGCTTTTGGGAAGGAAAGAAGCGGACGATAACACCACGAGCACGAGTAGCATTATCAGTCTTGAGGCACCAACACGCATCTGTCGACCCATGCATCCCCCTCATCGCTCAACGCGCCGCATCGCTTGATCCGACTATGATGGGAAGTAACAGTATCGACGCATAACGCAGACCATGGATGAGCTGCAAACTAGAGTTTGTTCGACGCGCGTTGTGCTCAGCCCTGCAGCGCGTGCCGCTAAACAGAACCCGACCCGCAACTGCTGCGAACCACGAGCTCCCCGGAGAACACCTCTCCTTTGGGCTCCTGGCCATCCAGCAGGGCATGGACGGCCCTGGCTACGCCCTGAACCCATCCCTGTCCATCCAGCCGAAAGGTAGTCAGAGGCGGGACGAGATAGGCGGACAGGGGATCATCCCCCATACCGGCGATGGACACACGCTCGGGGCAGTTATAGCCAAGCTTTCGCAGGCGCTGTATGGCCTCGGCGGCCAGGACGTCTGTCGCACATACGATGCCCGTAGGCTCTGGTGTACCACCAAAGACTTGGGCCAGCCATTCTTCAGCGATAGGCTCACCCTGGGGAACCGCCAGAATCCAGTCGAGGGGCAGGTCCAGCCCCGCATCCCAGATGGTGTTGGCAAACCCCCAGTAGCGCTCCCAGCCCTCGGCACGGGATGGATCGCCCCCGATATAGGCGAGGCGCCGGTGCCCCCGACTGATGAGATGCGCCGTCGTCTGTGCAGTGCCCCGCCCTTCATCCAATACAATCGCAGGGAAATCCAGCCCCTCAACCCGGCGCGGCAACAACAGGCTCGGTAGATCGGCAGCCTGGACGAGGTTTTGATAGCGGTGGGCAAGTTCCTTCTCCGGCCCAGCGACGCCCCAGAGTACCGCCTGGGGCGCCAGCCCTCCTAGCATATACAGCGTTTCTTGCGCCCCCGCATCGCCTGTGCCACAAGACAACACCATGGTAGCAAGGCCCTCCCGGTCTAGGGCTGTCAGGCATGCCGCGATCATCGTATCTAACAGGGGGTCGGCATCTCCCAGAACGAGGATCACATCAGGATGCGCCTCGGATGGGAGGTCTTGGCTCACATACCAGCCCAACCCATGCCGGCTGTAGACCCATCCCGCATGTCGCAGCTCGCGAAGAGCTCGCCGAACGGTAATCTGGCTTACGCCAAACTGGTCGCAAAGAGCCCGTTCACTGGGCAATTTGTCCCCCGCTTGATAGGCCCCGCTCTCAATCTGCGCCGAGATCTGGTCGACGATCTGCTGATAGAGGGGCCCACTTGTCAGATCCATCCGTACACTACCTCGCTATGTTGTATCGTCTCTTTGCTGGGTACAAGCCTCAGGCCCGCCCCTGACGCTCTGCAAACCAACGGTAATCCAGATCGGGAAATGCATTATCAAGCGCCAAGAACCTGACGGCCAGCTCCTCTGCCGCGACCTCGTCGTTCGCCTCGATCGCCTCTGTCAGTTGCTCAAAGCGGCTCAGGTGCTCGCCAAAGCGACGGGTTGCATATTCACGGGCCTGCCCTGTCGTCACCAGAAAAGGCCAATCGCTGGACTGGAGCAACAATAGCTCGCGAGCCGCCTGGTTCAGGGCTGCCAGCAGCGCGCCCTCAGCTTGGGGATGGCGAGCCACCAGTTGCTCCATGCGTCGTTCCGCGCCATGGATTGGCGCCCACATCCAATGGGTATCGGGGTTGTCCCAGGTCCAATGGGTGCCCCCCGCCCCCCACGAACCCTCGGGAACAGAGATGGCGTGCTCAGGGGGGTGGCTCTCCAGGTAGCCCGAGGTCGTTACGAGATCGACCGCCGGGTTTTCGGCCAGATGAAGGAGCACCTGGCCGATCCAGCGCACTCCCTCGAACCACCAATGGCCAAAGAGCTCGGTGTCATAGTTGGAAGAGATCAGGCCATACTCTCCCGTCTGCTGAGCATAGTCCTGCAGGAGCTCGGCAACCAGGCCGGCATAGTGCGCGGCATGCTCCCCGACCCTCTGGTCGGCCCAATCGGGATGGTAGGCATCCTTGTCACCCAATTCGGTATTGGGGCCGGTAACTCGCCAGTACTGGAGCCCCGAGACGGGGTCCTTGCGGTGAAACTCACGATAGCTGGGATCTCCCGGGTAGCCCCACTCTGCCGACCAGACCTGCATGCCGGTGCGCTCATTGCGCCCGATGACCGCCACTGGCGGGCTCGTGATCGATCCCTCGGGCTGTGATACGGTATAGGCCCGGTAGGTGGTCCCCCCCGCTTTGGCCGAGAGCTCTGCCTGAGATGTAGCAGTCTCCGCCGATGCCGTCGCCTCTTGAAACCGTCGTTCCGCCATCGCATAGGGCCCCATAGCCAGGGCCGCCCGCGGACGATAGCCAGCGCGCCCCTGCTCGATGGCCGAGGTCTCGACGAAAAAGCAGCGCAGTCCTTGCGAGGCCAAGAACGCTTCCAGGCCAGGGCGCAGGACGCCATCGGGATCGCGTTGCGCAGGACGATAGGCGCACTCGGGCAGCCAGATCGTGCGCGGAGGGCGGCCAAAATGACGCTCGTAGCTGGCGACGGCCGTCCGAATCTGCGCATAGATCGAGGCATCGCGGCTCAGCAGAGGTAGATAACCATGAGTAGCTGCACAGGTGCTGATTTCGATGCAACCGTCATCCTGCAAGCGACGGAACGCGCTGATCACATCATGATCATACCGCTCGCAAAAGCTCTCTTTGATCGCCTGATAATAGTCCCGGTAGTAGTTGGCCATATAGTGCAATTGCCCATCGCCCGTGCGCGCAAAGCGACCCACATCCCGGCTCGCCATCTCGATCTCTTCATCCAGATAGACGATAAAGCTGGCGCAGATATCGGCATCCGCCAGTTGCTCGACAAGCACAGGAGTCATGCTCAGGGTCATCTGGCACGGGATCTGGCGCTCTCGGAGATCGTTCAACGTGTTCAGCAAGGGGATATAGGTCTCGGCCAGCGCCTCGTGCAGCCACTCTTCTCCGTGTGGCCAACGCCCGGCTCGGCGACAATAGGGGAGATGGCTGTGCAACACGAACTGGAACGCACCAACGCCCGCTGTACCAGAGCTATGGGATCGTTCTGGCTCGGATAAAGGGTTGGCGTGCATGGTTGACCTCCGATATATGGCATGCATCAGTCTGCGTTGGGTGCACGCCGACGTTACCACAGGCCAGGTACATACGTCAACCCGTTCCGGAATCAGCCCCGGCGCCAGATTCGATGCTCTGCCCTTTGACGCCAGAGGCGGCGTCTCTTACAATGGGTTAGTGGCAAGATAGGGAGCACGATACTGATGATACCCCTCAACGATCCCCCAAGCCGTCAACAATCCTTCTCCCTGGGCACGGAGGGAGAACCGATCAAGGGCCTCTATTCGGTCGTCCGTATCACCTTTGCCAACCCAGACACCGACTATGCCGTGGTGCATCTGATTCCCGCTGATGCCGATGAGCAGGCCGACTCGATTGCCGCCGTGGGCACGCTTCACAATCCAGAGGTGGGTGCCTGCTATCAGATCGAGGGCATTTGGCGCCAGGACCCACGCTATGGCCGCCAGGTGCGCATCACCGCGGCGATCCCCCAGATCCCCACCACCCTGGCGGCCATCGAGCGCTATCTGGCAGGGGCCAGCATCAAGGGCCTGGGGCCCCACCATGCACGACGGGTCATCGAGCACTTTGGAGAACGCATTCTCGATGTGCTCGACGAGGGCGGAAAGCGGCTCCGCGAGGTGCCGGGCATCGGTCCGGTGCGTGCCAGACAGATACGGGAGAGCTGGGCCGAGCACCAGGGCATTCACGAGTTGATGGCCAATCTTCAGGGGATGGCCCAGCTCACGCCGATCCAGGCGCAACGCATCTTTCGCGAGCTGGGCCATGATGCCTGGCAGGCCATTACGAGCAACCCCTACCTGTTGGCGGAACGAGTGCGTGGCTTTGGCTTCAAGACATGTGACCGCATCGGCCGCTCCATTGGGCTCGACGAGCTCGCGCCGCAGCGCCTGCAGGCGGGCCTGCTGCATACTCTTACCCAGGCACTGAACGACGGCCACCTGTGGACCTCGCCCGAGGAGCTACTGACCCAGGCTTGCGAATTGCTCGAGGCGCCTGAGGAGCTGCTGACGCCGCAGTTGGAGGCGCTGATTGCCCAGGGGCGCGCCTTGCGGGTGGCGCTGGGGAACTCCTCGGACCCGCCCGAAGGCATCTATCTGCGGGGGACAGCCCAGGCCGAGGAGCGCATTGCGCGGCATCTGGCCGAATGGTTGCAGGCCCCACCGGCCGAGGCCCTCCGCCTGTCCTCCCGTGCCGCGGACAAGCAGATCATGGCCGTGGGCCCCGAGGGTCTCACCGAGCCGCAGCGGCAAGCTATCGGGCAGTTACTTTGTGGGCGGCGGTTGGTGGTGCTCACTGGGGGCCCCGGCACCGGCAAGACCACTACCATGCACACCCTCATCCGCTGCCTGGAGGCGCAAGAGATCACCTACGCCCTCTGCGCCACCACCGGGCGAGCCAGCAAGCAGCTCGCCGATACAACCGGCCGACCCGCCGCCACGGTCCATCGCCACCTGGGCATCGGCTTTGACCCTGATGCACAACATGTCAAGCCTGTGCGCGAGACGGTGATGATCATCGACGAGGCTTCGATGATCGATCTCTGGCTGATGGACCAGATCGTCGAGCGCCTTGCGCCTGACACGCATCTCTTTTTGGTGGGCGACATCGACCAGCTTCCGCCCGTGGGGCCCGGCGCCCCCTTGCAAGATCTGATTGCTCTCGCCGAGACCGGGTCTCGCGCCGGTCTGCAGGTGGTGCGTCTCGATCAGATTTTTCGCCAAGAAGCCCGCGATGCGAGCTTGATCGTCGTCAATTGCCACCGCGTGCGTGATGGCCAACGGCCCCTGGCAGGCCCTTCCGAAAACTCGGACTATTATGAGATGCTGCGCCCCACGCCGCAAGAGGCCCGCGATCTGATCGTGGAACTGGCCTCGGAACGATTGCCGCGCTACCTGGGCGTGCCACCCAGCGAGGTGCAGGTGCTCTCTCCCATGCATGGAGGCGATGCAGGGGTCCAGGCCCTGAACGTCGCCCTGCAAGAGCGACTGAACCCGGCAGCCTCTCACAAGCAGGAGCTGGCTCTGGGACGCAGAGCCAACGGCCCCCGAATGGTACTGAGAGTGGGTGACAAAGTGCGGCAGATTCGCAATGACTATGACAAGGGCGTTTTCAATGGCGATCTGGGCACTGTGACAACCATCAACCGTGACAAGCGTTCTGACGCCCTGACCGTGCATGTGCGCTTTGACGAGTTGCCGGTCACCTATAGCCTGGCCGAGTTGGATGACTTGGTGCATGCTTGGGCCATGACCGTGCATGCGGCACAGGGCTCCCAGTGGCCTGCCGTGGTCATCGCGCTCCTCACGAGCCACTATGTGATGCTTGAGCGCAATATCCTGTACACGGCCCTGTCACGAGCGCGTCGGCTTGCGGTGCTGGTCACCCAGGAGCGGGCAGTACGCGTGGCGATCCAGCGCAGCCGGTCCACCACGCGGCGTACAGGGCTGACGGCTCGCATGCCGCGCCAAGACTCATGATGACAGCCCATTTGCCGCAGCTTGCCAGTTTCGCAGGAGATATCTATAATCAGGCGAACGCGCCGGAGATGGCGCTGCCATAAAGTCGGATTCGGATTGTCGTATAGAGATCATGTATCCAGGAGGTTCTTGAGATGGCAGAGAAGTGGGTTTACCTATCTTCTGAGGGTAACGAAGAAATGCGGGGGCTTTTGGGCGGCAAGGGCGCCGGGCTGGCAGAGATGACCAACGCCGGGTTGCCGGTCCCCCCCAGTTTTACCGTTACCACAGAAGCATGCCTGGCATACTTTCGCGAGGGTAACAAGTTCCCGTCCGGTATGTGGGACCAGGTCAAAGAGGCTGTGGCGGTGCTCGAGGAGCAGACAGGCAAGAAATTCGGCGATCCGAGCAATCCGCTATTGGTTTCGGTCCGTTCAGGGGCCCGCATGTCGATGCCGGGTATGATGGATACCGTGCTCAACGTGGGCCTGAATCCGGAGACCCTTCAGGCTTTGGCCGATCAGGCCGGCGAGCGCTTTGCGTATGACTCGTATCGGCGTCTGATCTCGATGTTTGGCCGTATCGTCAAGGGCATCGAAGGTGAAAAGTTTGAAGAGCACCTGAACCGCCAAAAAGCCAAGACAGAGGGCGGCCGCGATGTCGACTTGACGGTAGACATGTTCGAGAAGATCGTAGATGAGCACAAAGAGCTCTACAAGGCCGAGTTGGGCGAAGAGTTCCCCGATGATGTCTGGGAGCAACTGAGTCAGGCCATCGAGGCCGTGTTCGCCTCGTGGTTTGGCCCCAACGCTACCACGTACAGGCGCCTCAACAACCTGCCAGACGACTGGGGTACCGCCGTCAATGTCTGCACCATGGTCTTTGGCAACATGGGAGAGGATTCGGGTAGCGGTGTGGCCTTTACGCGCAACCCCATCACCGGAGAGCCTGAGCTGTATGGCGAGTATCTGATCAACGCCCAGGGCGAGGATGTGGTCTCGGGCGCGCGCACCCCGATGCCCATCGCAGAGCTGCAGCGGGTCAATCCCGAGATCTATGAGCAGTTTCAAGAGGTCGCCCGAATGCTCGAGCGGCATTACCGTGACATGCAGGACCTGGAGCTCACGGTGGAGCGCGGCAAGCTTTGGATGCTACAGACTCGCACTGGCAAGCGCACGGCCCGAGCCTCGGTCAAGATTGCCGTGGACCTGACCAATGAGGAGATCATTAGTCGCGACGAAGCCCTCACACGCGTTTTCACGGGTGATGTGGATGCCCTGTTACATCCGATGTTCGATCCCGAAGCCAAGGAAGAGGCCAAAGAAGACGGCAGCCTCGTAGCCACCGGTCTGAACGCTTCGCCGGGCGCAGCGACGGGGGTGGCGGTGTTCGATTCCGATCGGGCCATGGAGCGGGCCGAGGGTGGCGAGGATGTGATTCTGGTACGCCCCGAGACCTCACCCGACGATGTCGGTGGCATGCTCCTCTCCAAGGGAGTGCTCACCCAGCACGGCGGGGCCACGTCGCACGCAGCCGTCGTCGCCCGGGGCAACAACCTGCCCTGCGTCGTGGGCTGTGAAGAGATCAGCATCAACCTTGGACAGCGTCGGTTCACGGTCAATAGCCATGTGGTCAATGAGGGAGATATCATCTCCATCGACGGCACCACAGGTGAGGTGTTCCTCGGCTCTATTCCCACCCTCGAAGTGGACTTGGAAGAGAACCTGGAGCTGGCCGAGCTACTCTCATGGGCCGACGAGGTCCGCACGCTGGGTGTGTACACCAATGCCGACTATCCTCGCGACGCACAGGTCGCGCGCACGTTCGGCGCCGAGGGTATTGGCCTCTGCCGCACCGAGCACATGTTCTTTGAGGAAGGCCGCCGGCCCGCCGTGGTAGGCATGATCATGGCGCGCTCTGATGAGGAGCGCCAGAAATATCTCGAACAGCTCCTGCCCTATCAGCGCGAAGACTTTGAGGGCATCTTTGAGGCGATGGATGGGCTACCGGTAATCATCCGTCTGATCGACCCGCCCATGCACGAGTTCTTGCCCAGCCGCGAGAGCCTGCTGGAGGACGTGGTCCGGCTGCGCACCACTGGCGAGAACCCCCAAGAGCTGGCCGAGAAGGAAGAGATGCTCTCCGTGGTCGAGTCGATGTGGGAAGTCAACCCGATGATGGGTCTGCGCGGATGCCGCGCCGGGCTCATGTACCCTGGGCTGACCGAGATGCAAGTGCGAGCCATCTTCCAGGCGGCCTGCAACCAGACCCGCAAGGGCGTCGTCGTCAAGGTCGAGGTGATGATTCCTCTGGTGTCACACCTGAACGAGTTGCGCGAAGAGGTGAGCAAGCTGCGCGCCGTCGCCCAAGAGGTCATGCAGGAAGAGGGCATTGAGGTGGAGCACAAGTTTGGCACCATGATCGAGACGCCGCGCGCGGCGCTGACCGCCGGTGATCTGGCGGCAGAGGCCGAGTTCTTTAGCTTTGGCACCAACGACCTGACCCAGATGACCTTTGGCTTTTCCCGGGATGACTCGGAAGGCAAGTTCCTGATCGAGTATCTCCAGCGGGGTATCCTGCCGGTCAACCCGTTCCAGAGTCTGGATCAAGAGGGCGTGGGGCAGTTGGTGGAGCAGGCGGTGCGCGAGGGTCGCGAGGCCCGCGAGGACATCGAGCTGGGCATCTGCGGCGAGCATGGTGGCGATCCCGATTCGATTGACTTTTTCCATCGCGTCGGACTGGCCTATGTGAGCTGCTCCCCCTTCCGGGTGCCGGTGGCACGCCTCGCCGCCGCGCAGGCAGCGCTGCGTCATGATCGCCAGATCACCCACGAACGCGACCTTTAGCAGAACTGCCAAGTAGTTCTGCTAAAGCAATATCGATTGTAGCCAAGGCCGGGCCCCCTACGGGTCCGGCCTTTTGCCGTCTCAGCAGAGCCCGAATGCGGCAGATCCCTCGGCCATGAGTGCTTGGGGCCGGCAGCGCCATGGCGCCATATCGATTGACCCACTGCTCGCTCGTCTCTATGATAGCTCTATCGAGCCGCGCTAGCGCATCATTATCGGGAAGGAATCCGTCATGGTTGACTTTTACGCGACGCTCCCGCCTGTAGATTCCCGCTATCACCACCGCCGCTCCGGCGATCAGACCTTCTCGTTGCCATCCTATCCCACACAAGAGGCCTGGGAGGACCGGGCATCCCGGCTGCGCCGGCACATTCTGTGCGTCCTGGGTCTGTGGCCCCTGCCCGAGCGCACTCTGCTGCGGGCTGAGGTATTTGATCGTGTCACGTATGATGACTTTGTGATGGAAAAGGTACGTTTCGAGAGCTGGCCGGGCTTTTACTGCACCGGCAATCTCTTTCGACCCCGCCATAGTCAGGAACCGATGCCGGCGGTGCTGAACCCCCACGGTCATGCGGAGCGCGGGCGCGTGGAGCATGGCGAAACCATAAGCATCCGGGCACGCTGCATCACCTTTGCGCGCATGGGTATGGCGGCCCTGGCCTATGACATGGTCGGGTACAATGACAGTTTGCAGGTACCCATGCACCGGTTTCACTCCTGGCGAGGTGCGTCGTGGGGATTTTCCCCCTTGGCGTTGCAACTGTGGAACACGCTGCGGGCGGTGGATTTCCTGGCCTCGCTGGAGGGGGTAGACCCCGAGCGCATCGGGTGCACCGGCGGATCGGGTGGCGGCACGCAGACCTTTATGGCGGCGGCTGTGGAACCCCGTCTCAAGGTGCTGGCGCCTGTGAACATGGTCTCGGCCCACTTTCAGGGCGGCTGCGTTTGTGAGAACGCCCCCGGCCTGCGCACCGAGACCTACAATGTCGAGATCGCCGCCCTGGCAGCCCCTCGGCCGATGCTGATGGTCTCGGCCACCGGCGACTGGACCGTCAACACACCTACGGTCGAGTACCCCGATGTGCGCCGCATCTATGCGCTCTATGGCGCTGAGGATCGCCTCGCCTGGGCTCAGGAAGAGGCCGAGCACAACTATAACGCCGCCAGTCGGGCGCACGTCTATCGCTGGTTCGCGCGCTGGTTCCTGGGCGACGCCGCGCTGGGTGAGAATGTGGAGCAGCCCTTTCCTGTAGAGCCAGATGAACGCCTGCGAATCTATCCCGTCTCACAGCGGCCTGATCCTGATGAGACAGCCACCGTGCAGACTGCCTTTCAGCAACGCGCCCAAGAGCGCCTGGAACAGCTTTTGCCAGAGACCGCGTCTGAGCTGGCACAGCACCAAGCGACGACCCGCACCCGCCTGCAGCACATCCTGGGCGTTCAGGCGCCTGTCCCCGGCGAGATTCTCGTGGATGCAGGCCAGAGCACCCGGCATGATGCCTGGGACGAGCAGCCCCTGTCACTGGGGCGCGCGGGCGCCGGGGACCGCGCGTCAGCCACAATGTACACGCCTGATGGTAAAGCAACCCGGCTGGTCCTGTTAGCCCACGGCGCCGGGCAAGCAGGCCTGCAGGATCTGTTCGGCGAGCCCGGAGAGCTCATCAAGCGCCTGCTCGATGCAGGGAGCACCGTGCTGTCCCTGGAGCCCTTGTATACGGGCTCTGTCCCCAAGGATGCCCTGCCCCCTCAAACGAACGACTGGTTCCAGGCGACCTTCAACCCCCCGTTGTTGGGCGGGCGGGTGCAAGACATGCTCACTGGGCTGGCTTTCCTGGCACAAGAGCACCCGGATTGTCCGGTAACCCTACTAGGGCTGGCCGGAGCGGGCCCCTGGGCGCTGCTAGCCGGCGCATTGAGCGAGACGGCGGAACGGGTGTACGCAGATCTGGGCGGCTCGGAGGAGGGCGAATCTCTGTTCGTGCCGGCCTTTGCCGCCTATGGGGGCCTGCCCGCGGCCAGCGCCTGCCTGGCGCCGCGCCGCCTCTTGCTGGGCCACGCCTCGCCCCATTTCGACACGCAATGGGCAAAGCGCGCCTATGCCCT
>SLPC01000111.1 GCA_007132185.1 Anaerolineae bacterium | reverse complement strand
CTGATCTATGGATCAGGCGTGGCAAGATCGCTACTCCGGATGCTGTTGCGGTGTGTTCTGCAGAGTGAAAAGGAGATGTCGCGATGAAGCGCACGATGTTTGCTCTTGCCATCCTGATCCTTGTAGTGGCGCTTGGCCTCACCGCCTGGTCGCTGGCGCCGGTGCAGGCCGAGCCGACCGCCATGGATCTCGAGTGGATCGGCGAAGTTACCGGCTATCGGGCCGCCATGGAACCACTCTCCAAAGACTGCATCCTGGACGAGGGCTACCAAGTGTATCTGTGCGAAATGCCTCGTGAAACGGTGGCCGTGGCGTCGGATCCCGAGGTCCGCGCCCAGGCCCTTGCCCTGGCACAGGCCGGTGAGGCGCTGTTCATCCCTGATAGCGCTGCCAAGGTGATCATGGTGTTTGACTCGACCACCGGCGACCTCATAGATCCGAGCTTTCTCTGGCTGGATGATGAGGCGACCGGTACGGTGATTCAAGCTATCTCAGGGCCGAACGGCCAGATCCTGGTCTCAGACCAGACGCGACATGTGGTCCACCAGTATGATCCGAATGGCAGCTACCTGGGAGTATTTGCCCCGGCTGGCGGCGCCAACACCGCTGTCATGGAGAGTATCCGTGGCATAGCGCTGCGTCCGAATGGCAATCTGCTGGTCACGGTGGGTGCCGGCTTTAATGCAGATGCCATCGCCGAGTTTGACACCCATGGGAACTTTGTGGGCAATTTTGTTCTCAACGGTCTCGGCGGGCTCAACTCGCCCTTTGATGTGTATCAGAGGGGCGATGTCGATTGGCTGGTCAGCAGCACTGACAGCGACAATGTGCTCCGCTATGCCCTGGATACGGGTGCCTTTGTCGGAGAGCTGGCGTCCATCGACCGCTTTCCGCAGCAGATCCGAGAAGCGGCCAATGGCAACGGCAACGTCCTGGTGGCCAACTTTTCCGGAGATCAGAGGGGCATTGTCGAGCTCACAGCCGCCGGCGCCTTGGTGGGCGTTTCCGACCCAGAGGAACTCACCTCCTATCGCGGCGTGTATGAGCTGCCCAACAGCAATCTCCTGGTATCCACCTCCACCGGCGTGCATGAGATCACTCGGGCCGGTACTCTGCTGGAAACAAAGTACCAGGGCAGCGCACGCTTCATCGAGCCGGTAACTCTCCCGCCTCTGGTTCTGCGCAAGACTGTGGGCCTGAATCCGGAGGTGTGCGCTGCGACGGACAGGATCACCGTAGAGCCAGACACGTCCGTGACCTACTGCTATGAGGTGATGAATATAGGCGAGGTGACGCTCAGTCTGCACGATCTGGAGGATAGCGCGCTGGGGGTGCTTCTTGATAGCTATGCATTCGATCTGGAACCCTGGGCCAGCACCTTTGTCACCCAGACGGTTGTGATCACAGAGACGACCGTAAACACAGCGACCTGGACGGCCTACAACCCTGGCCCGATCGATCAGGTCGAGGCGACGGATACCGCCACGGTCAACGTGGGGTACAGGACATTACTGCCTCTGATACGCAGGCAATGACGCGCCTTGATCACCACGCGGGGACTCTAGCTGCGCATCTCCTGAACGCGGCCAGAGCCCCCGCGTCCTGCTTTCCGCATATCGCGAACCGCCCACCTTACGCCTGGCCATGACCCGCGCGCCGGAGCTTGAGCCCAGAAGACGCCATCTTGCCTGTGGGTCGCCTGGCGGGGTACAATAGGGTACGTCTCCCTCTGGCATAGACAGAGGAGCGTTTCCAGAGGCGCTTGCCACCGGGAGGACAAGACCATGCCGGCGAATCTTCCTCCAGACTATTTCGAGGCCGAACGGCTCTTTCGCGAGGCCGAGTCCACCAGGGAAAAGATCTCGCGCCTCGAGGACCTGATCCGCACGGTGCCCAAGCACAAGGGCACAGACCGTCTGCGAGCCGATCTGCGCCGCAAACTGTCGGCCCTCAAACGCGAGCCCCGCTCCAAGAGCAGCACCCGCCGCGTGTCGGCCTTTGCCATCCGCCGCGAGGGCGCGGGCCAAGTGGTCCTCGTCGGGCCACCGAATGTGGGCAAGTCAGCCCTGCTGGATGCCCTCACAAACGCCACGCCCCTCATCGCTGATTCTCCCTTTACCACGTGGGAGCCCATGCCCGGGATGATGGCCTATCAGGATGTGCAGATCCAGTTGGTCGATACGCCGCCTCTCAACGCCGAGTATATCGATCCGGGGCTGCTGGATCTGATTCGGCGGGCCGATCTGGTCCTGCTGGTCGTCGATGTGCAGGGCGATCCTATCGGGCAACTGGAGGAGAGCGTGGCCCTGCTGGCCGAGCACCGCATCCACCCCGAGCAGAAACGCGACGAGCTGGGCCCCGAGGCGGGCACCTATGTCCCCATGCTGGTGCTGGCCAACAAGTGCGACGACGAGTCGTGCGAGGAGTTGTTCATCCTGTTCACTGCGCTGCTGGAGGATGAATGGCCGATGCTGCAGGTCTCGGCCACCACGGGCCGCCATCTGGACCTGCTGCGTGAACGGGTCTTTGAGGCGTTGGGGATCATGCGTGTCTACTCCAAGGCGCCCGGCGAGCCGCCTGACATGGTGGCGCCCTATACCCTGCCACAGGGGAGCACCGTGGCTGAGATGGCCGCCAAGGTTCACCGCGATTTCTATGAGAACCTCAAGACCGCGCGAGTCTGGGGCGCCAATGTATACGACGGCCAGATGGTGAGCCGCGATCATTTGCTCAGCGACGGGGATGTCGTCGAGCTGCACGCCTGAGAGCCGGTGTTATCTAGGGCGCGGCCCCCAGTGGCGCCACAGTCAGATCAGTATAGACCGGCCCCTCTGGTTTGAGCTCGCTGCGGATCACACTCACCGAGGTCACCTGCATGCTGCCCAGGGATACGGGGCCATAATCTGCGATGGTGCGACCCAAGGCAGCGGTCTCTCTGGGTGTAGCCCGCCGGTTGACACGGCCGATGGTCAGGTGAGGGGAAAACGGCCGCTTGTCTCGCTGATGGCCCAGGGGCTCGAGCGCGTCCTCAATGGCCTGCTGCATGGCGTTCAATGTGTTCAATTCCCCGCGCAGGCCGGCCCAAACGATTCGGGGGCGGCGGGTATTGGGAAAACAGCCCAGGCCGGCCACCTCTACGGCAACAGGCTGAATGTTGCCTACGGCGCCGGCCACCGCATCCGATATCGCGGGCAGAGCATCGCTTTCCACATCGCCCAGAAACTTGACGGTCAGGTGGATATTGTGCGCGGGGACCCAGCGGGCGGCCTGGCCGCCCGGTTTGTGGCACAGTTCCGCGATCAAGCCCTCGATTCTCTCCATCACACTGTCTTTTAGGTGAACACCGATGAACGTGCGTACCAGACTCATCTGTCACCTCCTGTTGCCGTGCCGCCCAGTGCCCGCAGCAAGTTGCCCGCAAGGACACGCTCCAACTGCTCGGGAGCCAGGCCTGCTCGCTGCACACGCCTCAAAAAGCGGCGCTGACCAATGAGCGGATAGTCTGTGCCAAAGAGGACCTTGTCCGGCGCCCAGCGGCTCGCTTCCAGAAAGATGCGGTCGTCGTACAGAAACAGCGAAGCAGCGGTGTCATAGTAGACGTTGGCCAACTCCTGCCGGGCAGAGGGCATCAGCTCGTAAAAGGGAAGGCCGCCGCCCCAATGGGAAAAGATAAAGCGAGTATTGGGATAGCGGCAGGCCAGAGCATAGGCATCCTGGGGCCCGATGCTTCCCTTGCCGGGATAGCTGTGGCCCACCAACTCGTTCACATGCACCATCACGGGAACATCGCCAGTGGCTGCCAGCTCCATCAGGTCGGCCATGCAGGCGTCGTCCAGCGCATATCCTTGACCCTCGGGCATGAGCTCACCCACACCCCGCGCACCGGCCTCCAGGCAGCGTTGCGCCTCACGCACCGCTTGCGGCCCGTCAAAGGGGTTTACGACAGCAAAGGGAAGCATACGGCCAGGCCACTTGGCGGCGGCCTCCAAGACATAGTCATTGCTCAGACGGCACAGGTGGCTGTCGGCAAAGGCAAAGCCAAAGGCCACCGAGGCGTCGATCTCGGCGGCATCCATGCTGCTGATCAGGTCGTCGGCGCTGGCCAGCCGGGCGCGCGGAGAGGCATGCAAAAGGCCAAACCAGCGGTCCCTGGCCAAGTACTCGTCCCGTGCATCGATCATGCTTGCGGGTAGGATATGCGTATGCGCGTCTATCACTTTCATGGCATATATGTTGCGTTATCGTCCAGCCCTTGTCAAGGTTGGACAGGCGGTGACCTTGGGACTATAGTGGACTCTATGAAGACGGTATTTGTCTATAATCGGGCTGCTGGACAGCGAGATGTTCAGGGTGAGCTGGACGCCGTATTCAGCTATCTCACAGAGAATGGCTGGGAACTGACGATTCACGAGACCCGATCGCCAGGGCACGCCACCGAGCTGGCGCGCGAGGCGGCCCAACAGGGGGCCGACATGGTGGTCGCCGTGGGCGGCGATGGCACCATCGGTGAGGTGGCTTCGGGCCTGGTCGGCGAGCGGACGGCCATGGGCGTACTGCCAGTAGGCACCGGCAACCTGTGGGCCCACATGCTGGGGCTGCCCGTCTGGTCTCCGGTGTATCCCTCAGCGCTGATGGATGCGGCGAGGGTGCTGGTCAGGGGGAAACGGCGCGCGATCGATGTGGGCAAGATGGGTGAGCGCTATTTCCTACTCTGGTGCGGCATCGGGTTTGACGCGCAGGTGGCTCGCAACGTCGAGCCGCATCGCGACATTCGCCGTACCCTGGGCAATATCACCTATGTCGTCACAGGCGTGGCCCAGGCTCTTGCCCTGCGGGGCACCCGCATGACCGTTGTCGTTGATGGTATTGCACGCCGCTACCGGGTGTTGCTCATTCTGGTTTCGAATGCGCAGCTCTATGGCCCCTCACTGCGCGTCTCCCCCGAGGCGCAGCTTGATGATGGCCTGCTGGATATCAGCATCTTTCGCGGCCAGAACTTTGTGGATGTGGCCCGCCACTTTGTGCTCTTGCTGGTGGGGCGCCAGGAGACGAGCTCTCGGATTGAGATGGTGCGTGGCAGGAGCATTCAGGTGTTGGGGGAAAAGCCGCTGGCGGTCCATCTGGATGGAGACCCTGCAGGCAACACTCCCCTATCCATCAAGGTTCTGCATCGCGCCATCGAGCTGGTTGTACCGCCGTGGGCGCCTGCCACGCTGTTCCGAGAAGGTGGCGACGATCAAGAGTCCGAGATCACACTGGGCGCGCGTCTTCATCGTGAGTTTCGGCGCCAGCGGCGTCAGTGGCGCTATGAAAGCACACGTGTCTTTGATTGGCTGGGCAAATATCTGAGGCGATCGGGAGAAGACTAGCCTCAGCTCGCAACGCAGTACGGGCACAACGCTATCAGCGCACCATACTCCCTGTTCAGCGAAATCTTTGACAGCCCTTCGTACATTCGCTATACTCGGAATGATTGTAGGCTGCACGCGTCATAGCCCGTCCCTGCGCAGAGGGGCTCCTTGGCCAAGCTCTCCTCACAGACTAAGTCCTGATCACAGTCCATCGAGCATGGCGCTGGCATCGACAAGCGTTCACTATATCTTGGGCACAGCACCGTATTATTTCTGGGATACGAAAGGAGACCAACATGACAATCCGGGTAGGCATCAATGGATTTGGGCGAATCGGGCGCCAGGCATTCAAGTCGATATTGGCATATCATGCCGATAATATCGAGGTCGTGGGCATCAATGACCTCTATTCTCCCGAGAGTTTTGACCTGCTACTGCGCTATGACTCGATCTATGGCCGCTTTGATGGCACCGTCGAGGTAGCTGATGACGGGCTGGTGGTCAATGGTAAAAAGGTTCGCTTTTCTGCCGAGCGCGATCCCGGGGCCCTGCCGTGGAAAGAGCTCGAGGTTGATGTTGTGATCGAGTCTACAGGCTTTTTCACCGAAGCAGACAAGGCCAAGGGGCATCTGGACGCCGGCGCCAAAAAAGTGGTGATCAGCGCGCCAGCCAAGGGTGAGGACATCACCATTGTGTTGGGCGTCAATCAGGATCAGTACGATCCCGACCAGCACACCATCATTTCCAATGCATCCTGCACCACCAACGCCCTGGCCCCGGCCGCCAAGGTCGTCAACGACAATTGGGGCATCGTCAAGGGTCTGATGACAACTGTGCACGCCTATACCGGCGACCAGCGGCTGCATGATATGCCGCACTCTGACCCCCGTCGTGCGCGTGCCGCGGCCCTGAATATTGTCCCCACCTCCACAGGCGCCGCGCGGGCGGTTGCGCTGGTGATCCCCGAGCTTCAGGGCAAGTTCGATGGCATGGCCATGCGAGTTCCTACGCCGACGGTCTCGATTGTAGACTTTGTGGCCGAGTTGGAGCGCGAGTGCACGCTAGAAGATCTCCTTGCTGCCTATGATGAGGCGGCGGCTGGCCCGATGAAGAGCTATCTCGGCGTGGCCCATGAGCCCCTGGTCTCGACCGACTTTCAGGGCGATCCGCGATCTAGCATCATCGATGCCGGCTCGTGCAGCGTGATCGGTGGCAACATGGTCAAGGTCATTGCCTGGTATGACAACGAGTGGGGCTACTCTTGCCGTTTGGGTGACCTGATCGCCTTTATGGGAGAAAAGGGTCTCTAATTCAACCGGCTTAAGCCTGCATATCGCTTGATCCAGAGGGCCAGATCATCAGATCTGGCCCTCCTTCATATGCTATGCTCTGCATCAGTCCGCGGTCTGCCCGTCCTCACGGCCACGCCGCCAGGCCCAGGCTTTCTCCAAGAGCCAGTACAGCGGTCGGTTGTAGACCAGGTCATAGGCGCCCACATAGCGCACCACCTGACCCCCAAACCCCTCTTTGAAGCGCTGCACCCCACCCAGGTCGGCGGTGGCGGCCTCTGGGTCAATATCGGCAATGCCCCACAGGTCGTATTGGTAGCAGCCCTGCTCCCGAGCCCACTGCATCGCCCGCCACTGGAGCTGGTGGTTGGGCATCAGCGAGCGATGCTGATTGCTGGAGGCCCCGTACATGTACCAGGCCTGGCCGTTATAGGCATAGGCCATCAGGCCTGCCAGGGGCTCGTTCTCATAGTAAGCCATCAGGAGCGCAACGCGACCCTGGCGCTCGAACAGGTCGTATGCCCTGGTATAGTAGGCGAGGCTGTGAATGCCGAACTCATCCCGCTCTCCGGTGACACGCATCAGATCATAGAATGTGCCAAGCTCATCGCGCCCCCCATGGCGCACGATGACGCCCCGCCGCCCCGAGAGCCGCACGTTGTAGCGCCACTTGCTCTTCATGCGGGCCAGGATCTCGTCCTCCTCGGGGCGCAGATCGATGATGATGGTGCGGCGGGGCTGGATCGTAGACGCGCTGGGGCGGAACCCATGGCCCTGCAGCCAGGCGTGTCGCTCGGGGACGTCATCACGCCACTCTGGCTCTGCCTTGAGCGCCACGGCTCGCATCGGGCGCGAGCGCTCGCGAATGGCCTGCCACAGCGCCGAGGCTGCCTCGGTCTCCTTTGTCGCAAGCACCGGTCCCTTGGGAATATATCCCAGCGTCAGAGGCCCAAAGCGCCGGTACAGCACCTGTGCGCCTGCGACAAGCGCTCCATCTTGCTCCACGGCGATGCGCACAGGCACCCAGCCAAAGGCGCCCTTGAGCTCACCCCAGGCCCATGTTTGGAGCAGGTGACCGTCAGGATCCGTGGTAACAAAGCGATCCCACGTCGTGTCGTTCAGGCCTGCGATGGTCGAATCTATGATGCGCATCACGCCTCCCGTCTTGCTGCCGGCTCGCGGGCCATTATACCATAGGGGCTATCAGAGACCCGACTGAGGAAATGCGTGCCCGTGGCCCATTCAATCTGTGTTCTTGGCTTTTACGATACTTTATCCCTGTAATTGCGTAAGGTATAATGAGATCGGTAACCAACGAGGTATACCACGAGAGCACGATAGGAGGACGGACATGAGATACGGAGAGATCATCCAGCGCGCGGTGCGGATCACCTGGCGCAACAAGGCGATGTGGATATTCGGCATTCTCCTCGCGATGTTTGGCGGAATGAGGGGCGGTGCGGGTGGCGGAACAGGCCCACAGTTCTCGATTGGTGGCACTGACATATCTCGCTGGTTTCACTTCATGCCTGGCCCCCCGGTGGACTGGAACGCCCTGGCAGCCGCAGGGCTGGCTCTGATTGGCCTGATCGCGATTGTGGGCCTGTTCCTGGCCATCCTGGGGATCATTGTGCGCTATACGAGCCTCGGCGCCCTGATCGGCATGGCTGCCGAAGAGCAGGCGGGCCTGCGACCGGCTTTTAGTGATGGTTTGCGGCGGGGCTGGCGCAGGCTGTTGCCCCTGTTCCTGATTGCGCTTGTAATTGGTATCGTTGGCTTTGTGGTAGCAATCATCATCATTTCGGCTTTTATTGCATTGGGCGCCGCCATCGCCCTGCCCGCGGTCGCCATGTTCTCCGCCGGTGGAGGCTGGATCGCCGTAGGCATCATCTGGTCGGTGGTCCTGGGGCTCGGCCTACTTGCCCTGGGGATTGTGGTCGCCATCGTTATTGGTGCGGTGTTTGCCATCGTACGCGAGTACGCGTATCGGGCCGCTGTGCTCCAGCATCAGGGCGTGTTCGATGCCATAGGTACAGCGCTCACTCTGGTGCGCACGCGCTTCTGGCAGTCTGCCGGCATCTGGGCCCTGTTGTGGGCGATTCAATTTGCCATCGCGCTAGTTCTTTTGCCCGTCCTCTTTGTGATCGGCGGAGGGGTCAGCGTCGTTTTGGCCGCCCTATCAGCAGCCGCGCGATCAGCGATACCGGCGCTGGTGCTGGGCTTGCCGCTGTTGATGGTGGGGATCGTGATCATGCTGATAGCTGGCGGCATCTATACGGCCTTTGACGCGACGGCCTGGACCCTGTTCTATCTCGAGTTGCAGCCCGCGGTCGAGGTATAGGCCCGATGGGAAGCGGGCGCTAGGAAGCGGGCGCCGTGGCCAGTAGCTCCTCGGCGCTGCGACGGTTCGAGGCCGTTGCAGCGCCGCCCAGCATCACGGCCAGCTCGTCGACGCGCTCCTCGCCCGAAAGCAGTTGCGCCACCGAGATCGTGCGCTCGCCCACCACCTGCTTGGTCACCTGATAGTGGCGCCCAGCATAGCGGGCGATCTGGGCCAGGTGGGTGACGCAGAATACCTGGTGGTCGGTGGCCAGGCTCTGCAGCTTTGTACCCACAATGTCGCCCGTGCGGCCTCCAATGCCAGCGTCGATCTCGTCAAAGATCAGCGTGGGCACTGGATCAATTTCGGAAAGCACCGTCTTCATGGCCAGCATCAGGCGCGAGGTCTCGCCCCCGGAGGCGATCTTGACCAGGGGCTGAGGCTCTTCGCCCGGGTTGGGCGCGATCAGGAATTCGACCCGGTCGATGCCCGTGGCGTCAAAGCGATAGGAAGCGCCCTCAATTTCGACGCCGCCCTCGGCGGGCTCCCAATGCACGTCCACGATAAAGCGCGCCTGTGCCATGTTCAGCTCGTCCAGCTCCTGCTCCACCGCGGCGCCAAAGGCCTGCGCTGCCTCCCGGCGTGCGCTGCTGAGCTTTTGGGCCTGTGAGGCGACCGCTTGCAGCAGGGATGCCTCCTGCGTCTGCAGCGCCTCGAGGCGCTCCTCGCTATGGCTGATGCTCTCCAGCTCCTCCCGGGCGCGCTCCCCAAAGGCCAGGATCTCGGGGATCGAATCGCCATACTTGCGCCGCAGGCCCCGGATTAGCTCGATGCGCTCCTCGATGGCGGCCAGTCCCTCGGGGTCGAACTCGACCTCGTCGCGATAGGCGCGCACGCTACGCGCGATCTCCTCGAGCTGATAGTAGGCGCTCTCCAGTTGCTCGCTCTCCTCGCCCAGTGCGGGGTCCAGGGCGATCAGCTCGCCCATCTGCTCGGTGGCGCCCCCGATCAGGTCCACGGCTGGTTGCGTGTCCCGATCGCTGCTCATCAGCGCCTCATAGATCTCGGCGGCAAGCTGGAGGCGCTGCTCGGCATTGGCCAGGAGCGTGCGCTGCTGCCGCAGCTCATCGTCCTCGCCCTCGGTCAGATCCGCCGCCTCGATCTCGTTGATCTGGTACTCGAGCAGGTCCACACGCCGGGCCAGCTCGCGTTTGTCCCGTTGCAGGCTTTGGAGCTGAGCGCGCACCTCTCGCAGCTCGGCCACCGCCCGGGCCACCGCCTGGCGCTCTCCGGTCAAGCCGCCATAGTGGTCCAGGAAATCGATGTGGCGGCGCACATGCATGAGGGAGAGATGCTCCCCCTGGCCGTGAATATCGATGAGGTGGCGACCCAGCTCCTCCAGGAGGCCAAGAGTCACAGCCCGGCCATTCACGCGACAGATATTGCGGCGCGAGCGCTGTATCTCGCGCCGCAGAATCACCTGGCCTGAGGCATCATCCAGCCCGTACTCTTCCAGCAGGGGCTGGATCTGCGCGAGCACCTGGGGCGGGGGCGCAAACACACCCTCGACAGAGGCCGAGTCACAGCCCGTGCGCACCATGTCGGCGGCGGCCCGCCCCCCCAAGAGCAGCATCACAGCATCCACAATGATCGACTTGCCCGCACCCGTCTCGCCCGTAAGTACGCTCAGGCCCGACTCGAACGAGAGCCGGACCGCTTCGATGATGGCCAGATTGGTGATGGATAGTTCCAGCAGCAAGGCGTCCTCCTTGCCGATTCGTCTAAGGGCTCAATCGGATTCGTTCTGGACACATTATCGGCGGGCCGACCCCCTCTGTCAATAATCGGTGAAACGATTCGTCCCGCAGGTGGGCAGGCGCGCGTCAGTCAAGCCCCAGCAGGGATGCGGCGTTGTCATAGTAGACCTTGCTCAGCACCTCATCGGGCAGGAACAGGCCATAGATCTTCCAACGCCCCTGGGGCGGGATGCGCGCGCCGACGGCATAGTCGAAATACTCGTCGTCTGTCTCCAAAAAGCGGTAGGTGTTGCGGTACATGGCCACCGACGGGGTGACATCGGTGCCATACAGGATGCGGTCGGCATAGTGCAGGAACCACTTGCGCGCGCTATAGGGCGCCCGCCCCAGCTCGGCAATGCGGGCCGAGATATCGGTGTACATGTTGGGGTAGCGGTCCAGCATATGCGAAACAAATCCCAGGTTCTCGGGGTAGCAGCCCACGTGAGCCGTGATGAACCGGGTGTGGGGGTGCGCCTCGATAGTGCGGTAGAGAGCGGCGATCAGCTCCTCAAAGGCGGGGAAATCGCCCCCATAAAAGTGCCAGTTGGGGCGGCGCTGGAGTTCGTCATAGCGTTCGTTGTGGCGATCCAGCGGGCGAAAGAACGCCACCGGGTCGGCCGAGTGGATGAGCACGGGGATGCCTAGCTCGCCCGCTTGCTCCCAGACATCGGCGATGCGCGGGTCGTCGGGCGACACCAGCCGTCCATCGGTGTCACGATATCGCAGACCCAGCTCCTTGAACACCTTGAGGCCCTTTGCGCCGGCGGCCACATCCTCTCGCAACTGGGCTGTGGCCTGCTCGGCCCAGCCTGGCTCGCCCACGCCCTCCCAGTTCACATTGCAGAAGGTGACAAAGCGCCCTTCGTAGGCGCGATCCAGGGCGTCCAGGGTGCGATGCAGCGCATCGCCAGAGCCGCCGCTCAGGTTTACCACGGCGCGCACGTCCACCTCGTCCAGGGCATCTATCAGTGCGGCACGCCGATCTGGGTCAACGCCCCAGTCCTCTACAGGCAGGTGGTTATGGGCGTCGATGACGGAAAAGCGGGGGCGCAGGACCTCGGTCGTTTCCGTGACCAACTCGGACCGTGGCTCGTAATCGCGGTGCAAGAGCGGCGTATCCATGTCCGGGCTCCTCTCTCCTGACAAAAGGGTGTTAGGGGCAAGACGACTAGAAGAACGCGCTGATGAGGCGGCCAAGCACCATGAGGGCGACGCCCAGGACGACATAGCAAAAGTAGCGACGAAGCTTGGTGCCATCCAGCTTGCGGCTGATGGTCATGCCGACCTGAAAGCCGATGCTGCCGCCTACCAGTAGAGTCATGAGCACCAGCAGATCGGAGTTGCCCCGATACGAGTGGGTGATGGCGGCCACAAAGGATGTGAGCCAGATCATCAATAGGCTGGTGACGATGGCCCGGTGGGTGCGCATGCCCACCAGATAGACCAGCGCGGGCAGCAGGATGATCCCTCCGCCCACACCCAGCAGCCCGGTGAGATAGCCGGCGGCCAGGCCAAAATAGGCCAGCACCGGGATCGAGAGACGCGGCGACTCGAGACTGCGAAAGTTGGCATAGGGGGGGATCTTGATGTGCGAAAACAGCCCTATACGGACGGAAGGCCGGGCCGGGCGACGGGTTTCCAGGAACATCCAGACAAAGATCGCCACGAGCAATACAAGGAGAATCAAAAGAGTATAAAAATCCGCCGCTACAACCGGCGTGCCATTCAGGTTGAGGGTTCCCCGAGCCTTGAGCGACTCGAGCGTTCGGCTGCCAAAATATACGCCCGTGGCGTTGCCGCCAAAAAGCATAATGGCCAGCTTATAGTCCGCCAGGTTACTCTTGCGCCGCCAATAAAGGCCCGCCGTCGATACCCCCAAGATGTTCATGACCCCGGTGCCCACGGCAATCGGCATCGGCAGGCCCAGCACCACATTGAGCAGCGGCGTCACCAAAAAGCCCCCGCCGACCCCAAAGAGCCCCGTCAGCAGGCCTGCGGCAAGGGCGATGGCAAAGCCGCCCAGGATTGTGGTGAGCATCAGCTCTTATCGCTCCTGCGGCGCTGTCGGTTGCGCAGGCGTTCGAACGCCCAAGCGCTGCCTAACCCCCACACAATAGGGATCGCCAATCCCAGCAGAATATCCATAACGACACGCATAGGCGGAGGCTCCTTTCGATAGCAGACATTTCTCTGTTCGGGCAAACGTCGGCTCTCGAAAGTCCCCGGCCAGCCAGCGGCTGGCGTAGTCGAGAGAGCCGATGTTGCGCCGCATGCAGAGCTTGGGGTGAGCCCATTATAGGCCAAAAGGCGGAGGTTCGGCAACTTTTTGCGGCCCGTTCTGTTGACAGATCAGGTTGCCACCGATCATAATAACAGATACCTGGTAGAAATGTTTCAGCAAGGGAGGCTTGCGATGGATCTTGGCATACGAAACAAGACGGCCCTGGTGGCGGCCGCCAGCAAGGGCCTGGGCAAGGCAGCGGCCATGGCGCTGGCCCGCGAGGGCGCCAACGTCGCGATTGCGGCGCGCGGGGAAGAGCTCTTGCAGCAGACGGCCAATGAGATTGCAGGGGCCACAGGGGCGCGCGTGGTCGCCATACCGGCCGATGTGAGCGTGGCAGCCGACATCGAGCGACTGTTCGGCGCTACGATCGATGCCCTGGGCCCGGTCGATATCCTGGTGAACAACGCTGGCGGGCCGCCGCCAGGCGTCTTTACCGACATGAGCGATGAGGACTGGTTGGGCTCGGCGGAGCTGACCCTCATGAGCGCCATCCGTATGACGAGGCTGGCTCTGCCCGGCATGCGCGAGCGCCAATGGGGCCGCATCATCAATATCACCTCCATGTCGGTCAAGCAGCCGATCCCCAACCTCATCCTGTCCAACTCTTTGCGCTCGGCCGTAGTATCCATGGCCAAGACGCTGTCCGATCAGGTGGCCGCCGAGGGGATCACCGTCAACAATGTCTGCCCCGGATACATCCTGACCGACCGGATCAGGCAGCTAAACCAGTCGCAGGCTGAGACCGACGGTGTGTCGTCGGACGAGATCCTGCAGCGGTCGCTGTCCGACATCCCGGCAGGACGGATCGGCCAACCGGAAGAGCTGGCGGCCCTGATCGCCTTTCTCGCCTCTGAACGGGCCGCCTACATTACGGGCACCACCACCCAGGTCGACGGCGGCCGCTATCGCGGGCTGTTCTAGGGCCGGCCGGCGAGAGCTCGAGGTGCAAGGGCGCTGGTGCGGTCAGGGCGTGCATGGGGCCCCGCTTGGCCGCCGGCTCTGCGGGCCGCTCGGTTTTGCAGCGCATGGGCGTTCGGCTAAGATACGCAGCAATGGATACTCAAGCTGCTCAAGCTGCGGACGCTGCTCAAGCTGCGAATGCCGCGCAAGATCGAGCCATAACCCTGGGCCATCCCAGCTATGTGTGGCGCGCTGGCCAGGAGCGCCGCCTGCGGATGATCCTCCAGTATGTGCCCCTGCAGGGCGCGCGCGTGCTGGATGTGGGCTGCGGGCTCGGGCTCTATCTGGAACAGTTCATCGCGCAAGGGGCCATCGCTCACGGGATCGAGCTGGATGCCGAGCGCGTGGAGGTGGCTCAAAGGGTGAGCCCCCATGCGCGCCAGGGCTCGGCTGAGGCGTTGCCCTATCCTGACGGCTCCTTTGAGCTGGTCTTTTCCAACGAGGTGCTGGAGCATGTGCAGGATGACCGCCAGGCCCTGCGCGAGGCCGTGCGCGTGCTGGCCCCGGGCGGGCATCTGGCCCTGTTCGTCCCCAATCGCCTCTATCCGTTCGAGACCCATGGCTGGTACTGGCGGGGGACCTATCGCTTTGGCAACATCCCTCTGATCAACTACCTGCCCGACCGCTGGCGCAACCGGCTCGCCCCCCATGTGCGGGCCTATCGGCGCCGCGAGCTGCGGGCGCTATTCGTAGGGCTCTATGGCGAGATCGTCGTGCATCGCGGCATTTTCGCCGGGTATGACAACATCGTGGCCCGCAGCCCGCGTCTTGGCCGGTGGCTGCAGCGCACCAGCTATGCGCTGGAGGCCACGCCGCTGCAATGGTTCGGGCTCTCTCACTATTTGCTCTTTCGCAAGGGCAAAGAGGAGGCATAGTCGATGCAAGTTATCTTTCAGCCCATGGGCGTAGCCTGTGCCGCCGACGGTGGCGAGAGCATACTGGCCCTCGCCGAGCGTGCGGGGGTGGCCATCGAGCGCGTGTGTGGGGGAAGGGGTACCTGTGGCAAGTGTCTGGTGCGCGTGTCGGGCGAGGTCTCGGAGGTTACTGAGGCTGAGCGACATTTTCTCTCGCCGCAGGCTCTCGCCGATGGCTATCGCCTCGCCTGCCAGGCCCGCGCCCTGGCCGATCTGGAGATCGTTGTCCCCGACGTATCGCGTGTGGCCGAGGTCAGCATCCTGACGGGCGGCGTCGCCAACGACCTCACCCTCGACCCCTGGGTCTCGCGCCATACTCTTTCCGTCCCGCCGGCCACTCTTGACGATCCTGTTGCGGACTGGGAGGCGGTGCGGCGCTTGTGGGAGCAAGAGGGGCTCGGCGCCCTGCGTCCCACGCTGCGGGCCATGCGCGAGCTTCCCGCTGCGCTGCGGGCCAATGGCGGTCAGATCACGCTGCTGCAGGTGGACGACGAGGTCGTGCGCGTGGAGCCGGGCGAACGCGTTGACCCCCTGCTCGGCATCGCCTACGACATTGGCACCACCACGGTCGTCGGCTATCTCATGGATCTGGAGACCGGCCAGGAGCTGTCGGTGGCGTCCGAACTCAACCCCCAGACCCGCTATGGCGATGATGTGGTCTCGCGTATTCAGCATGCTGACGAGCATCCTCAGGGTATCGAGACGCTCCAGCGCGCCATTGTGGAGACGCTCGGTCGCATCCTGATCGATACGACGGCCCAGATCCAGGTCCAGCCCGACGATGTCCTGGCTATTACCGTGGTCGGCAACACCACCATGCAGCACTTGTTGCTGGGCATCAGCCCCACCTATTTGGCTCAGTCGCCCTATGTCCCCGCCGTAACCCGAGCGGTCAACCTCAAGGCCGCCGAGATTGGCCTCGAGGCGCACCCTGACGCCCATGTGTGGGTGATGCCCAGCATTGCCGGCTGGGTGGGCGGCGATACCGTCGGGCTGCTGCTGGCTACCGGCATCTATGAGCAGGACGAGGTGGCCCTGGCCATCGATATCGGCACCAATGGCGAGATGGCCCTCGGGTCGCGGCAGCGACTCATCACCTGTTCGGCGGCCGCGGGGCCGGCCTTTGAGGGAGCGCACATCTCGTGCGGGATGCGAGCCGCCCAGGGCGCCATCGACACCGTCGAGATCGACCATAAGGTACATTGGACCGCTATCGGTGGCGGTATGCCGCGTGGTATCTGCGGCTCGGGCCTGGTGGACGTGATCGGCGAGTTGCTGCGGGTTGGGGTCATCGATCCGCGAGGCAAGCTGGTAGAGCCCGGTGTGGTCGAGACGGCGGGCTATCCTGCCCTGGCGGCCCAGATCGAGGGTGAAAACCGCCACCGCAGCTTTGCCGTGGTGTCTCCTGACGAGGGAGCCGAAGGGCGGCCCGTGTTGCTCACCCAGCGCGATATCCGCGAGCTGCAACTGGCCAAGGGTGCAATCCGCTCGGGCATCGAGATCCTGATGCGCGAGCTGGGCGTGGGGGCTGATGATGTGCGCAGGGTGTATCTGGCGGGGGCCTTTGGCAACTATGTACGTCCCGAGAGCGCCGTGGCCATCGGTATGGTGCCCCACTTTCGCCGTGCCGAGATGCTGGCTGTGGGCAATGCCGCCGGCTCGGGCGCCAAGATGGCTCTGCTGTCGCGCACCGCTCGCGCCCGTGCCATCGAGTTGCTGGTCCAAGTCGAATACCTAGAGCTTTCCGGTCGCCCGGACTTTCAGGAGCAGTTTGCCGAGGCTATGCTTTTCTAGAGCGGCCAGGCCCACCCGTGCCCAGGGCCGAGCGGTTTTGTCAGCCTTGCGCTCTGTGCTATGATCGGGCCATCTTGGCGTTGCCGCATGCCGGCGCCTCCAATGTGTCGGGTTCAGAGCAAGCTCTGCTGGTCCACTGGCAGAGTTTCTTGATTTTCAAGCCGCATTGGCGCAGAGATAGGTGACGAGTTGACAGATGACGTATACCAGCGCTATCTGCGCAAGCATGAGAACTGGAACTACTGGGTCAATGTCCTCGATCTGACCTTTTTTAACCTGGCCATGAGCTTTATCTACGGGGCCACGGTGCTCTCGCTCTATGCCAGTTACCTCACCGACTCGGCCATCCTGATCGGCGTGATTCCGGCGGTCCAGGGCGTCATGTTCATGCTGCCTCAGCTCCTCACGGCCCAGCGGACGCAGAAACTGGCCCATAAAAAGTCCTTGGTGGTGCGCATCAGTGTGATGGAGCGCCTGCCCTATCTGGTGATAGGCCTCTCGATTCTGCTTTGGCCCGAGGCGCCCCGCACCCTGGGCTATATGGTGCTGATCCTGTCGCTGATGATCGCCACGGGATCCGGGGGGCTGGCTGGCCCAGCCTGGAAGACGATGCTGGCCAAGGTGGTGCCCGTGCGGCGCCGCGGCTCGATGTTCGGCGTTAGTAGCGCCTTGGGCGGCGTCCTGGGGCTGGGCGGCGCCGCCCTTTCGCGCTATGTGCTCTCTGCCTATGCCTACCCTATCTCGTTTGCCATCTGCTTTTTGCTCTGCTTTTTGTTCCAGGTCTGCTCCTATGTGTGCGTGGCCCTCAATCGAGAGCCGGCCCGCGAGCCCAAAGCCGTGGCCCCATCGCCCCGCGCCTATTGGCGGCAGTTGCCCCGTATTCTGCGCGGCAATCCCAACTTTTGCCGATACCTCGTCGGCAATGCGCTGCTGACCTTTGGCGCCATGGGGACTGCGCTCTATATCGTGTACGGGCGACGAACGCTGGATATCTCGGATGCCTTTGCCGCTAATCTGACCATGGCCGTACTCCTGGGGCAGATCGTGGCCACCCCACTCATGGGGCGCCTGGCTGATCTGCGCGGCAACAAGTGGCTGACAGAGCTGGGCGCCCTCCTGGGCGCGGGCTCTGTGCTGCTGATTCTCCTGGCGCGTTCGCCGATGGCCCTCTACCCGGCTTTTTTTCTGTTCAGCGCCGGTCGGGCGACGACGCATCTGGCCAATATGGGCATTACGATGGAGTTCTGCTCGGAGGATGAACTTCCCACCTTTACGGCCCTGGCGGGTACCCTCTCGGGGATCCCCGTGCTGCTGGCGCCTCTTGTGGGCGGGTGGCTGGCTGACACGGCGGGCTTTGCTGCGCTCTTTGTTGTGGGTATAGCGTTCTTCTTTGTTGGCTGGGCCATGATGCGTTGGGGTGTGCGCGAGCCGCGCCATGAGATCTCGCTGGAGCCGCCAGCTGTTTCTTCCGTCGAGTTGGTGGAGGGGTAGTGGCAGTAACAACGGACACGGCCATAGCGGACCTGATGAGCCAGGAGCAGCAAGACCAAGAGGCAGCGCAGGCCTATATTCGGGCCAATCAGCGCTGGAACTTTTGCGTGAATGTGATGGTCTCGGGCTTTTGGCAGTTTGCCATGAGCTTTATCTTTGGGGCCACGGTTCTGGCGCTCTACAGCAGCTATCTAACCGATTCGGCCGTCCTGATCGGCCTGATCCCGGCCATGCAAAGCGCCATGTTCTTTTTTCCCCAGCTCTTGCTGGCCCGCAAGGCCCAGACTCTGGCCCGCGTCAAGCCCTTTGTGGTGCGCCTGAGCCTTTTTGAGCGCTTGCCCTATGGCGTGATAGCTCTCTCGATCTTTTTGTGGCCTGATGCGCCGCGCGGCCTTGCCTATGTCATATTGGCCCTTTGCCTCATGATGGCTACGGGCAGCGGCGGGCTGCTGAACCCGGCCTGGAAAGCCATGATCGCCAAAGTGGTACCGCTGCGCAGGCGTGGCCTGTTGTTTGGATTGAGCAATGCCCTGGGCGGGTTGATGGGCATGGGTGGTGCGGCCATCTCTCGGCAGGTATTCATTCGCTATGACTATCCTTACTCCTTTGCCATCATCTTTATGTTCTGCGGCATCGCCCAGCTGATCTCGTGGGGCCTCATGAACCTGAACCGCGAGCCGACCATGCAGCCCAAGGGGCGGGCGCTCTCCAACAACGAGTACTGGCGGCGCCTGCCAAAACTGTTGCGCCAGGATCGCAACTTTTGGCGTTTTCTCGTGGGTCGGAATCTGATGCTCCTGGGTACCATGGGCATGACGTTCTATATCGTGTATGCCCGGTTTGCGTTCAACATCTCGGACCCCTTTGCTGCCAATCTCACCATGGCGGCCTTGCTGGGCCAGACGGTGAGCACGCCGCTCCTGGGGATCTTTGCTGATCGCCAGGGCAACAAGCTCCTGGCTGAGCTGGGCAGTCTGTTCCTGATGCTCGCGCTGGGCCTGATTCTGCTGGTTCGGCACGAAGTCTGGCTGTACCTGGTATTCATGCTGGCAAACATGTCCATGGCCGCAGGCATGATCTCGGGCATCAACATCACCATGGAGTTTGGCCCACCCGCAGAGATGCCCACCTACTCGGCACTGGCCAGCACCGTCAATGCCGTGCCGATCCTCATGGCGCCACTGGTGGGGGGCTGGCTGGTGGATCTATTTGGATACCAACTCATGTTCATAGTGGCGGTGGTGTTCACCCTGGTGGGGATCGTCTATATGCACGCTCTTGTGCGTGACCCCCGTGTGGACGCTGAGAGGTATATGGCGGCTCCTGAGTAGCCCCTATAGGACCTTTCGGCTGCTCAGATTCGAGTGCCCTCACTCTCTTGCGCCAGCGCAGCACGTAGCCTGCGCGAGAGCTCGAGAAAGCGCGGCGCATACAGATCATCCGTCGAGCGAGGACGGGGCAGGTCGATCTTTACCTCGCACTCGATACTCCCCGGTCTGGGCGACATCACGAGCACCCGATCCGACAGGAACACGGCCTCCTGGATGCTGTGCGTCACCATGACCACCGTCGTGCGGCGTGCCTGCCAGATGCGCAGCAACTCCCAGTTCAACTGCTCGCGGGTGAGGGCGTCCAATGCGCCAAAGGGCTCGTCCAAGAGTAGCACGTCCGGGTCATAGACCAGCTCGCGCGCCAGGGCCACTCGCTGACGCATGCCTCCTGATAGGTCGCGGGGCAAGGCATCGGCAAACTCCCGCAGGCCCACCAGATCGAGCATAGCCAGGGCGCGCTGGTCGGCCTCGTCCCGAGGGAGACGCTGAATCTCCAGAGGCAGGCGCACATTTGCCAAGGTCGTACGCCAGGGCATCAGATTGTGATGCTGAAAGACGACGCCAATGCGCTGTTGGGGCTCGGTCAGGGGTTCGCCATCCAGCAGGACGGTGCCGCTGGTCGGTACAACCAGGCCCCCCAGGATGCGAAGCAAGGTGGACTTGCCGCAACCTGAGGGGCCAATGAGGCAGACGAATTCATTGGGCATGACCGAAAAGGTAGCCTCTTCCAGTGCCTCGAGGCGGCTATCCGCCGAACCAAAGATCATCTGGAGATGCTCGGCCACTAGAAGCGGGCCCTTTTCGATCATGGCAAAAAGTCGTTGGTGTACAGCGTTTCAATGTCCAGATCGGTTGTGACCAAGCCCAGCTCCTGCAGCAATGCCACCGACTCTTCCCATGCGGTAGGATCATTATGCCCCAGCGTCTCGGCCTGCCAAAACGCCAAAGCCTCTTCCAGCACCGCGCGCTGCAGCACCGCGGTATCATCATCCATCTCGGGGATATACTGGCGGGTGATGGCAAAGGCGGCATCGGGATCGTCTAGTGTGGCCTCGATGCCCTGCACAAAGGCGGTCACCACCCGGTGCACCAGATCGGGATCGTTGGCGATGGTGTCCTCGTTCGTGATCAGGCCATTGGAGATGAGCTGCGTATAGGCATCAAAGTAAAAGACGTTGATGTCATAGCCGGCCTGGCGTAGCTGCACCGGCTCGTTTAGGGCATAGGAGACCGCGGCGTCCACGCGGTTCTCCGTCAGGCTGGCCACCTGCGTGTAGCCGATAACCTGCAGATCCACACTCTCGCGGGGGATACCTGCCGCATCTAGAAAAGCGAGCCACCCGATATAGCTGGCGCCCTCCATAGCGGGCGTGCCTACCGTCCTGCCAATCAGGTCCTCGGGCGTCTCGATGCCGCTATCGGCCATCACGACGACGCACACAGGAAAACGCCGGTACCAGTTCGCGGCGTACACCACCGGCAAGCCGTTGGCTCGGGCCAGAATCACCTGATCTCCACTGCCGATGGCAAAGCGCAGGTTGCCTGTGGCCAGACGCTGCAACAGATCGGTCTCCATACCATAGTCCAGATCGATCTCCAGACCCTGCTCGGCGAAAAAGCCGCGCTCTATGGCTACGTATACGGGCGTGAACTGCACATTGGGGATGAACCCCATGGCAAGAGTTACCTCTTCCGTATCCGGGCTCTGATCCCTTTCACAGGCCGCGACACTAATAAGAACAACAAGGGCCATGACGATCAATACGAGACGGCGTTTCATCCAGATTCCTCCTGCAGACAAATTATGATTCTCTCCAGCGCCAACGCAACAGCCAACTTTCCAGTAGAGATACCAGGAGATAGAGGGTGAGGGCGATGAACATCAGGGTGAACAGTGCCACAAACATCAGAGGGGTGTCGAACAGGCCCCGGGCTAGGTTCACCAGGAATCCCAGGCCGCGGTCGGCGCCGACGAACTCGGCTACTACGGCCCCGATCACCGAGAGGGTTACGCCAATTTTGAGGCCGCCCAATAGTACGGGCAACGCTGCAGGGAGCTCGAGCATCCTGAGGGTCTGCCAGCGGCTGGCTCGCAACGAGCGCATGAGCTCGACCAGCTCGGCATCCACGCTGCGGATACCGACGATGGTGTTGATCAACACCGGAAAAAAGAGGGTCAGCGCGCACACAAGGATCTTGGAGATGTGGCCACCGCCAAACCAGATGACCAACAGCGGCGCCAAGGCAACAATGGGGATCGCCTGGGAGGCCGCCAGGTAGGGGGCCAGCAGCCGCTCAACGGTGCGAGACTTGGCCAGGAGATAGCCCAGGATCAGCGCCACCGACAGGCCCAGGAGCAGTCCACCGAATACCTCTTGCAGGGTGATCCAGGTATGTCGCAGCAGGCTCCCATCCTGCAGGGCAATCAGGCCCCGACGCCACACTATGCGCGGCGTTGGCAGGATAAAGGTGGGATAGTTGCCCAGATAGACCACAAGCTCCCACAGGCCCAATAGCACCACCAGCACCACGGGCGCCAGGAGGTGCTCCAGCCGCAGATGATGGCCATTCAGGCGTCTGGCGGGTGTATAAGATCGAGTACGTACAAAAGCTGCCACAATAAAAAAACCCCCGTGCCGAATAGCGACGGGGCAATCAAAAAGATGTCTCTTGAGCAAAGCATGCCTTCTCTCATCCGGACTGTACCGTCGGCTCCGGATTCACACCGGATCTACCATTGCTGGCTCGCGGGCTCGGCAAAAATTGCCATACCGCCGGTCGGGAATTGACGCGAGTCTCACCCTGCCCCGAAGGCTATTCGTTTATTCTGAGCACATTCTATGCCAAATAGGCCAAGGCGTCAAGCCAGATCGAAAAAGACCTGTGCTGGAATATATATTTTGGATGGTTGAATACTGTATAATTCTGATATGTCTCACAATTACAGAGAGCCATCTCATTGGTATCGCGCCCTATTGGCGCTTTGCCTGCTGCTGTCCCTATTGCTGCCGATGTATGCCATGGGCGAGGCAGCGCCGGGGCGGGAACCGTTGTCCTTGCTGGTGCGGCTGCCTGACGACATCGCGCCACAGCAGGCCCCGGCCCATTTGGCGTCTCTTGGGCTCGAGGCGCTGGCGCCCATCCCGCGTATCCATGTGTGGCGGGCCCGTCCACTGCCTGGGCAGCCGACCTCGCTGCAGACCCTGACCCAGCGGCTGGCGGATGCTGTGGATTGGATCGAGGAGGACGGTCTGGTCTATGCGCAGGAAGTTGTTCCTGATGATCCCCACTACCTTCTGCAGCAGTGGAATCTGCCCCTCATCGGAATGGAGCAGGCTTGGGATTGGAGTCGTGGCCAAGGCGTGGTCATCGCCATCATCGATTCGGGCATCGATCTGGTGCATCCCGATCTGAGCGCCAAGCTATGGATCAACCCTGGTGAGATCCCTGGGACGGGCCAGGATGATGATGGCAACGGCTATATCGATGACGTTCATGGCTATGATTTTGTCGACAGGAACGCGCAGCCACACGATCTGAACGGCCACGGCACCCATGTGGCAGGCATCGCCGGTGCGCATACCGACAATGGCGTTGGCGTGGCCGGGGTGGGCTGGGAGGCGCGACTGATGGCGCTGCGGGTACTGACCGCCGATGGCCAGGGTAGCTGGAGCGATGTGGCCGAGGCGATCATCTATGCCGCTGACAATGGCGCCCGTGTCATAAATCTCAGCCTGGTGGGCAGCTCCTATTCCGAAGCGGTGGCGGCCGCCGTAGAGTATGCCCGTAGCCGCGAGAGCCTGATCGTTGCGGCGGCGGGCAACGCTCTGGGACCGATCCAGTATCCGGCCGCCCTCCCGGGGGTGATGGCTATAGCAGCCACCACGGTCTTGGATGAGCCCGCCACCAACTATGCCAGCGGGCCCCAGATGGATGTGGCTGCGCCGGGGGTGGGTATCTACAGCACCTACACCCGCAATGCGCCTTCTACCTATAGCCATCTGAGCGGCACATCCATGGCTACCCCGCACGTGTCGGGTCTTGCGGCTCTTTTGTGGGCCTATGATCCCACGCTGACTGCGCTACAGGTGACCCATCTGATCACCAGCACGGCCCATGATGTGCACAGTCCCGGCTGGGATGAGAGAACCGGTTGGGGACGTATCGACGCGCGGGCAGCGCTCATGAGCCTGGGGGCTGCGAATCTGGAACATCGCCACTACCTGCCGCTCGTCCTGCGCGTGCCAGCGCCATAGAAAAGCCCCAGAGCTCAATCAAGCCGAGCCCTGGGGCTAGATGGTAACAGGATTACTCTATGGTCTGGGCAATACCACCGTATCCACGGCGTGGATCATGCCATTGTCTGCCCTGATGTTGGGCTCGATGACGCGCATGCCGCCGATGAACAGCCTACCGTTTCGAGCACGCACGTTGAGCGGCTCGTCGGCAAGTGTCCGTATGGCGGTGACCGTAGCCAGGTTCTGGTCGGTCATGGTCCTGGGGATGATATGTCTCTCCAGCCACTGGGCCAGCACCTCAGGATCCGAGGTCAGACTCTCCATCTGAGCCAAGGTCAGCTCTCCAAAAGCCGTATCGTTGGGCGCCAGCAGAGTGAGGTTTTCCCCTCGACTCAGGGTGTTGGCCACGCCCGAGATCTCCAGCAGACGCAAGAGGTGCGTGAACTCACCGGCGACATAAAGCTGCCCGATGATATCCAGCGGGATATCGGGATACAGCAGCAGTTCATCGATCAGGTAAAGCGTTCCATTCTCGGCACTGATCCGATCGACGACGGTGGCGTCGTTAAAGCGCACCGTATCATCCTCGACTGTTACCTCAAGCCGATGGCCGGCTAGGGTCGTGACGAACGTGAGATCGGCCAGGTCTCGCGGCTGTAGATCGCCGCTTATGATATGATGGTTAAGCAGCTCTGTCAGGACCGCATCCCTGCGGATAAAACTGATGAGCATTGCATTGGGAACATTGCGCATGACGGCATCCGTTGGCGCCAGCAGCGTCAGCGGACCATCATCGGCTAGCATCGGCTTTTGACTCGCCAGGTAGAACAACGATCCAAATAGATCGGTGCGCGGATCCTGCTGCAGAATCTCAGCCAGACTGCCTACATCGGGCATCGGTGCAATCTCGACCTCGGGTTCGATGTCGACCTCTGGTGTCGGTTCGATCTCGACCTCGGGCGTTGGCTCAATCTCCAAATCCGGGGTCGGTTCGATCTCGATTTCAGGCGTCGGCTCTATCTCCAGATCCGGCGTTGGCGTGATCTCGGGTTCCGAGATCGGCTCGATCATCTCGGGCGGCAAGAGCACCTGATCGATGATGTGAATCACAGCATCGCCGATGCGCATGTCCACCCAGAGGATGCGCGCCCCGTTGATGGTGAGTCCGCCATTGCGTGGATCCAGAGTCAACTCTAGTTCCTCGCCCCTCAGCGTCTCCAAGGTGCCAGGCTCCAGCTCATCGCCGGTATAGGTGCCGGGCACGATGTGCATCTCTAGCACCGTGCGTAACGCATCAGGGTCATGAGCCAATTGCAGGGCCACCTCTGGCGGCATCTTGTTGACGGCAGTGTCGCTGGGGCCAAACAGGGTAAAGGGGCCCACTTGCTCCATCTCATCCAGTAGCCCGGAGACGACGATGGCTCGCATCATACCAGCCAGGCTAAACTCGCGGCTGAGCAATGGAACCGGCTCGATCTCGGGTGTCGGGATCGGCGTGACTTCCAAGTCTGGCGTGGGTGTCGGGGCGACCTCGATCTCGGGCGTCGGGATCGGCGTGACTTCCAGGTCTGGCGTAGGTGTCGGGGTGATCTCGATCTCGATCTCAGGTGTTGGCGTGACTTCTACCGGTGTCGGCGTTGGAATCTCGATCTCGGGTGTTGGCGTGATCTCCGGAGTCGGCGTCGGTAGTGCCGGAATCGGCAGCATCGGTGTTGGTGTGATGTCGATCTCCGGCGTTGGCGTCATGACCTCGATCTCGGGTGTCGGGGTGAGCTCGATCTCGGGCTCGACAACCTCTTCGATGGCGGCCAACTCGGGCGTCAGTAACACACCATCAATCAGATGCAGCACCCCGCGATGCACGACAAGGTCGGCAAAGACCACCGGTATCCCGTCAACGGTCAATGGAGCGGGCTGTATCTGAATTGCAAGTCCGGCCAACGACACAGTCTCGGTGACTGTGGCGAGATCGGCGGTCAACAGTATCTCTGGAACAATATGATGCTGAAGCAAAAGACGCAGCGCCTCTGGGTCTTGGTCCAAAGTATCCATCGTCTCGGGCGAGAGCCCTTCCAGGGCGGCCTCCGTCGGCACAAACAGAGTGAACTCTTCCACCTCTGTTAGCTGCTCTATGAGCATCTCTGATCCAAAGATCCGTTCCAAGGCCAAGATGCCATCTTGCATGTCGGCCAGAGTCATTGGCTCGGGAAGATCAGCAGGCGTGATCTCCTCGGGGGGCACGAGTACCTGGTCGATGATGTGCACCAGGCCATTCGTGGCCTCAAGGTTGGCCAACAGGACGGTCGCTCCATCAACCTGTGTGATGGCCTCTTCTATGACAAAGGTTAGCTCGGGTCCCAGCCAGGTCTCGCGAGAGATACTCTCGACGGTGTCGGTCAAAACCACTCGCTCAGGGATGATATGGTACTGAAGGAGCGCCGTCAGCGCCTCTGTATCTTCGGGCGACACAAGTTGCTCCGCAAAGAAACGATCAAAGGCGTCGTCGGTGGGAGCCAGCAGCGTAAAGGGCCCCTCCTCGCGCAGCAGCGAGTCCACACCTGTGCTTTCCAACAGCATCACCAGGGTGTCGAGATTGATCTCCTCCACCATATTGGTGATGCTCTCTTCCTGTACAGGATAGAGCAACAAGTCGATGACATGTACAACGGCATTGGGCACAGTGATATCGCTGGCCACAACGCGGGCCTCGCCGATAAACAGGGCTTGATCTTCCACAGTGATAGGAAGCGTCACACCGGCCAGATTCTCGACCGCATCCATCTCACGTAGATCTGCCAGCATATATTCGCCTTCGATGACGTGATACTCGATAAAGGCGGCCAGCAGTTCGTCATCTTCCGCAAGAGACTCGATCATCTGGTCGTCCAGGACATCAAAAGCCTCATCGGTAGGCGCCAGAATGGTGAATGGCCCATCGGTCAGCAGGATATCCAGGAATCCCGCCTGCAAGATGGCCGTGGCCAGGGCGCCAAGTTGCTCGTTGCTCATGGCCAGCCCTACGGGTAGATCGGTGTTTCTGATAACGGCCAGTTGCTCCTCGGGGGCCGGCTCGACAACGACAGGCTGCTCCGGTGGCACAAGAAACTCTTCGGCCATGGGCAAAACGACGGTGCAGGAAGACAGTAACAATGCAGCGATCAACAAGAGCGATCCAAGCGAGGTCTTGTTCATGACGAGACTCCTTTAGCTGCTGACTCCGAGGCTACCATCTGGGGCTCGTGACGCTCGCACGTCTATGGTGCACTATTGGTACGTCTCGGAGCATCAGGTTCAAACATGCGATTCCTTGCCTCTTGATTATAGAAGCCACGTTGACCGATGTCAATGGATTTGTGCCTTTTGCTGTAGCGATCACCCTATAAATCCGTTGGACTGACGCGGAGCCACGGAGGCCGGTTCCATCGGCAGGCGATCAACGTCATACGGACTCCCGATGATGGGCTGCATCCGCTGACGCCACAAGCCAGCCATATCGCTCGGTGATATAGGCGAGCCAAGGCTCCAGTTCCGGCGTCTGCTCGGCGTGCAGTGCGCCAAACAGCGCCTCTGTACCGACGCTGAAAAAGCGACCCTCTTGCCGCACCAGCCGGTTCCAGATGGCCGTCGGGCTATCGCCCAGTCCAGCCAGTTGCGGCGAGGTCACGCGCCGGAAATCGGCATTGTGCTCGGGTGCGATATGCAGCACGCTCACACTATCGGCGCCCAACTCGCGGGCGCGCTCCATCTCGTGGGCCAGAAGCTGCTGCCGCATGAGCTGATAAAAGGGCTCGTAAAAGAGCGCGTCGAAATCTGGCATTAGCTTCCGGTCGATGGGGCAGTCGCCACGTTCCAAGAGCGGGCGATAGATCTCGGTGCGGCTGGTGCCGCTTCTCGATAGGGCCAGTGACGTACGCCCATAGGATTCGGTGTATTTCCACTCGATCAGGACGACCTGGCGCTTTCCATCGGCGTGCTCGAACATGACGGCGGCATCGGCGCTGGTGCAGTTGGCGCCCCGGGTGCGCCTGCCAGCGACCCTCTCCCCCAGATAGTTCTCCTCGCCGATCCACTCTAGCGCCCCATAGAGCCCGTCCTCTATGGGGAGCATCCGACGTAGCTCCGGGTAGAGCGGGCGGAGCAGCTCCGCCAGGGCGTGCGGCTGATCCGCCAGCGGGAACAGGAAGTTGACGCAACAGACCTGCGAGGAGCACATGTGGTTGCTGGGCTTGCCGTCTCTCCCGTGGTGCCATCCGATGCCGTGGCGCGCGGTATAGGCAAGTGCGCTGGTGCGGATGCCAGGATACAGATTCTCCTCGGCGTGCTCCAACGGCAGGCAAAACGGACGCGCCCGGCCCCTGTAGACACCGTCGCGCCGGGCGTCCTCAGACAGAGTGGGCGAAAGGGCCTTGAACGCGATCTGGCGCTGCTTTTCGGCCTCCAGAAATCGGCCCATGTTTCTCTCTCCTCAATAAGCTACATGTACGATGCGTCTGGCGCCGCACCCCAATCAAAGCCTCAGCCCTCAAAGAACGCCTTGAGCTTTGCCACGGTAGAACGCTCTCGATAGGGGTCTGGATCATAGTCTGGCAAGCCTGGATCATAGTGCTGGCGGATGCGCGCAAACGCCTCCTCGTCCAGGTACCGCTCCGGCACCCGCAGCGCAGCGGGCAGGCCCAGAGCATCGAGTATTCGGGCATCTACCTCGTACATCAGCGCATAGTACGCCGTCCAACCATAGAGAAAGGGCACGAGGCTTGTCCCCGCGATGGCCAGCATGTCAAAATCAAACTCGCCGATTACGATGATGGGATCATCGAACCCGGCGCGGTGTACAGTGGGTAGCCAGATGCCAAACTGCTCATCTGAGCCATTACCGCCAAAAACAAGGATTTCCTGAGGCCGAGGTGGAGCGTCTCCCCATTCCACCAACGATCGTACCGTCTCAAGACCGATGATCTTTCCCCGGTCTTGCAGGGGATCAACTTGCAGGTTCCCCTCCACCACAGACAATCCATTGCTGAACAGGTACAGTTGGCGCAGTACGGCGGGTATTTCAAGCCCCAGTGCGGCCTCGGTCTGTTCTATTTCGGCTTCCGTGGCTGCCGGTACAAAGCTGTATCCGTCGTCCATCTCTTGCCAGACGCGCATCAGGTTTTGCAGGTCCATGCTCTTTTCCTCCAGTTCACTCTACCTACTGGCGGTCATCCGTCAGCATGATATGGCGTGAGCGGGAGCTGTCAAGCGCTCACACTCCCAGGCACACCTTGACCTTGACTGAGCTTGACGCTATTCTAGCGATATCACTCAATGCATCATCTGCCGTTGCGTCACAGCTTTCCAGACGCGCCTAGACCGATCTAGTGAGACGACGATACGCCTTGAGCGGTAAGGGAGCTCGGGCATGACGAATGGGAATAACCTGCCGGATGAGCCGCTTTCGTTCATCAGGCGTTGCGTCCGCGAGAGACGGATATATTGGACATATCATGTGAATATGCGCATGGCAGGTCGGCATATCACCCGCCAGGCAATTCTAGAGTCCGTTGACACCTTTGAGATTATAGAGTCCTACCCAGAGGACAAGTATCTACCGAGCTATCTGGTGTGGGCAAAAGCTGACGAGGGCATCTTTCACGTTCTCTTTGCAGTTGATGTCGCTGAATGTAATGTGCGCGTGATCACTGTTTATCGGCCAACCCGCGAGCAGTGGAGCTACGACTATCGAAGGAGGCAAGACCCATGAGGTGCCATGTATGCGGCGCACCAATGCAGGCCATGACCACCGATCTGCCATTCAAGGTGAGCGATAGGACGGTGGTGGTGCTCAAGACTCTGCCGGTGTTGCAGTGCGAGAATTGCCGCGAGATCCTGATCGAGGATAGCGTTATGGAACGCGTCGAGATGATGCTATCACAGGTGAGCGACGATACAGAGCTCGAGGTCTTGCGTTTCGCGGCTTGATCTCGGTTGTGATCTGGGCGGTGTGATGCGCGAGATATGGCTTGTGAGGCCAGGCCCTCGGCGTCGGCAGCTCGCTCCTTCACACCTCCCATTCTCCGTCGTCCCCCTCGTCCTCCCCCTGCATGGTCATCAGCAGGTCGGCGCTCTGCTGCAGGCTGACCAGCGCCCCGTGCATCTGACTCAGGCTCCCGGCCATCTGCTGGCGCGAGTTGCCCAGCATCGTGGTAGCCCGCGCATAGCGCCCCTCCAGCTCTTCTTGCATCTCGGTCACGCTGTGCTGGCAGGTCTCGAGATAGCGCTCGAGCCGTTGCAGATCCATCTGCCCCGCCATCTTGAGCGTCGTCTGGAACACCAAAAGTAGATAGGGCAGGAACAGGCTGTGCCCCAGCAGCACCACCTGCGAGGCCAGCGCCTCGGTCTGGACCCCGGTGCACAGCTCGAATACGGCGTCGGGGACCACGGCCACGGCAAAGCTCATGGTCAGGTTGGGGTCGATATACTTGCGCACTTCACGAGCCCGGGCCAGCACGGTGGACTCCAACTGGGCCTTGATGCGCTGCCGCTCCTCCAGATCCTCGGTGCGGGCCAGCCTTTCCACCAGAGGCGTACCTGCCCACTTGCTGTCGATGGGCAGCACCAGGCCGTTGGGCAATCGCAGGCCGAACTCGACCACCTTGTTGCCCACGGCCAGGTTGCGCACCTGCCACTCGGGTGGCAGGCTGCTGAACACGGTATCGAGCAACTGCTCGCCGGCCATGCCCTTGGTGTGGGTGCCGGCGATGATTAGCTCCAGGCGGCGGATGGCGTCCGCCGTGCGTAGCTCCAGCGCTTCGCGGGCCTTGATGCGGCTCTGCAGGTCCACGATCCGGTCGCCGATCTGGCTCAGCTGCTGCTGCATCGGGGCGCTATTACTGCCCTCACTGCGTCGCAAGAGCGCCACCGTGACGCCGATGAGGCAAAGGGCCTGGACGATGACCAGAGCAAAAAGGGGTATCTCGGTCGACATATGTGTCTCCTGGCGAATGGCGATGGGGAGTGCGGCAACTACTATCGTACAGCCGTTCTATGTATGCGAGTATACCCCGGCGCCGGTGACCTGCGCAATGCAGCGCCGTCCTCTGG
>SLPC01000183.1 GCA_007132185.1 Anaerolineae bacterium | reverse complement strand
TCTCGTCGCACATGGCCCACACTTCCTCCGGGTTCAGCACCGCGCCGGTGAGCGGGTCATGCAACACCGCCAGCTTGACCAGGTCGCGGTCGCCGGTGAGGGCCGCCTCGACGGTCATCTGCTGCACATTGATGCTCACGCGGCAGGTGGCGGCGCAGGGCTCGGGCAGGGGGCCCACGTAGGCGGGGTGCAGGCCGTTGCTGTCTACATAGCCCGGCAGCTCGGCGGTGCAATCGGCGGGCAGGTTGGTGATCATGCCCTGGTTTCCGACGTTGAAATGGCCGCGATAGATGCGCCCCGTCTGTAGCGCCTCGATGATGTACGAGCCGTGCTCGGAAGAGCGGTCGCCCAGGTGAATGTACTCTGCCTCGCCGCTGAGCCACTTGGGGTACATCTCGCGGTATTCGTTGGCCATGGCGCGGCAGTGATTGAGGTAGCCCGCCGTCTGTCCGTCGATCCAATGATCGGGGTGGATCCAGCGCTCGAGCTCCTCGGGGCGCTTGCGGTACCAGGGCACATACTCGGAAAAGTGGCCGTTGGACTCGGTGGAAAAGTAGCCAAAGCGTTTGAGCACGTCCAGGCGGGCGGGCTCGCGGGGCGCGATCTCGGGGTGCTGGGAGATGGCGTCGTAGAGAAAGGGCAGCATGTCGCGGCCCTGATGGGTCACCTGAATGTACCAGGTCTGGTGGTTGATGCCCGCGCAGACATAGTCCACCTCTTCCTCTGGGAGGCCCAGGGCCCGGGCGATGAGGTGGTGGCCGCCCTGCACGCCGTGGCACAGCCCTACATAGAACACGCCCCCGGCGCGGCGCACGGCCCACGAGTTCATCGCCATGGGGTTGGAGTAGTTGAGCAGCAGGGCGTTGGGCGCCAGCTCGCGCATGTCGCTGGCAATGTCCAGCAGGACAGGAATGGTGCGCAGGGCATAAAAGATGCCGCCGGGGCCCAGGGTGTCGCCCACGCACTGGTCCACGCCATACTTGAGCGGGATCTCCACGTCGTAGCCAAAGGCCTCCAGGCCGCCGACCCGGGCCATGCAAAAGACGTAATCGGCGCCTGCGATGGCCTCACGCTGGTCCGTGGTGGGGACGATGGTGGCCGGCAGGTCGTTGTCGGCGATCATCTTGCGGCTGAGGTTCGTCACCATCTCCAGATTCTCGCTGCTGATATCCATGAACCGGAACTCGGTATCGCGTAGCTCTTCGACGGCCAGGATATCCATCATCAATCGGCGGGTAAACCCGATGCTGCCTGCCCCGATCATGGCAACCTTGATCATGACTTGGCTCCTTGTATGCGATCCCCGTTGGTCAGTCTATTCGTAGATGATGCAAGTATACGGTCAATGGGTGTGTGCGTCTAGCTAGTCCCGGCCCGGCCAGCTCTGCCCGGCGCACCAGCGGGTCAGGCGCGAGAGCATCTCCAGGCCCGCCTCGCGGTTGGGCACGCCGTCCACGCTGAGGTACAGGCCCTTGGGCGAGAGCGTAACCATCACCATGTCCACCTCGTCATAACCGCAGATCACCTGCACGCCCTTGTCCGCCGCCTGAATGCGGCGATAGACATCGATCCAGCGATGGAACCCCTCGTTGCCGGCCCCGAACACCCACTGCACGGCGTCCAGCTCGGGGATGGAGAGGATCCGATCCAGGTGGCGCAGGGCCCCCGGCCCGTCCAGGTGGTAGATGGAGCGGTCCAAGAAGCGGCACTCGCGGGCCAGCCCCGGCAAAAAGAACGACTCGAACATCTGGGGCGAGATCATGTACGCGAAATCGTTGGAGGGCACATAGTAGCGCCCCTCGGCCACCAGGGGTAGCCAGGTGGTGATGGGCTGGCCGTTTTTCCGCAGCTTGTCATAGAATTCGTCGTACACGCGAAAATAGTCTTCTTCGGCGCGGGCCAGCAGCGTGCGCACACCCTCCGGCTCCAGGATCAGGTCCATGGCCAGGTTGGCGGGGTCGCGCAAGGCCGCCAACCAATCACCGCCCGGGTGCCAGTCGGTCATGCCGGTGATGAATGTGTCGCGCCCGATCTCCAGAAAGGCGTCGGTCATCTCGTGCAGCTTGCGCAGGTAGGGGCTCTCCCAGTCCATCCGGATCTCGTCGATTTGGGCCCAATCATGGAGGATCGGCTCGGTCCAGCTGGTACCGTAATCGCCAAAGTGCAGGGGGCAGCCGTAAAAGGCGGCGAACAGCTCGGGCCCCAGGTTGGGGAACGCGATGGGCAGCGTATCGCCCAGGAACTCGCGGTTGCCAAGGGCCGCCAGGTGCCAGCGGGCCTGGTACTCGGCGTCCAGCCAGCGCTCGCGGGGGGTGGCATGCGGCGATTCGGGCAGTGGCGCCTGCTCCGATACTGGGCGGGCCAGGTTGAACTGGACCACGGGCCGATCCAGCACCTCGCACGCCCAAAAGGCGTCGATGCGTTCCTTGCTCTCGGCATAGTCGGGCTTGAGACGATACATGTTGCCTCCTCCACCGAGTGTCCCGCCGTTATACGTCGCAGCGATAGTGTTCCAGCCAGTCGGGGTCGGGGGTGACGCCCAGCCCGGGGCCTGTGGGCGTGCGGATGGCCCCATCCTCCAGGGCGAGGGGCAGCATCTCGTCGCGCAGCGGGTTCTCGGTGCGGTCATATTCCAGCCAGTTGGGCGGCGCGTTGAGGCTGGGCGGCTGCTGGGGCAGCGCCGAGATAAAGTGCAACGAGGCCGCCAGAGTGATGCCGGTGCCCCAC
>SLPC01000194.1 GCA_007132185.1 Anaerolineae bacterium | reverse complement strand
GAGGCAGTATCGCCGTTTTGCTTGTGTAGATATGCTCGGCCAGGCTCACTGCAAAACAAGCGGGCTGGTCTCCCGGCCGGAGGGCCACACTCGGGCCGTCTCGCATCGATCTGGCGGCGCCATGCGGTAACTTCTCGATGGCTCATGCCGACGCCCTTGCCGACCATGGCAAGGAGCAAGCGCTTCTTGAGCGTAAATTAGCACTTAACAGGGGCAGAATCGATGGACGCGCGCTTGAGACCGGGGTATGATCATGGCGGATGGGTCGTCATGGGTGACGCCATCCAAGAGATTGCTCGGATGCAACCATGGGGGAGGCAGATCATGCAGGTCGTAAGGACGGGTATCGTCGGGATGGGCATCGGTCGGAACAACGGCCGCTCCATTGAGGCTAATCCACGCGGTGAGGTCACGGCATTGTGCGATATCCTTCCCGAAAGAATGAAAGAGTTCGCCGCCGAGCTGGCGAGCCCGGTCAAGATGTACGAAGACTACAAAGAGATGTGTCAGGACCCGGATATTGACGCGGTGATGGTGGGCACGCCCAACCAGTGGCACGTGCCGATTGCCCTCGAGGCCATCAGAAACGGCAAGCATGTGCTCGTCACCAAGCCTCTGGCCGATTCGGAAGAGACGGCGCGTGTCCTGGTGGAGGAGGCCGAGGATGCGGGCGTCATCAACATGATGTCGCTGAGCACCCGCTTCTCTGACCCCGTGATGTATCTGGACGGGCTCTGTCAGGAGGGCTTTTTCGGGGATCTGTACTATGCCCACGCCCGGGCTCTCCGCCGCAGCCGTATTCCCGATTGGAGTCTGGGCTTTATCGAGGAGGGTGGCGGCGCTTTTCGCGACATGGGCGTCCACGTGCTGGATGCCTGCTGGTCGCTTCTAAGCAAACCCAAGCCGGTGAGTGTGCTGGGCGTAGCTGGGGCCAAGTTCGGTCCGCGCGGCCAGGGATACTGGGACTTTCGCCAGCCCGAGCCCGATTTCTACACCCGATACGCCTCCGATGACTATGGTGGAGGATTTATCGTGTTCGAGAACGGTGTGGGCATGCAGGTTGAATCGTTTTGGGCCTGCCATCAGGGGATTGTAGGCGAGACACAGATCGAGCTATTTGGCACCGAGGCTGGGGCCAAGCTGCGTCCCCTTACCCTGTATCGCACCGTGAACAACGCCCCGCAGGACATTACCGTTGACCCTCCCAAGAAGGTGGAGGGATTCAGTGAGGTGGCCGACCATTTCATCGCCTGCATCCTCGATGGCGTGCCTTGCGAGGCGCCCCTGCGCGATGGCCTGGAGGTGCAGCGCATGATGGAGGCGTTGCTGCGCAGCGCCCAGATCGGCAAGGAGGTACGCTTGGACTAGATTCATGGGGCGCACAGATCTGCATTCCGGAAAGGAACAGACATCATGAGCAAGACATATCGCCTCGGCGCATTGGGATTCGCCCATATGCATATCAACCACCTGTTGGACGAGTTCGCCAAACTGCCGAATGTCGAGTGGGTGGCCTGCGCAGACAATACCCCCGCCGTACCCTCTACCACCCTCAAGCCCTCGGGCCGCCTGATGAACCTCAAGCGTGCTCAGGAAGTCATCGGAATCCCCAAGGTGTACGAAGACTACGAGGAGATGCTGGAGCAAGAAGAGTTCGATATCATTGTCTTTTGTCCCGAGAATGCCAAGCATGGTGAGGTGGCCGAGGCTATCGCCAAGGCGGGCGTGCACATGGTGACAGAAAAGCCCATGTCGGCCAGCCTGTCCGATGCCTTGCGTATGGTGCGCGCCTGCAAAAAGCATGACGTCGAGCTGATGGTCAACTGGCCTACCACCTGGAGCCCCGCAGCGCGCAAGGTCAAGGATCTGATCGAGGCCGGGACCATCGGCGACGTGTGGGAGGTCAAGTGGCGCAACGGCGCCTCCATGGGGCCGCTGTCCTACTCTACCGGCGACCAGGCCTGGCTCCCGGAGGAAAAAGGCGAGGAATGGTGGCACCAGGCGGCCCCGGGCGGCGGCGCGCTGCTGGATTACTGCTGCTATGGCGCCTGCCTTTCGCGCTGGTACATCGGCGAGCCCGCGGTCGCCGCCACCGCGCTAAAAGCCAACTTTACGAGCCACTATGGCGACGCCGATGACAATGCCATCATCGCCGTGCGCTATCCGGAGGCGTTCACCCTGCTGGAGGCAACCTGGACGACCTGGCACACCGGCGTTCCCACGGGCCCCATCGTCTACGGAACCAGGGGTACTCTGGTGGTGACCAGCCGCGACAAGGATGGGGAGCGTGTCCCCGTGGTCGAGGTGTACACCACGCGGGGCTATGGCGCTGAGCCGGATAAGGTCGTGGAGGGTGATCCCCTGCCGGAGGGGCGCGCCACTCTGGCCGAAGAGTTCATCTATCATCTGGAGACGGGCGAGCCACTCCATCCGACCCTGGAGATGATGCAGAACCTGCAGGTGATGGCGATTCTGGATGCGGGCATCCGCTCCGCCGCCAGCGGCGAACTAGAGCTGGTCAACGACGCCAACTGGTGCATCGGGTAGGGGCACCGATATCGCCTCGTCAGGAAAGGAAGGCCAGAGATGCAGGGACACAAGATCACATTGCTTGGGACCGGACTCATCGGGATGTTCTACACCATGACGATCCATGGTCTGCGCAGTCGCGATCAGGTGCAGATGGTCTTTTCGCGTACGGAGGAACGCGCCCAAGCCTTTGCCGAGGAGTGGGGCATCCCCCGCTGGACGACCAGCATGGAGCAGGCGATCAACGATGCAGACACGGACGTTGTGGTGGTGGGCATCCCTAACCATGTGCACAAGGAGGCCATCCTGATGGCGGCCCGGGCCGGGAAAAAGATCCTCTGCACCAAGCCGTTGGCCCGCACCGCTGCCGAAGCCAAAGAGATCCTCGACGCTGTGGAAAAAGCCGGTGTGTGGGCGGGCTATCTGGAGGATCTCGTGTACACCCCCAAGACCCTCAAGGCGCTGGAGGCGGTAAGGAATGGCGCCCTGGGAAGGGTGTTGTGGGTGCGCTCGCGCGAGGCCCATCCTGGCCCACACAGCGCCTGGTTCTGGGACAATGAGATGGCAGGTGGCGGGGCCATCGTGGATATGGGTTGCCACTGCATCGAGATCATCCGCAACTTTATCGGCAAAGAGATCCGTCCTGTGGAGGTGATGTGTTGGACGGATACCCTCGTCCATCCCATCGAGGCAGAGGATCACGGTATCGCGTTGATTCGCTTCGCCAATCGCTCGATAGGCCAGTTTGAGGTCAGTTGGGCGTTTCGCGGCGGCATGGACCTGCGCGACGAGGTCTCGGGTACCGAGGGCACAGTCTGGGTGGATCGATGGCTGCACACCGGATTCGAGATGTTTACCCGTGTCGGGCAGGGCGGGTACGTGGCGGAAAAAGCCGAGAGCGAGACAGGCTGGCTCTTTCCCGTGGGTGACGAGCCGGGCGAACTGGGCTATAGAGACATGTTCGTAGACATGTTCGATGCCATGGACGCGGGCAAAGAGCCGATGGAGACCTTTTATGACGGCTATGTGGTCAATGCCATTATCGACGCCTGCTATCGCTCGGCCGAGTCGCGTAACTGGGAGCCCGTATTGCTCGACGAATGGCGAGGCGCTTCTGATGAGGATGTCGCCGTATCGGTTGCGGCGGAGGACCAGCAATATATCCGCCTGAAGCAAGAGCGGCTGCCCGACGGCCGCATCAAGGAAATGCTTCGTGACCGCGAGACGGGCGAGATTATCGAACGAATCGTGGGGGCTGAGTAGGTCTAGTGGGTGGGTGTGAGGACAGGCCCTGGCCTTGCCAGCTGCCTTATGGTAGACTTCTGGCAAAAGGGTACACCGCTTGCAGTTCGGTATGTGGCTAGAACACTGCGACTTGTGCGGCTCGCCAGAGTCGTGTCGCGAAAGGAGTCCGGAAGATGAAAGTCGGACTGTATAGCATTACCTATCTTGGAGTCTGGTATGATGGCCCCGCGCTTTCCCTGCTCGAGGTGATCGGCAAGGCCAAGGAGCTTGGCTTTGACGGCATCGAAGTGGACGGGAAGCGACCCCACGGCAACCCCATGGATCTGGACGCGCGTGCCCGTGACGAGATCCGTAACGAGTGCGCCAGGCAGGGCATCGAACTGGTCGGTGTAGCCTCCAACAATGACTTTTCCAGCCCTGTTCCCGAGCACCGCGAGTGCCAGCTCCTGATGGTGCGTGAACAGATCCGCCTCTGTCGGGATCTTGGCGGCAAGGTGGTGCGGCTGTTCGGCGCCTGGCCGGGGGTCACCTTTCATGATGGGATCGGCACCTATGACATGGCCAGGGAGGCCTTTGAGCGCGCCTATCCCGACTATCCGCGGATCGAGCGCATGCGGCACATCCAGGAGTGTCTGAGGGAGGCGGCCCAGATGGCTGCCGATGCGGGCATCACCGTGGCCTTGCAGAATCATGGCCCCATCATTCGCCACTGGCGCGATGTGCTCGACCTGGTCGAGGCCGTGGATCACCCTGCCCTGCAGGTCTGCCTGGACGCCCCGATGCTCATCTCTTACGAGGATGAGTTTGTGCGCACGGCCGCTCACACAGTGGGCAAGCGCCAGGTACACTCGCACTATGGCGGCGAGTTCGAGGAGGTTGATGGCGAGGTGCGTTTGCTCCCGGCTACCTTTGGCAAGGCGCACATCAACTATCCCACCTTTTTGCAGGCCATGCAGGACATCGGCTATGACGGTTACTTTTGCTACGAGTTCTGCCATCCCGCCGTCAATGACAAGAACGAGGCCCTGGGCATCGAATTCATCGACGAGCAGGTTGGGCTCGCGCAGCGTTACCTCCGTGAGCAGATCGCTGCCGTGGCGGGCGCACCTGTGGGCCAGGCTACGGCACGCCAAGAGCAGACATGAGTCGTAGGCTCTGATTGCTGAGAGGCGGCCAGGATCGAACGATTGACCTGTACACCTATGCCATCCATTACATCCTTTCAGGCCAGAGCCGATCCCTCGAATGGAGCTCGGCAATGCCCAACGTCTGTGGCAGGGGAAACGATGCATCAGGACTCGCAATCATATGCAGATATGCTGACCAGGCACTGATGGGAGCTATGACCTACGCGGTCGGCTATAAGGAGCAATCATGGACAAGATCAAGGTTGGGGTTCTGGGGTGTGGTGTCATCGCGAATAGCACATACATTCCCGGCATCAGTTTCATAGACAAGGCCGAGCTTGTTGCCGTATGCGATCTCGTTCCGGAACGGGCTCATGAGACGGCTGACCGATGGGATGTGCCCAAGACCTACACCGATACCGATGCGTTTCTGGCGGATCCCGATGTCCAACTGGTGGTGAATCTCACCGAAATCCAGACCCACTATCGCACGAACATGGCCGCTTTGCAGGCCGGCAAGCATGTGTACACCGAAAAGACCATGACCGTCACGGCGGAAGAGGCGACGAACGTGATTGATGAGGCCCAAACGCGTGGCCTCAAGCTGGGCGCGGCGGCGGCTACCATGTTGAGCCCGGTCAATATCCTGGCAAAGGAGTTGATCCAGAGCGGCGCAATCGGGAGGCTGTGCTATGTCACGGGGAGGCACTCGCATTTTGGCGCGGCCGACTTTGATGGCTGGACCACAGACCCGTCCTGGTTCTTCAAGCCAGGGGCAGGCCCGATGTTGGATATGGGCGTCTATGCGCTACATACCTATACCGGTATCGTTGGCCCTGTGAAAAAGATAGCGTGCATGTCGGGGATCTCGGTGCCGGTGCGCACAGTGCGCAGTGGGCCCATGGCCGGCCAAGAGATCGCGGTCGAGCTGGACGATAACTCGCAGATCCTCATGGACTTTGGCGATGCCACGTTTGGCTTTTTGGAGGCCACCTACTGTCAAAAGGCCGCCAGAGGCCCTCGCGTGTCCTTTTATGGAGACGAGGGCGTCCTCACCATCAATGATCGTAGTGATCCGCATCCAATCTCGCTATTCCGTGATGAGCGCGGCAAGGGTGGCTATCAGGAATGGACCGAACAGGAAATCGCCGACAGCGCAAACTGGAATCTGTCGATGGGCGTCGCGCACCTGATCGATTGCATTCTCGATCCGAACAAGCCGGTTGTCATCACAGGGGAACATGCCCGTCACGTCATCGAACTGATCAACAAGAGCTACCAAGCGGCACGTGAAGGCCGTACCGTCGACATAGAGACCACTTTCTAGGACTGCAACTAGCGCCACCTGGGCCTGCGTGGCGCCCGGCGCAGACTCCGCTGGCGGCGTTGGTGTGTCTGCTACAGGGCATGAAGCCTGCCGTTGAATGCGGGCTCTGCAAGCCTATCCTGCCAGGTCAAAGGGGAACGTGCGCAGCGAGATCCAGGACATGAGCGTCTTGAGGGCCTGGCGCGCCTGCTCTCGCTGTGCGGGCGTGGGGTCCAGCGCCTCGAACTCGTCCTCGTCTAGGATCGTAAGAGTCCCGTCGAGGTTGACCACCAGGTCGAGAGCCAGATCGGCCCAGCCTATGGTCGAGTCGGAGAACAGGGTTTCCTCCAGCAGGTTGCAGTACCAGCCTTTGAGGCGGCCCGTGGGGGTATATACCGCAAAGATGTTGAACGGTTGATAGCGATAGTAGCACTCGATCAGGATATCGCCGCGCTCAAAGGTCAGGCCCTCGCGCTGTACAAAAGTGGGCTCGAACGTGCAGCGCACCACCACGACCTCCCCATCGTCATAGAGCATCTGGCCGAGATAGCTCAGTAGATGGCTGCCGTCACGGTCGAGTTTGGAGATGCTCATCTGGCGCTCAGCCATGATCCAGCCCCAGTTCGGCCAGGATCGCGTCGCGAGCGCCGAGAAAGGCTGGATCGATGATCATGGCCTCGCTGCGGGGACGCGGCAGGGGGATCTCTAGCTCACGGATGATGTGACCGGGCCGTGGCGAAAAGACATAGATGCGATCCGAGAGTAGCACCGCCTCGTCCACATCGTGGGTGACAAAGATCATCGTTTGCTGGAACCTTTCCCATATCTCGATCAGCCAGTCGCGCATGGTGCGGCGGGTAAGAGCGTCCAGGGCGCCCAGCGGCTCGTCGAGGAGCACTACCTCTTGCTCACACAGTAGGGTGCGCAAGAGGGCCGCCCGCTGGCGCATACCTCCCGAGAGCTCGAACGGATAGCTGTCCTCAAAGCCCTCTAGCCCAAACAGCGGCAGCAACTCCAGGGCGCGTTGGCGGGCAGCGCGTCGGTCACGGCGCATGATCTCGGGCCCCAGGAGGATATTGTCCAGCAGACGGCGCCAGGGGAGCAGCATGTCGCGCTGGGGCATATAGCTGATGCGCCCAAGTCGGCGGGCCCGTGCATTTCCTCGAAAGGCGATCTCGCCCTCATCGGGCTCCAGCAGGCCGGCGATCAGATTGAGCATCGTGCTCTTGCCACAGCCGCTGGGCCCGATGAGGGTCACGAATTCGCGCTCGTTAGCGTACATTGAGATGTCACGCAGGGCCTGCACCACGCGTCCGTCTACCTGGAACGCCTTGGAGACGCCCCGCGCGGCAATGATCGGAGCTGCATCCATCAGGGCAGGAATTCGTTGGTGTAAGCCTGCTCCGGATTGATGGGCGTATCGATCAGATTGTGTTCGATCATCCAGGCGGTGAACTCTTCCCAGACCGCCGGGTCTTGCAGGCCCCACTGGGGCGCATCCTCCTGATAGCGGGGGCTGAGCCACTGCTGGCTTGCACGCACCAGGTCGGGATCGCTCTCGGGCGAGTGACGCAAGAGGGCCTCTGCGGCCTCCTCGGGATTGGCGATGGCGTATTCATAGCCGCGCACGGTGGCCCGCAGGAATCGCTCGACCAACTCGGGCTGCTCTTGGATCGTCGTCTCCCCCGCGATGACCACTGGCGTATAGTAGTTGGGGACACATTCCGGCTCCAGAGGATGAATCGCGAGATCCACGCCCAAAAGCTCGGCCTGCACGCCGTCCCATCCCTCAAAGATCCAGGCCAGATCGACGCGCCCGGCCAGCAGCGCCGGGAACGCATCAAAACCTACATCAACAAACTCGACTTGATCGACATCGGCGTCATAGCAGGCCATGAGGCCTCCCAGAATCGGCTGCTCGATGGGCAGCCCGTAGGATGCATAGGTCTGCCCCTCGAAATCAGCGGGGTTCTCGATGTCGGCGGCTGCCAATGAGGCAAAGACCGATGTGTTATTCTGGATGATGGCCGCGATCGAGACTACCGGTATGTCCTGGGACCGAGCGATGGTCACCTCTTCCTGAAAGCTCACGCCAAAGGGGGTGTGCCCTACGGCAACCTGGCGGATGGCGGCCGAGGGGTCGGCAGGCACCTGGATCTCGAGATCGATGCCCTCTTCCTCGTACCAACCCTGATCCAGCGCGACATAAAAGCCGCTATGATTGGTGTTGGGTACCCAGTCCAGCGAAAGGACCGTCGGCTCTAATTCGTCATTGGGGGCGCAGCCCAGGGCCAGGCTGGCCGCAAGCAACAGAGCACTCAGCAAGACAGCGATACGTACGATTTTCATCTTTTCTCCTCTGAAATCTCTTCCCAACGCTCCTGGCGCGTGGCGGCATAGTGCCAGCCAAGCGTCAGGCGTTCCACAACTGTAACGAGTCCAAACAGGGTCAAGCTGAGGGCGGCCGTGAGGGCAATGCTCACGAACACCCAGTCTGTGCGAAACGAGGCGGTAGCCCGCAACATGAACACGCCGATCCCCCGGGCAGCGCCCACCCACTCACCGATGATGGCACCTACGACGCTGTAGGTGATGCCCACTTTGATCCCCGAGAACACCATCGGCATGGCACCGGGCATCTGTACCTTGAGAAAGGTGTCGCGGCGGGTGGCGCCCATGGTGCGCAGCAAGGCGATCTGCTCGGGATCGGTGGCGCGCAGGCCATCGGCGGTGTTGACCACGATGGGGAAAAAACAGATCAGCGCCACGACAATGATCTTGGGCAGGATGCCATACCCGAACCAGATGATGAGCAGGGGGGCGATGGCGATGATCGGTATCGTCTGCGAGAACACCAGCAACGGATAGATGGCGGCACGCACTCGGGGCGAGCGGTCGATCAGAATGCCCAGTGAGAGCCCAATCACGAGAGCGGATAGAAACCCCAGCACAGTCTCCTGGGTCGTCTGCCACACGTGGGGCCAGAGCAGGGGCCGCGCAGCCCAGCCCGCCCGCAGGATCTGCAAGGGCGAGGGCAAGAGCCAGGGTTGAATCTCGAACAGGGCCACGGCTGCTTGCCAGAGCAGCAGCAGCGCCAGGATCAGGCCCAAGGGCGGCAACACCCAGTTGGCCCTCGTGCCGATAGCACGTCGAAGCGTTGCTCTGTCAGCCATCGGTCACGCCTCCTTGCCCTGCGCCGAGCTGCCGGCGGGAAGGGGGCAGGCGTTGGACACCGTCACCTGCATCACGGCAGAGCCGTAGGCAGCGGCGCGGCGAAACGCGTCCTGTAGGGCAGACCATACTGCCTCGTCCATGCCCCAGACCGTGGTGCTCATGGAGCCCACCTCGTAGGGCAGGCCGTGCTCATCCAGAGCAGCCAGGATCGCTTTGATGGCTGGATCGATATTGTCCTGCCCCAGCGGATAGAGGCTCACCTGTACGCTAATGCCTATCATCTGTCTATCCTTCCTACCAGGAGCGCCCCCTTCCGTTTGCGAAAACGACGCCCCCAGGCCTCGAGCAGGTCGGCCCAAGCCAGGTATCTGCCCGAGGGCGGCACGAATCCGGCGCTGCTCCATAGCACGCGGCCCCAGCGGGACAAAAGGGCAACAAAACGTTCGGGTCTGTGCAGGTCTGCGCCATAAAAGGGCGACGCTGGGTCGGCAGCCTGCTGGGCATAGAGCGCCCCCCACGGGCTGGCGGCGTTGAGCGTACCGATGACCACCCGGCCACCGGGCCTGGTGACACGCACCATCTCGGCCAGGGCCTGCTCGGGATCGTCCATGAACTCGAGGGCCGTGACCGAAAGGACCAGATCGAAACGACCGTCGGCGTAGGGCAACTCTTCGGCCATGCCCTGCTCCCAGGTCACGTCGCACGGCTTGCGGCGGGCTTCTGCCAGCATGGCCTCCGAGGGATCGCGTCCCACGACCTGTAACCCCTGCTGTGCCAGCTCGCAGGCATAGTTGCCGGTGCCGGTACCTACGTCCAGCGCCGACTCGCCAGCCGCTGGCTGGGCGAGCTGCCAGACGAGGCTCTTTTGCCCGCGATCCATCGCGGCCCCCAGCGGGGTCTGGTACCAGGCGTCATAGCCCTGTGCGTGCTCCTGCTGGGCAAACGGGTTGCGTTCTTCCTTATCGGTGCTCATCGGTGTCGTCCTCCTCGGCGGGCGTGTGCACGACCAGCAGACGTCCGGCCTGCAATGCGACACGGGCGGGAACCTCGGCCAGGACATTGCTGATGCCCCGCGATGGCCCCATGTCCAGTGTTTCGCCCTGTAACGGGTAGCTCAGCCCCTCGGTGACGATGCCCTCGGCATCGCCGCCCCAGGGGACCAGCGAGACCGTGTCGCCGGGTGCTCCCCAGATCTCGGTGGACTCGGTAATGAGCCAGGTAAGCGAGACGCCATCCCAGACATAGGTCAAGATGCCGTCCAGCTCGGGCATCGTCAGTAGGGCAAGATTCCCCAAAGTGTGATCAATGCGACCGCCCAGAGCACCCAACACAATGATCTCCTGCGGCGATAGGGCGGCGGCGGCCGTCAACGCCAGCTCGGCGTCGGTCTCGTCCTTTTGGGCAGCGTGCCGTTGGATATGGCATCCCCGTTCTTGCAGGCGCCCCAAAACGGCGGGCTCTACCGAGTCCATGTCGCCGACGAGCAAGTCAGGAACGCGACCCAGGGCGTCCAACCAGTTGGCGCCCCCATCCGCTGCGATGACGTACTCGGCGCGGT
>SLPC01000070.1 GCA_007132185.1 Anaerolineae bacterium | reverse complement strand
GGCGGCTCGCGGTCCCCCTCCACCATGCGAAAGAGGATGGCGTCGTCGTTGACTTGCACCTCGACGGTGGTGCCCAGCCGCTCGCGCAGGGCGTGGGTCAGGGCAATGGCCCACACACTGTTGACCCGCGCGCCAAAGCAGGAGTGGATCACCATGCGCTGGTCGCCCAGGGCGTCGGCAAAGCGCTCCACGACGATGATGCGATCGCTGGAGATGGCGCCGATGGCATCCAGTTGGCGGCGCACATAGGTCGCGGCATTGCGGGCCGAGTTCTCGTCCATGGCATAGTCCTCGGCCAGCCACTGAAAGAGCGCCTCGGCCTCGGGGGGCCACTCGGCCGTGGGGTCCTCGGGCGCCCAGGGCAGCGCCGCCACGCGCTCGGCCAGGGCACGCCGAAAGGCACCCAGGCGCAGGCCCATGTGATATTCCCGCTTGGGCAGCTCGCCCCGCCAGAATGGCATGCGCGGCGTGGCCCCGGCGGCATCGGCCACCACCATGCGGTCCTCGTCAATGTTCATCACGCGCCAGGTGCTCGAGCCCAGGGTGAACACGTCGCCCACCCGCGTCTCGAACACGAATTCCTCGTCCAGCGTGCCCAGGTTGGTGCGCCCATCGGGGAGATAGACGCGAAACTCGCCCCGGTCGGGGATGGTGCCACCGTTGCGGATGGCCAGCAGGCGGCTGCCGGGCAGAGGCAGCAACCGATCGTTGATACGATCCCACTCGATGCAGGGTCGCAGGCCCCGGTAGGTGTCGCTGGCATAGCCGCCGCTGATCATCTTGAGCATGGCGTAGAATGCGTCGCGGCTGAGGCCCCGATAGCCCGCTGCCTGCCGCACCAGGTCATACACAGCGTCGACCTCGCGGGGCTCGGCGGCCACCATGGCCACGATCTGCTGCGCCAGGATGTCCAGGCAGTTCTGAGGCGTGTAGGTGGGCTCGATGTCGCCCTTGAGCATACCGTGGGCCACCGCTCCCGCATCCAGAAGGTCCTCGCGGTGGGTGGCATAGATGCGCCCGACGCTGGTCTGGCCCACGAGGTGCCCCGAGCGCCCGACGCGCTGCAGGCCCCGGGCAATGCTGCGCGGCGATTGGAGCTGAAGCACCGCCTCGACGGAGCCGATGTCGATGCCCAGCTCAAGGGAACTGGTGGCAATCAGGGCCGCCAGCGAGCCCTCCTTGAGGTCCTGCTCCAGCGCAAAGCGTACCTCGCGCGAGACGCTGCCATGGTGGGCGCGAAAGGGGCCGCCCACCCGGCCGGTGCCCATCATGCCCTGGCCGATGGGGACGCCATCCACCAGCAGCCCCTCGGGCGAGCCGGGCTCGATGGCCTCCTCCTGCTCCTGGGCAAGCTGCTCGTTGAGACGATCTGCGGCCCGCTCGGCGGCGCGGCGGCTGTTGGTAAAGACCAGGGTGGTGTCGTTGCGGCGGATCTCGTCCAGCACCTGGGGGATCAGGGCGGGCCAGATGGAGCCCCCCGGCAGACGCCGCAGGTCGGGAACCGTGGTGATCACGCGCAAATCCATGGGCTTGCGCACGCCCGCGTCCACGATGGTGACGGGGCGGGGCGCCAACTCCCGCTCGCCGTCGGCTATTTCCTGCCAAGTTTGCCCCCCCAAAAAGCGGGCCACCTCGTCCAGAGGGCGCTGGGTGGCGGAAAGGCCAATGCGTTGCACGGGAGACGCTGCCAGCGCCGCCAGACGCTCCAGGCTGAGGGCCAGGTGTACGCCGCGCTTGTTGCCGCACAGGGTGTGGATCTCGTCCACGATGACCGATTTCACATGGCGCAGCATGTCGCGGGCCACCGGGCTGGTGAGGATCAGGTAGAGCGACTCGGGCGTCGTGATCAGGATGTGGGGCGGGCGCCGCAACATGCGCTGGCGCTCGGCAGAGGTGGTGTCGCCGGTGCGCACCGCCGTGCGTAACTCGGGAAGCTCGATGCCCAGCTCGGAGGCCATCTCGCGAATGCCTGCCAGGGGCTCCTGCAGGTTGCGTGCGATGTCGTTGTTCAGCGCCTTGAGGGGCGACACGTAGAGCAACTGCACGCCGGGCAGCCCGGGATCGGCCAAGAGCTGCTCATAGATGCGGTTGATGCCCCACAAAAAGGCCGCCAGGGTCTTGCCCGAGCCGGTGGGCGCCAGGATGAGGGTATGCTCGCCCTGCCGGATGGGCGGCCAACCCAGCACCTGCGGCTGGGTGGGACTGCCATAGCGTCGCCGGAACCAGCGGCGTACGGCGGGCAAAAAGCTGTCCAGTAAGTCATCCATGGGTTCACCTCAGCCGGTAGCATAGGCCGGTTACGTGGAGGGCACAAATGGAGCGCTTCCTTATCGTACCGGTACGATCATCATTCGCGCGAACCTACTCTGCCGGGCGCAGGGGTTGACGGGGCTGTAGACGCAACCGTCGTGTGCCAAGTCTTGGCGTTTGACACACGGACCGAATATGCGTAAAATAGATCGCGCTAGAGACCTGTGCCGAGGTAGCTCAGTTGGTAGAGCACTTGACTGAAAATCAAGGTGTCCCCAGTTCAAGTCTGGGCTTCGGCACCTGACGGGTACTCTTTGAGTTTCTCGTCATCAATAAGCGGAAGTGGCTCAGTGGTAGAGCATCTCCTTGCCAAGGAGAGGGTCGCGAGTTCGAATCTCGTCTTCCGCTCCATGAAACGTCGCGGTTCCATTGCCATCGGGACAGGGAACCGCGATGCTTATGGCGACGTAGCCAAGTGGTTAAGGCAGGGGTCTGCAAAACCCCCACCGTCGGTTCGAGTCCGACCGTCGCCTC
>SLPC01000046.1 GCA_007132185.1 Anaerolineae bacterium | reverse complement strand
CTCCTCATCCCCCACTTGTGAGCAGGCCCCAATCGATGTATGATTGTTCCGAATTTCACCAGCAAAGGGGCCGTCATGCTTGATATGTTCTTTGATCCCAAAGCAATAGCCATCATCGGCGCATCCACCGACTCGTCCAAGCTCGGCTATCAGGTCCTTTCCAACTTGGTCGAGAGCGGTTTCGGCGGCGATATCTACCCCATCAACCCCAGCGCCGACGAGATCCTCGGCCTCAAGGCGTACCCCTCGGTGCTGGACGCGCCCGGGCCTGTAGACCTGGTCGCCATCCTGATCCCAGCGCGCTTTGTGGCCGGGGTCCTACGCGAGAGCGGCGAAAAGGGCGCCAAGGGCGCCATCATCATCTCGGCCGGCTTTGGCGAGGCGGGCCCGGAGGGCGTCGAGCGCGAGCAGGAGCTGCTCGATATCGCCGGCGAGTATGGCATGCGCATTGTGGGCCCCAACTGCCTGGGCATCATCGACCCCTATGTGCCGATGAACGTCTCCTTTGCGGCGGGCACGCCCAAATCGGGCACCATCGCATTCATGTCCCAGTCGGGGGCCCTGTGCACCGCCATCCTGGACTATGCGCTGGCCGAGACCATCGGCTTTTCCCATTTTGTCAGCGTCGGCAACAAGGCCGACATCGACGAGGTGGCCCTGCTGGAAGCCTGGGGCCCGGACGAGCGCACCAACGTCATCATCGCCTATATCGAGGGCCTGGGTGACGGCGCCCAATTCATCGAGACGGCGCGCCAGGCCGCCCGCCAGACGCCCATCATCGCCGTCAAGGCGGGGCGCACGGCCTCGGGCTCCCGGGCGGTGGCATCGCACACAGGCAGCCTGGCAGGTTCTGACGAGGCGTATGACGCAGGCTTTCGACAGGCCGGCGTGCTCCGCGCCAAGACCGTCGAGGAGCTATTCGATTACTCGACCGCCTTTGCCTACCAGCCGCTGCTCAAGGGCAAGCGGATCGCCATTGTCACCAACGCTGGTGGCCCCGGCGTCATGGCCACCGACGCTCTGGACGATCACGGCCTGGCCCTGGCTAGCCTGACGGATGAGACCAAGGAGGCGCTGGCTGCGGCGCTCCCCGAGGCTGCCAGCGTGCAGAACCCTGTCGATGTGCTGGGCGACGCCCGCAGCGAGCGCTATTTCACCGCCCTCGAAGCCGTGCTGCAGGATCCGGGCGTAGATGGCGCCGTCGTCATCGTGACGCCCCAGACCTCGACCGACGTCGTGGAGACCGCCCGGGGTGTCGTCGAGATCAGCCAGCGCTCGGACAAGCCGATCATGGGCTGCTGGATGGGCAAGCAGGAAGCCATGAAGGGCATCGAAATTCTGGCCAGGAATGAGGTGCCCAACTATCACTTCCCTGAGCGTGCAGTAGGCGCCCTGGGAGCCATGTATACCTACCGCTCCTGGCTGGAACAGCCCGAGGTCGAGATCGAGACGTTTGACGTGGATCGCGAGGCGGTGCGCCAGGTGTTGGACGAGGTCCGTCAGGAGGGACGTGATAGCATTGGCGACACCGAGGCGCAGGTGATCCTGGATGCCTATAGCATCCCCGCGCCCCATTCGCGCGTGCTGGAGACGGCCGATGAGGCCGTGGCCTATGCGCAAGAGATCGGCTACCCCGTGGTGGCCAAGATCGCGTCGCCCGACATCCTGCACAAGTCGGATGTGGGCGGCATCATGATCGGGCTCCGAGACGACGATCAGGTACGCGAGGCCGTTCCGACCCTGATCGAGCGTGCCAGGGAGCACATGCCCGAGGCCACCATCTGGGGCGTCCAGATCCAAGAGATGATCAAGGATGCCCGCGAGGTCATCATCGGTATGAACTCGGATCCGCAATTCGGGCCCCTGGTCATGTTCGGCCTGGGCGGCATCTATGTCGAGGTATTACGCGATGTCGCCTTTCGCGTGGCGCCGATGGACCGCCATCAGGCCAAGGCCATGATCGAGGAGATTCGCACGTACGAGCTGCTAACGGGCGTGCGAGGCCAGGAGCCGTCGGATATCGATGCCATCATTGATGTCATCCTGCGCATTTCACAGTTGGTGACCGATTTCCCCGAGATCGCCGAGCTGGACATCAATCCCTTGCTGGTGCGCGAGGCCGGCGAGGGCGCCGTAGCGGTCGATATGCGGCTTTACCTGAAATAACGGGACCCATCACAACGAGCCAGCGAGCGTCAACGCTTGATCTTAAAACAGAGGAGTAGCAAACATGACAGGTATCAGAGAGGTACGCGCCAGAGAGATTCTCGATTCGCGGGGTAACCCCACCGTCGAGGTAGAGATCACGACCGAGCTGGGCAGTATCGGATTGGCGGCCGTGCCCTCGGGCGCGTCGACTGGTGTCCATGAGGCCGTCGAGCTACGCGATGGCGACGCGCGGCGCTTCAATGGCAAGGGTGTAACTCAGGCCGTAGACAATGTCAATGAAGAGCTGGGGCCTGAGCTGATCGGCATGGACGTGCTGGATCAGTTGGGCATTGATCGTCTCATCACTGAGATCGATGGCACCGAGAACAAGAGCCGCCTGGGGGCCAACGCCATCCTGGGCATCTCCTTGGCCGCTGCCAAGACCGCCGCTGCCGAGCTGGGCATCCCGCTCTACCGCTACATCGGTGGCGTCAATGCACATATCATGCCTGTGCCGATGATGAACATCCTGAACGGCGGTGAGCACGCCAAAGACAGCACTGACTTTCAAGAGTTCATGGTGATGCCCGCCGGAGCCTCGAGCTTTGGCGAGTGCCTGCGCTGGGGCGCCGAAATCTATCACAGCCTACGCAATGTGTTGGACGGCAAGGGTATGAACACCAACGTGGGGGACGAGGGGGGCTTTGCTCCTTCGTTAGAGACCAACGCCATGGCCGTGGAGGTCATCCTCGAGGCCATCGAGAAGGCCGGCTACCGCCCGGGCGAGGACGTCTGGATCGCGCTCGATCCCGCGGCCAGCGAGTTTTACCGGGATGGGCAATATGTCCTTGAGCGTGAGGGTCGGACCCTCTCGTCGGACGAGATGGTCTCCTTCTGGCAGGATTGGGCCGACCGCTACCCGATTGTCTCTCTCGAAGACGCGCTGCATGAGGATGACTGGGATGGCTGGACCAAGCTGGTAGCCGCCATCGGCGACCGGGTACAGATCGTGGGAGACGACCTGTTGGTGACCAACGTGCGGCGCGTGCAAAAAGCCATCGATCTGCGGGCCGCTAACTCGCTGCTGTGCAAAGTGAACCAGATCGGGACGCTCACCGAGGCTATCGCCGCGGTGGACATGTCTCACCGGGCAGGCTGGACCACCGTCGTATCGCACCGCTCTGGCGAGACCGAGGATAGCACCATCTCGGATATCGTCGTCGGCCTGAACACCGGCCAGATCAAGACGGGGGCGCCCGCTCGCAGCGACCGGGTGGCCAAGTACAACCAACTGTTGCGCATTGAGGAGAACCTGGGCGCCAACGCCAGCTTTGCGGGGCTGCGGGCCTTGCACCTCACAAGCTAACCCCCAGGGGGCGGGTTTCACGCGGCGCCTGTTGTGGAATAGGCGCCGCATTTTCTATGTTCGCCTCATTTGCCGAGCGTCCTTGCATGTCGGTTGATTTCCTGTGACCTGTACTTGACATGCTATGGCCAACACCTATAATATCGTGTGCCTAATGGCGTGGCTCACGTGCCCAAGGGGGCATAGTCCGAGCTAGAATGGGGGTTGAAAGAGTGACCCGTGTTATTGTCGAACAGGGAGAGTCCTTTGAGGGAGTGCTGCGGCGCTTTAAAAAGGCTGTCCAAGAGGATCGAATCCTCACCGAAGTGCGCCGCCGGCGTTTCTACGAGCCGCCCAGCCAGGTTCGCAAGCGGAAGAAGGCTGCCAAGCGTCGCAAGAGCCGTCGGACGACGCTCAAAGATCAGATGAGAAACTACTAGCCTCAGATGTGCGCCGTCTGACGAGGAGTTAGAGATGGGTTTGCAGGAACAGTTGCTGGCCGATATGCAGAATGCCATGCGAGAGGGTGACGTGGCGCGTCGCGACACCATCCGCATGCTTCGGGCAGCCATTCGCAACGCCGAGATCGAGCTCCAGCGCGAGGCAACTGATGCAGAGGTGCTTCAGATCATCGCGCGCCAGATAAGGCAGCGCAACGAATCCATCGAGATGTTCCGGCAGGGCCGCCGAGAGGACCTGGTCGCCGCCGAAGAGGCCCAAAAGACCATTCTCGAAGAGTACCTCCCTGATCAGCTTTCGGAGCAGGAGATCGAGGAGGCGGTGCAAGAGATCGTCGCCGAGCTGGGGGCGAGCGACATGCGCCAGATGGGCACTGTTATGCGTGAGGCCATGCAGCGCCTGCAAGGACGCGCCGATGGCCGCGTCGTCAACCAGATCGTCCGCGATATCCTCAGTCAATAGATTCAGGAGAGGGTGATGCCCTCTCCTGGACCTTTGGTCCGTTACCTCTTTTTTTTATGACCCAGAGAACAGCCTCATCAACGACCGGCAACCGGGGAGCCTCGCAGGCGTCTGACTCGGGTAACGCCGCCGATTCAACGCGCCTGCACGAATCGCGCTGGCGCAAGTTGGTGCGCGGCCTGCTCTTGGGCATGTTGCTCTGGCTTGGCTGGGCCTTTTCTTCTCTCCTGCCTTCCATGGATCGCGCTGATGTGGTGATCGGCGAGGCCTCTACTCGCGACATCCGGGCCCCGTATCAGATCTCGTATGTGAGTGAGGTCGAAACCGAGCGCTCACGCCGCGAAGCAGCAGCCCACGTCCCCGATGTATATGTCGGCCCTGATTCAGAGTTGGCCGCCGACCAGGTGCAGTTCTTGCGCGAGATCATCCGCCAGATCAGCGATGTACGTGATGACCACGATCCGGCCGATGGAGAACTACCCAATTTCTTGCCCGAATTGGCGGGCATAGAGCTCTCCGATAGGGAATGGGTCACGATGCTCGGCCTTTCAGACTCTTCCTGGGATCTGGTGGCCCGCGAGAGCGAGCGCGTGCTAAGCATCATCATGCGCGATGAGATTCGCGCGGGCGATTTGCCTCGTGCGCGGCGCGACGTGCAGCGTATCAAGCTCGGTATTCTCACCCAGCAAGAGGGTGATGCCGTTAGCGCCCTTGTGAACGATCTAATCGTGATCAACACGTTCTTGGATCTCGAGCGTACCGAGGAGCTGCGCGATGAGGCACGGGCCGCCGTCGAGCCCGTGGTGCGTGTCATACGCAACGGTGAATCGATTGTACGCGAGGGCGAGATCATAACCGAGAGCGCCTTTGAACGGCTGCAGGTGCTGGGCCTGCTCGAGCCCACACATGATTGGCGCCATATCGCTCTTGAGATGGGCTTTGCCCTCCTCGTGGTAGGCATCGCGATGCTATACGTCGCGCGGGTTGACCCGCTCTTGATCGAACGTCCCCGCCGCCAGTTGCTACTGGTCGTGACATTGTTGGTCGCAGGCGTCTCGGCGCGTCTTTTGCTCCCCGGTCAGACCCTTTCACCTTATCTGTTCCCGGGAGCGGCAGCGGCCATGCTCATCGCACTGTTCATGAACATCCATTACGCCACGCTGATCGGCTTTGCCGTATCCCTGGCGGTGGGATTCAGCGCCGGCGGCTCCTTGCACCTGGCCCTTTATGTGCTGCTGGGCAGTCTGGTGGGTGCGCTGGCCCTGATGCGTACCGAACAACTGAGCGCTTTTGTGCCGGCCACAGGCTATCTGGCACTTGTGAACATGGCGACACTGCTCGTACTACACACTCATTTCGGCGCCCGTGACATACGAGTGCTTCTAGAGCTGGCCGGTATAGGACTGTTGAATGCGATATTATCCAGTAGTTTGTGCTTTGTAGCTTATACTTTTACCGGCAGGCTCTTTGGCATCACGACGTCGATCCAACTGATGGAGCTGGCGCGGCCCACGCATCCCCTCTTTCGGCAGTTATTGATCAAGGCGCCCGGCACCTACCACCACTCGATTCTGATCAGCAATATGGCCGAGCGCGCCGCAGAGTCTATCGGAGGCGATATCCTGCTCACCCGGGTAGGCTCCTATTATCACGATATTGGCAAGACTCTGCGTCCGCATTTTTACGCCGAGAACCAATCCGAGGGGGAGAATCCCCTGGACAAGTTGGACCCACAGACCGCAGCCGAGATCATCATAGGCCATGCAGCCGAGGGCCTGGAGCTGGCCCGTCGATACCGGCTTCCGGACAAGGTACGCGCCTTTATCCCCGAGCATCATGGCACTACGCTGGTGGCCTATTTCTACCGCATGGCCGTCCAAGAGGCGGGCGATCAAGATGTGGATGAAGCCGCGTTTCGCTACCCAGGCCCCAAGCCTCAGAGCAAAGAGACCGCGATCCTTATGCTGGCCGATGCCGTCGAGGCCTGGGTGCGCGCTGATCGTCCTGCCACAGAGCCCGAGTTGGATCGCGTCATTCGCCAGGTGATCAATGATCGTCTGATCGGCGGACAGTTGAATGAGACGGATCTCACCCTCAAAGACCTGGATAGCATTCGGCAAGCCTTTGGCGATGTGCTCAAAGGCCTGTACCATCCACGCATCCAATATCCAGAACGCAGTTCAAGGCGTGCGGAGCGTGTGGCCAATGGCTAGATCAATCGAGTCGCAGTCGGCAGGATCGGAAGGCATGAGAGAACAGAGCAAGCAGAGTCTCGCGCACAGCTTTCGGCATGCGATAGAGGGCGTCTGCTATGTCATCTCCTGTGAGCGCAACGTGCGCATTCATCTGGCGGTGGCCCTGTCTGTGATCGCCATGGGGTTGTGGCTGAGCATCGATGCGGTGCAATGGGCCCTTATCGGCGTTGCCATCGCCCTGGTTTTCGCGGGCGAGATGCTCAACACCGTGGTCGAGCTGATCATTGACCAGCTCATGCCCACGCACAATATCAATGCCAAGAACATCAAGGATGTGGCAGCCGGAGCCATTCTGGTGAACGCCATGGTGGCTGCCTTTATCGGCCTACTGGTGCTGGGTCCTACCCTGCTCAGCAAGCTGGGTCTGCGCTGATAAGGGGGCAAGATGGAACTGCGCCACTATGCTAGCATCATTGTCAGGCGCCTATGGATCATCATCCTGCTGCTTGGCATCATCCTAATCGGCTATCTGATATGGCAGCCCGCCCGACCCACCACCTATCAGGCACACATGCGCTTTGTGGTAGGCGTCGTGCCCGAACCCCAAGGCGACTACTATGCCTTTGATCGGTACTATACCTGGCTTACTGCCGAATACCTGGTAGATGATCTGGCCGAAGTAGTCAAGAGCCGGGCTTTTGCCAGTCAGGTCGCTGACCATTCCGGCCTGGCGGTGCCCCCCGGCGCCATTCATGGGGCCACTGCGGCAGGCAAGACACACCGGGTGCTCAACGTCAACATCACCTGGGGCAACGAGGCCGAGTTGGGCAGCCTGGCCAACGCCACTGTTGTGGTGCTGACTGAAGAAGCGGGCGTTTTTTTTGCCCAGTTGGCTACCGAAGATGCCGTGGTCTCACTGATTGACCCACCACAGATCGGCCTCGTGGGCCGCTCGCTGCGAGATCGCCTGGACCTGCCGCTCCGCCTCTTGCTTGGGCTGGCGGCCGGGATTGGCCTCGCCTTTGTGCTGGACTATTTGGATCTCACGATACGTGATCGAGATGAGCTGGCCGCGCTGGGCCTGCCCATCATGGCCGAGATACCGGCAGCCCGCTGGTGGGAACGCTTCCTGCCCATTCGACGTTCGTTGCCATAACGTACTGGCCGCTACGACAGCCAAAGCTACGTTATGCGCCCCGCCGCTCCTGGGCTATAATCCGGTGTCTGACATCGGGAGGAATTTTGGAACTCAAAGAATACGTTCGGATCATCATGAGCCGCGGTTGGATCATTGTGTTGGCTGTGGCCATCACCGTGATCTCGGCCTTTGCCGTCAGCCGGGTGCAAACCCCTGTCTATCGCGCCACTATCTATCTCAACGTTTTTCCTGGTAGACTGGATTGGGGCTTGCAGCAGACGATCAAGGGGGTGATGCGCAACTTTGCCGGCAACATTACCTCGCGCACGACCGCCATGGAGGTTCTCAACCGGCTGAACTTGGACGTCACGCCGGAGGAGCTCTCCAGCAAGATCACCGTACGCTCTATCGAGTCGGATCTGCTGATTCAGATCGATGCCGATGACTATGACCCCCTCATCGCGCGGGATATCGCCCAGGTCACGGCCGAGGTCTTTGTCGAGAACACGCGCATCCTGATGCAGGATCAGGATCGACGCGACCGGGTAGAGGTCAGCATCCGAGACTATGCGCTGCCCGGCCGGCTGCATCGCCCGAACTGGCGCATCAATGTGCTTGCGGGTGGTGTCTTTGGTGTGCTGATCGGGGTCGTCGTGATCTTTGTCCTCAGCTATCTGGAGGCGGACATTATCCAGAGCAGCCGAGATCTCGAAGAGTACACAGGGCTGGCCGTGCTGGGGCTGATCCCGGCCTCCGGATCCGGCGCCAACAAGCGCAAGAACCGATCCAAGCAAGAACGGCCCATGATGGAGGAGCGTACATGGCCGACAACGTGAATCTGATCACCATCCAGGAACCCCTCTCGCCCGCCAGCGAGGCCTATCGCACCCTGCGCATGAACCTGCAGTACGCCACTTTGGACAAGGCCTTTCGCACCCTACTCACCACCTCACCGGGGCCTGACGAGGGCAAGTCCACCACACTGGCGAACCTGGGCGTCACCATGGCACAGATCGAGCGACGGGTAATCATGGTGGATTGCGACCTGCGTCGGCCCAATCTGCATCAGATCTGGGGCCTGGACAATCAGATCGGCTTTACCACGATGCTTCTCGAGGAACGTTATCTGGAAGAGCCGCCCCTGCTAGAGACCTCTATCGAGAATCTGTGGCTGCTTCCCAGTGGCCAACTGCCGCCGCGTCCCGCCGACCTGCTCGGCTCGCAGCGTATGGATCAGGTCATCGAGCGACTGCTGCAAGAGGCAGACGTCCTCCTGTTCGATGCCCCGCCGGTGGTGGGCGTCACCGATGCCGTCGTCCTCGCAGCCAAGGTGGATGCCGTGCTGCTGGTGGTGAGCGCTGGCGAGACCAAGCGCGAGGATGCCCAGACAGCACTTGCCCGGCTGAACAATGTCAACGCCAATGTGGTGGGTTCGGTCCTGAACAATGCCCCTCTGGATGCGGCGCTTAGCTCCTATTACGGTTAGGAGCACTTGCCCTCGGACATTATAGACCCCGGTGTGCATCACCAATGTATCCAAGCTGTCCACACAGTGTGGGGAAAAACTGTGGATAACTTGACCCCATCCTGTGGACAAATCGGGGGATATTTCCCCCTCCTGTTGAGCCGTTTCAGCCCCTTTACCACAATATCTAGTACCCTAGAGCCTGTATCCCACTAGATGTGGGATATTTGACATATCCACACCCCTTGACGGCCCTGCAGATGCCCCCAAGTTATCCACAGGGCTGTGCACATCACCTGTGGATAATGAAACACAATCCCTAGTAGCCTGCCTCAGGATTGCCCCTATATATGCGCAATTCGCCTAGTTATCCACCTTTCCACAGCCCCTACTACGACTACTAAGAGAGATAATTAGATAGATATCTACATATATATCTATGAATTAATCTTTTCTCGGACCTGAGCAAGACGTTCTGCATCAAGCCATCGTTCAGCCAAGAGAGGTAGTGTAGTAACGGGTCCCATACGGGCGGTGCAACGCGGGAGCGAGCGCAGGATGGCCTTGCCGTAGGCCTTGGTGAGGAGGCGCTTGTCCAGAACGGCCACAACACCATAGTCCTCTTTACTGCGAATCAAACGGCCAAATCCCTGACGAAAACGCAGGATCGTTTCGGGTAAATAGTACTCGTCAAAGGGGTTGTCAAAGGTCTCGGCTCGCGCTGCGAGAATCGGATCCGTGGGCACCCCGAACGGGAGCCGGGCAATGATCAGGCAGCTCAGCGATTGGCCCATGACATCCACGCCCTCCCAAAAGCTGCGCGTTCCCATGAGCACCGCCCGAGGCGTGTTGCGAAAGCCGTCGAGAATCTGGCGTCGCGAGCCGTCGATCCCCTGGCCATAGACGGTGAATCCCTCTTTTTCCAGGATGCCCCGAGTAGCCCGATAGGTGGTGTTGAGCTGGCTGTTGGAGGTGAACAGGACCAGGGCCCTGCCCTCGGTCGCCCGCACAAGGTTGACGATGGCCTCTTCCACGTTCTTTTGATAGTAGGGCTGGTTGGGTTCGGGGATGTCTTTGGGCACATAGAGCAACACCGACGACTCAAAGTCAAAGGGCGAATCGACGGCCACTTCCAGCGGCGTCTCTAGGCCCAGGCGCTGCTTGATGTAGCTAAACTCCTGATCGGTGCGCAGTGTGGCGCTGGTAAGCACCACGCACTCTTTTTCGTCAAACAGCCGCTCCTGTAGCAGATCGCCTACGGACAGGGGGGCACTGTTCAGCACCAGCTCCTGGTTATACTGGGCGATGGACATCCAGTAGATATAGTCTGATTGTGGCTCGATCAGAATCTGCTGCAAGCCTTGATAGAACTCGTTGCCATGCATGAGCTGCATCTTGACCTGCTGCAACAGATCAAAGCGCTCCTCATTGGCCTCGTCGGGCAGTCGCTGGATCCAGTCGGATAGATGCTCAAGGCCTTGGATGATCTGATGCAGGGGAGCAGCCAGGTTATCCCAGAGGATCTCGATCTCCGACCAACCGGGCTGTATTCGCAGGCCTGAGGTGATGCGCACATGCCGGTCGTAGGTGCCCTGTGAGCGAGCGCTCGGATCCTGGTACTCTTGCATAAAGCTGTCCAGGGCCTGGTAGAGGGTCTCCATATGAACGAGGCTGGTATCGATCTGATTGCGTATCTGCTCGATGCGATCGGCGATCGACTGGCGCATTGCCTCGCTGACATTGAAAGCGTGAAAAAGGCCGGGGATCTGGCCTAACAGACCACTGGGCGATGCGCTGCCGGGTTGGTCTAGGGTGCCCAGATAACTCGCCAGGTCATGACGCGAGACCCGCAGTCCAAACTGGCTGGTGGCCTGCTCCTCCAGGTGATGCGCCTCGTCCACGATCAGATAGCCATATTCAGGCAGCACGCGATTCTCCAGCGCCATGTCAGCCAGCAACAGAGCATGATTGACGATGATCAGATGAGCGCGCTCGGCGCGGCTTCGCGCCCGAAAGAAAAAGCAACGCCCCGAGCCGAGGTGGGGACATCGATCGCCCAGGCAGGTCTCTGAGGTGGCCTGGATATCACGCCAGATACCAAACTCGTCGTTCACCAGGAGCAGCTCGGCCTGATCGCCTGTATGGGTGTGGGGCAGCCAGGCCAGCACCTTGGCCAGCACGCGGGCCCCCTCCAGCGTGAGTTGCCGAGAGCGGCGAAAGGCTGATAGGCGACGCAGGCAGAGATAGTTGCCGCGCCCCTTGAGAATGGTGGCGCGAAAAGGCGTGGGCAGGATGTGCTGCAGATCGGGGACATCCTTGCTGTAGAGCTGGTCCTGCAGGTTGATGGTGTTAGAAGAGACCACCACGCGCTGGTCGTTCTGCGTCGCAAATTGAATGGCCGGCAAGAGGTAGGCCAGCGACTTGCCCGTTCCGGTGCCAGCCTCTACCAGCAGATGGGTTGGCGTGTTGAACGCCTCTACCACTGCCTCGAGCATCTCGGTCTGTTGGGGGCGGTGCTCATAGTTGGCAAAGGTCCTGGACAGAGCGCCGCCCGGCTCGAGAATCTGCACCAGGGGCTCTGGATCGATGGGGGTCAGCTCGCTATCGGGATCGAGCGTTGGAAAGCTGTCCCTTTCCTTGGGCACAAAGTCATACTCACTCAGCCGCCAGGCGGGAGCGCTCGGCCGTTCGGCCTGTAGCAGGGCGGGCCCCGCCTCTTTTTCCTCGATCAGCTCCTGCAGCAAGGGTGCCAGTGCCCACCCGGTCTGCTGTGCCAACTGGTACAGCTCCTTGAGGAGTCCCAGATTCCACGTCTTGAAGCGCTCCCACAAGGCCAGAAAAAGCTCTCGCGTGGCGGTGGCATCGTGAAGCGCGCGGTGTGCCTTGGATAATGAGATGCCAAGCATATCGCATAAGGCAGTCAGGCTATAAGTGCCGGCCTCGGGCACCAGGATGCTCGCCAGCTCAAAGGTGTCTAGCGCCACATTGTGCAGGTGGATACCCTGTCTCTGCAGGAAATAGAGATCGGTCTCGATGCTGTGTCCGATCAACGGAGCATTGCCCACCAGGCGCAGAATGGTGCCCCTCAGGCTATCGAGGGAGGGAGCGTCCGCGACCTCATGGTCGCCAATGCCCACCAGTTGCTGAACGCGTGGCGAGATCGGCCGCTTGGTATGCACAAGGCTGGACCAGCTCTCGAGCACTTCTGATCCGCGGAAGCGGACCAGGGCGATCTCGATGATCTCGTCAACCTTACGGTCGAGGCCTGTAAGTTCCAGATCTAGGGCTACATACGTTCGAGGCATACTCTCTCCACATCTAGGTTGGGGGGCAACAATCTGATTATAAGCGCAATGTGGAGCACGACAAAGATGAGACGAACCGTCTTTTCGGTGGAAACACGTTTTTGACAGATGCGTGCAAGCATGTGATACTGCTAATTTGGATCCTGAAGGGAGTGATCTATGCTTCAAATTGATAGCCTTTACCTAGAGCCACGTCTGATCATCTTTGACAAGGACGGCACACTCATCGCGTTCGAACGCATGTGGCGTGTATGGTTCGAGCGCCTGATGGAGCACATCGGTGAGCAGATTCGCCTGGATCTGCAAACGCGCCTCGCTCTGGCGGGGACCCTCGGCTATGATCCCGTGGATGGCGACTGGGATCCCCTGGGGCCGCTGACCATCGCGTCAACCGGCGAGATCCTGCTCTTGATCGCCGGCCAGATCTATCATCATGTGGGCCTCACTTGGGATGACGCTCTCGCCATCGTCAATGAGGCTGAGCGGGTGAGCCGAGCGATGCTCTCCGATAGCGACCTGGTCGAGCCGATTGGTGATGTGCAAAAAACCCTGCAGCATCTAGCCAAAGCCGGCTATCTGCTGGCCATTGCGACCACCGACAATCGTGAGCCTACCGAGCGCCATCTGGAGATGCTGGGGGTCGCCGAACTGTTTGGGGCCATTCTCTGTGGCGACGATGGCATCCCCCTCAAGCCGGCGCCTGACATGGCCCTGGAGATCTGCCGGCAGCTTGGGGTTCCCGTCGAGGAGGCCATCATGGTGGGCGATAGCGTGGCCGACATGACCATGGCCCGCACGGCAGGCCTCACCGGCGCCATCGCTGTATCCTCTGGCGCTATACCTGCCGAGCTCTTGGCAGAGCATGCCGACTGTGTGATCGCCGATCTGCACGCTATCGAGATTCTAGACGAGGCCCCCGTCGATGCCTGAGTCACGCTATGAGGGGTACATCTTTGACCTGGATGGCACCATCTATCTCGGCGATGCCCTGATACCCGGCGCCGCGCTGACTATCGAACGCCTCCGCTCCAACGAGCGCCGCATGGTGTTCCTATCCAACAAGCCTCTGGAAGGCTGTGCGAACTATGCCGCCAAGCTGACGCGCCTTGGCATTCCGGCCTGTTCGGACGATGTGATCAACTCTAGCCAGGCATTGATTCATCTGCTGCGCGACCGACACCCGGGCGCCAGGGTTCTGGCGATCGCCGAACACAAGCTGCTGGATGAGCTGGCAGAAGCGGGCTTTGAGGTCACCCAGCGGGTAGATATCGTGGATGTGGTGGTCGCGGCCTTTGATCGCACCCTGGATTACACCAAACTGAATCTGGCACATCAGGCGCTGGTGCGCGGCGCGCATTTTTATGCCACCAATGGAGACAAGACCTGCCCCGTGGAGGGCGGCGAGATCCCCGATTGCGCCGGCGTCATCGCCTTTTTGGAGGCTACCACCGGTCGTATCGTGCAAGAGATCGCCGGCAAGCCTTCGCCGCACATCCTCAAGGCTGCCCTGGCGCGTCTGCAGGCTGATGCAAGCCGCTGCCTGATGGTCGGCGACCGTCTGGACACAGATATCACCATGGGCGTCAGAGCAGGCATGGATACGGCGCTGGTTCTCTCGGGCGTGACCAGTCGCGAGATGCTGGCCGAGACCGAGATCAGGCCTACTTATGTGCTCGAGTCGGTGGCCGACTGCCCCTAGTGCCCGCGCCCATCACGATGCGGGCAGCTTGTGCGACCGGTTTGACAACCCTCTCAAGCTATGTTATCCTCGCTTCAATCGGATTCCACAGAGGGTATGGAAATGCCATCCTTTGTCTCGCCCAGCAGCATTATTCTCGTTCTAGTAGAGCTCCTCGTAATTGAGGAGCCATTGCCGGTTGGGAGAGGATCTCGCTAGACCGATTGTAACCAAAGCCAGACCATATCAAGAGCCTCACCCAAGAGCGGTGAGGCTTTTTCAGTAGCTGGAGAGGCCCACAATGTGGGGGCCAATTGCGCAAGGGCGCCATGATTCAGAGCCATTGGCTCTTGGATGTGGCGCGTTTTTGTTCTCGAGTCATCATGCTGAGAGGAGCAAAGGGATGCGAAGTGACGCCATCAAGCGAGGCCCCGAGCGTGCCCCCCATCGGTCGCTGCTGTGGGCACTGGGCAAGACCTCCGAAGAAATGGAGCGGCCCTTTGTGGGCGTGATCAGTTCCTTTGCCGAGATCGTCCCAGGGCATACCCATCTGCGTTCGCTGGCCGAAGCGGTCAAGAATGGGGTCTATATGGCCGGGGGCACGCCCTTTGAGGCCAACACCATTGCCGTGTGTGATGGCATCGCGATGAACCACAACGGGATGAAGTACTCGCTGGCGTCGCGCGAGCTGATCGCCGACTCGGTCGAGACCGTCGTCGAAGCCCATGCCTTTGATGCCCTGGTGCTCATACCTTCCTGCGACAAGGTCATCCCTGGGATGCTGATGGCCGCCGCGCGTCTCAACCTGCCCACCGTCGTTGTCACCGGTGGGCCTATGTTGGCGGGCCGTCGTGGCAGCGAGGTGCTGGACCTGAACAGCGCCTTTATGGCTGTAGGCGCCGCTGCAGCAGGGCAGATATCGCCCGAGGAGCTGCTGCGCATCGAGCAGAGCTGTTGCCCGGGCTGTGGCTCTTGCTCGGGCATGTACACCGCCAACACCATGGCCTGCCTGTGCGAGGTGTTGGGCATCGCGCTGCCTGGCAACGGCACCGTTCCCGCCGTGAGCTCCCGACGCATCGCCCTCGCCAGAGAGGCAGGCGTGCACGTGATGAAGATGTACGAGCAGGGCATTCAGGCCCGGGATATCATCAATGCGCAGGGCCTGGCCAACGCCTTTACCGCCGATATGGCATTGGGCGGCTCAACCAACTCGGTCCTGCATCTTTTGGCCATCGCCCATGAGGCCGGCATCGAGGTCGATCTGCCCACCCTCAACGAGTACGCCGAGCGAACGCCGCATCTGGTCAAGCTCTCGCCCGCCAGCGATCAGCATATCGAGGATCTGTACTATTCCGGTGGCATCGGCGCGGTGCTCCACGAGCTGGACGAGCTGGGGCTGCTCCAGAGTGAGGTCCTGACGGTCACAGGGCAGACGGTGGGCGAGAATCTGGCGACCGGGTCGCGTTGGGCCCCAGACTATGCCAGTGTGAACCGGGATGTATTGCGTAGCGGGCAGGATCCTTATTCGCCCACGGGTGGCCTGACGATTCTGTTTGGCAATCTGGTCCCAGAGGGCGCCGTGGTCAAGAGCGCGGCCGTTGATCCCAAAATGCTGCAGCACACTGGGCCTGCACGTGTCTTTGAGAATGAAGATGCCGCTACCAAGGCCATCCTTGACCAAGAGTTTGAGGCAGGGGATGTGCTGGTGATTCGCTACGAGGGCCCCAAAGGGGGGCCCGGGATGCGCGAGATGCTGACGCCCACTTCGCTGCTTTCGGGCATGGGAATGGACGACAAGGTCGCGTTGATCACCGATGGGCGCTTCTCGGGTGCGTCGCGAGGCGCGGCGATTGGGCACGTATCACCCGAGGCGGCTGCTCGCGGCCCCATTGCCGCTGTGCGCGATGGTGATCTGATCACGATTGATATCCCGAATCGCAAGCTAGAGCTGCATGTTTCGGATGATGAGCTGCAGGAGCGTCTGGCTGCACTGCCAGCATTTGCACTGCGAGTGCAGAGCGGCTATCTGAGGCGCTATGCCCGGCTGGTTACGTCGGCCAGCACCGGTGCCGTGCTTGAGGAATAATGAGAGCAACGAGTGACCGCCTGCCCATGTCTATTGAGGAGAGTAAGCTATGAAGATGAACGGAGCGCAGATCATCTGGGAGTGTCTCGTGCGCGAAGGCGTCGAAATTGTATTCGGTATCACGGGCGGCAAGGTCATTCCCCTCTATCACGAGCTGCCTGCATATCCCATACACCATATCACCATGCGCCATGAGCAGGCTGCTGCCCACGCTGCCGATGGCTATGCCCGTGCCACAGGCAAAGTGGGCGTTTGTATCGCTACCTCGGGGCCTGGTGCCACCAACCTGGTGACCGGCCTCGCCAACGCCCAGATGGATTCGTCGCCCATCGTGGCCATCACAGGGCAGGTGGCCTCGGGCGATCTGGGTACCGATGCCTTTCAGGAGGTCGATATCACCGGCATCACCATGCCCATCACCAAGCACAACTGCCTGATCACCAATGTGACCGAACTGGCGCAGGCCATCCGTGAGGCGTTTCACATTGCGCGCACCGGTCATCCAGGGGCTGTGCTATTGGACGTGACGGTGGATGCCCAGATGGGCCAGTGCGAGTTTGTCTATCCTGAGGCGGTCAATCTGCCCGGCTACAAGCCGCACACCCGCGGCAATCTGCGTCAGGTGGCCCAGGCCGCCGAGATGATCAACCAGGCCAAGCGCCCGGTGCTCATGGTGGGTCGGGGTGTCATTGTGGCCCACGCACAGGACGAGTTGGTCGAGTTGGCCGAAAAGGCGCAGATTCCCGTCTCCACCACCCTGCTGGGCAAGAGCGCCATACCCGAATCGCACCCCCTGAGCCTGGGCATGGGCGGCATGCATGGTGAATCCTACACGAATCTGGCGGTGCAGCAGGCCGATCTGATCATTGGCATTGGCACCCGCTTTGATGACCGCTTTACCAGCGCGGCACACACCTTTGCGCCTCAGGCCAAGATCATCCATATCGACATCGATCCGGCCGAGATCGCCAAGCGCGTGCGGGTGGATCTGCCCATCGTCGGCGATGCCCTCAACGTACTGCGAGAGCTGGTGCCTCTGGTAAAAGAGGCAGGACATGCAGAGTGGATCGAGATCATCGATGGATGGCGATCCGAATCGCACGAGCACAGCCGCCACTGGGAAGAGGGCGAAGTCCTGGTGCCGCAGTATGTGGTGCGCAGTATCTCCGAGCTCACCCAGGGAGATGCCTTGATGGTTTCTGATGTGGGTCAAAATCAGATGTGGGAGGCCCAGTACTATATTCATAATCGGTTTGGAGGCCTTATCTCTTCCGGTGGTTTGGGTACCATGGGTTTTGCTCTACCGGCGTCCATTGGCGCTCAGGCGGGTTGCCCCGAGTGCACCGTGTGGGTGGTGGCAGGCGATGGCGGCCTGCAGATGACCATCCAGGAGCTGGCCACCATCGTGCAAGAGCGGCTTCCTATCAAGATCGCGTTGCTTAATAATGGCTATCTCGGCATGGTGCGCCAGTGGCAAGAGTTCTTTTTCGAGCGGAACTATTGCGGGACGCCCATTCTGGGGCCCGATTTTGCCAAGGTCGCCGAGGCCTATGGTATGGCCGGCATCACCGTGTGTGAAAAGGCCCAGGTTGGTGTGGCATTGGAGCGAGCTATGCAGATCGATGGCCCGGTGCTGATCGATTTTCGCATCGAGCAAGAGCACAACGTGTTCCCCATGGTGCCCGCGGGGCGCCCCATCGACGAGATGATCCGCCGTCCCAAGCAGGTCTAGTCGCACCAGCGCGCCAGGAGGAAATGCCATGACATTGGCCAAAGACTATAATAACAACTCACGTCGCACGCTGGTGGTGTTGATGGAGGACAAGCCAGGCGTCCTCAGCAATGTGTCCAACATGTTCCGGCGGCGCAACTATAACATCGAGAGCCTCACCGTCGGGCATAGCGAGACGCCCAACATCTCACGCATGACGGTGGTGGTCCATGCCAGCGATACCGTGCTGGAGCAGGTAATCAAGCAGCTCTACAAGCTGATCCATGTCACCAAGGTGACCGACATCACCGACGATGACGCCGTGATTCGCGAGCTGGCGCTGATTCGGGTGCACGCCATCTCAACCAGCCGGGCCGAGATCAAGCAGTTGGTCGACATCTTTCGGGCGCAGATCATCGATGTGGCCCATGATTCGATGACGATCGAGATCACCGGCACCGAGGACAAGGTCGATTCGCTGGTCGAGATCCTGCGGCCATTCGGCATCAAAGAGCTCACACGTACCGGGCGTGTGGCCATGGTGCGTGGCGGGTTAGCAGCCGGCGGCCGAGGCTAGGGCACAAGATACGGGGAGATCTGCCGCTCGGTTGGCGGGCGGCTCATATACTCTGGGAGGGAATTCAATGGCAACGATCTACTATGACAACGATGCGGATCTGGCGGTCCTAGAGGACAAAAAGATCGCCATCATCGGGTACGGCAGCCAGGGCCATGCCCACGCACTGAACCTCAAGGACAGTGGTTGCGACGTGCGCGTTGGCCTCTATGAGGGGAGCCGCTCCTGGTCCGTGGCCGAGGCGGCCGGGCTGGTGGTCAAGACCACCGCTGAGGCCGCTGCCGAGGCGGACATTGTCATGATTCTGGCGCCCGATACGGTGCAGGCACAGCTATATCGCGAGTCCATTGCGCCGCACATGGCCGCCGGCAAGATGCTGATGTTCGCCCATGGATTCTGCATCCACTATGGGCAGATCGTGCCCGCCGAGGATCTGGACGTAGCCATGATCGCCCCCAAGGCCCCCGGGCACCGCGTGCGCGAGGTGTTCACCGAGGGGCAGGGCGTGCCCGGCCTGCTGGCCGTCTACCAGGATGCCAGCGGCTCGGCCAAAGAGGTCGCGCTGGCCTATGGCAGGGCCATCGGCTGCGCCCGCGCGGGCATCCTGGAGACCACCTTTGGCGAAGAGACCGAGACCGACCTGTTTGGCGAGCAGGCCGTCCTCTGCGGCGGAGTCACCGAGCTGATCAAGGCCGGGTTCGACACGCTGGTCGAGGCGGGCTACCAGCCCGAGATCGCCTATTTCGAGTGCCTGAACGAGCTCAAGCTGATCGTCGACCTGATCTATCAGGGTGGACTGACCTATATGCGCTACTCGGTGAGCGATACCGCCGAGCATGGCGACTATTACGCGGGCCCCAAGATCGTGACGGAAGAGACGCGCAAGGCGATGAAGCAGTTGCTGTCCGATGTGCAGGATGGCACCTATGCCCGCGAGTGGCTGCTGGAGAACCAGGTGGGCCGCCCGGGCTTTAACGCCATCCGCAAGCGCGAACAGAACCTGCTCATCGAAGAGGTGGGCCGCAAGCTGCGCGGCATGATGCCCTGGATGGATGCCAAATAAGGTAATAAGTGCAATTGGGATAGGCATATGCCTATCTCAATTGCACCGAGATAATATCGCAAGAGAGGCTGGTAGTTGCTCTATGGCAAGACGCGTATCCGTGCTGGATACAACTTTGCGCGACGGCTCTCAGATGGAGGGCATCTCGTTCTCTGTCGATGACAAGCTCCGCATTGCGGCCAAGCTGGACGAGCTGGGCGTCGCCTATATCGAGGGCGGCTGGCCCGGGTCCAACAGCAAGGATGCCGAGTTCTTTGCGCGGGCCCGCCATCTCGAGCTGCGCCATGCCCGTTTGGCCACCTTTGGCAGCACGCGCCGCAAGGGCGTAGCTGTCGAGAAGGACCCCAGCATTCAGGCGATCCTTCAAGCCGGGGCCTCTGTGGCGGTCATCGTCGGCAAGTCGTCGCCCATGCACGTCACCGACGTGTTGTGCACCAGCCTGGATGAGAACCTGAACATGATCCGCGACACAGTGGCCTACCTCAAAGCCCATGGCCTGGAGGTGCTGTACGACGCCGAGCACTTTTTCGACGGCTATGCCCTGGATGCCGAATACGCTCTGGCGACGCTCGAGGCCGCCCACGAGGCGGGCGCCGATTTGTTGGTACTCTGCGACACTAACGGTGGCACTCTGCCCACAGGTGTGCAAGAGGTGATCGCCGCCACGAGTGCGCGCCTGCCCGAGGCGCGTCTGGGCATGCATGCCCATGACGACACGGGCGTGGCCGTGGCCAACACGCTGGTGGCTGTCGAGGCGGGCTGCGTCCACGTGCAGGGCACCATGAACGGCTATGGCGAGCGTTGCGGCAACGCCGATCTCTCGACCGTCATCCCCAATCTGGAGCTCAAGATGGGCTACCGCGCCCTGGCCAATGGCGATCTATCGATCCTCACCGAGGCCTCGCGCTATATCAGCGAGATCGCCAACCTGCGCCCGAGCAGCCAGGCGCCCTACGTGGGCGAGAGCGCCTTTGCCCACAAGGGAGGGCTGCACGCCAGCGCCCTGCTCAAGAACACCGACAGCTATCAGCACATCGACCCGGCCCTGGTGGGCAACCGGATGCGGGTGCTCGTCTCGGAGCTGGCGGGCCGTGGCAACATCATCCACAAGCTGGCCGAGATGGACCTGGGGACCACGCTGTCGCCTGAGCAGACACGCACGGTCACAGAGCGGGTCAAGGAGCGGGAGAGCCAGGGCTACCAGTTCGAGGGCGCCGAGGGATCCTTCGAGTTGATCATCCGGCGCGCACAGCCTGGCTACGAGGCGCCGTTCGAGGTGCTGGATTTCATCGTGCTGGTGGAAAAGCGCTCCGACAACGACATCCTGGCCGAGGCGACCGTCAAGGCTCGGGTGAATGGACAGATCATGCACACGGCCGCCGAGGGCGACGGTCCGGTGAATGCCCTGGACACGGCCATGCGCAAGGCGCTGCTGCCATTCTACCCCGAGCTGGAGCCGGTGCACCTCACCGACTATAAAGTGCGCATCATCGATCCACAATCGGCCACAGCGGCCCTGACGCGGGTGCTCATCGATGCCAGCAATGGCCAAGATACGTGGACGACGGTAGGGTGCTCGGTGAACATCATCGAGGCCAGCTTTCATGCGCTCATCGATAGCCTGGAGCTACCGCTACTTCGGCGGGCCTCTGCCCAGGAGATCCTGGCCGATACGGGAACGGCATAGGATCCAGGGGCCCGCCTGAAGCCAGCGAGTCGCCCGCCTATCATCAAGAGCAGGAGCATACCATGGAACTGGACCACGTTCGGATATTCGATACAACACTGCGCGATGGAGAGCAATCTCCTGGCGCCACCTTAAACACCGACGAAAAGCTCGAGATCGCCCGCCAACTGGCGCGGCTGAAGGTCGACGTCATCGAGGCAGGCTTTCCAGCCTCGTCGCCTGGCGATCTGGACGCCGTGCAGCGCATTGCTCGTGAGGTGCGCGGGCCCATCATCTGCGGGCTGGCCCGGTGCGTGCGCTCGGACATCGATGCCGCCTGGGAGGGTATCCGCGGGGCCGAGCGCCAGCGCATTCATGTGTTCATTGCTACGTCGGACATCCATATCGAGCACAAGCTGCGCATGACCCGCGAGCAGGTGCTGGAGCGCACCCGCGAGATGGTGTCGTACGCCCGCTCGCTGTGCGAGGATGTCGAGTTCTCCCCCGAGGACGCCACCCGCTCCGAGCCGGCGTTTCTCTACGAGGTGCTGGGGGTGGCCATCGAGGCGGGAGCCACGACGCTCAATATCCCCGACACCGTGGGCTATACGACGCCAACCGAGTTTGCCGAGCTGATCCGCGACATTCACGAGCATACACCGGGCATCGAAAAGGCGATCATCTCGGTGCACTGTCACAACGACCTGGGCATGGCCACGGCCAATAGCCTGGCCGCGGTGCGTGCGGGTGCCCGCCAGATTGAATGCACCGTCAATGGCTTGGGAGAGCGGGCCGGCAACGCCGCCGTGGAAGAGATCGCCATGGCGCTGCAGACACGGCGCAACTATTTCGGCGTCACCACCCGCCTGGAGACCCGCGAGCTCTACCCTTCCAGCCGCATGGTGAGCACCTACACAGGGCTCTCGGTGCAGGCCAACAAGGCCATCGTGGGTGCCAATGCCTTTGCCCACGAGGCCGGCATCCATCAGGATGGCATCCTCAAGCACCGGCAGACCTACGAGATCATGGATGCCACCATGGTGGGCCTGAGCGACAACACCCTGGTGCTGGGCAAGCACTCGGGTCGCCATGCCTTTGGTGACAAACTCGTCCAGATGGGGTACCATCTGGACCAGGAGCAGCTCAACCGGGCCTTTGCCCGCTTCAAGGAGCTGGCCGATCGCAAAAAGATCATCACCGACCGCGACTTGGAGGCCATCGTCTCGGACGAGGTGTTCCAGCCGCAGGACGTCTACCGCCTGCTCCAGATCCAGGTTTCGGCGGGGGACAAGGCGATCCCGACGGCCACGGTGCGGCTACAGGGGCCCGACGGCGAGGTCGTCACCGATGCGTCCCACGGCACCGGCCCGGTGGATGCCGTCTACAAGGCGATCAACCGCATCATCAACGTGCCCAACGAGTTGATCGAGTTCTCGGTCAAAGCGGTCACCGAGGGGATCGACGCCGTGGGCGAGGTCACGATCCGCATCGAGGCCGAGGCCAATGGGGACGAGACCCTGCCGACGAATGCCCAGACGGGGCGGCGCACCTATCTGTTCAGTGGTCACGGCGCCAACACCGACATCATCGTCGCCAGTGGCCGGGCCTATATGAGCGCGCTGAACAAGTTGATCGCTGTGCGGGGCATGCCGACTGCACGCAAAAAATAGGCTACTGATTGTCCGGGGATGCCGACGGATGCGTCCCCGGACGCTTGCCAAGAGATGAGGGAGACAACGTTGAGCAACCAACAACCGATGACCATGGCCCAAAAGATCCTGGCCGCCCACACGGGCCGCGAGCATCTGGCCGTAGGCGAGCTGGTGGACGTCAATGTCGACATGGTGCTGGCCAACGACATCACGGCCCCCATCGCCATCAACGAGTTTGCACGCCTGGGCGTCGACCGGGTCTTTGACCAGGAGCGCATCGCCTTGGTGCCCGACCACTTTGCGCCGAACAAGGACATCAAGTCGGCGGAACAGTGCAAGCAGATGCGCGAGTTTGCCCACGAGTACGGCATCGTCAACTATTTCGAGGTTGGGCGCATGGGCATCGAGCATGCGTTGCTGCCACAAGAGGGCCTGGTCTTGCCAGGCGAGGTGGTTGTCGGCGCCGATTCGCACACCTGCACCTATGGCGCCGTGGGCGCCTTTGCCACCGGCATGGGCTCGACCGACATTGCCGTGGCCATGGCCACCGGGCGCATCTGGATGCGCGTGCCCGAGACGCTCAAGATCGTCTATGTGGGCGAGCGCCAGCCCTGGGTGGGCGGTAAGGACCTGATCCTGCACACCATCGGCCTGATCGGGGTGGATGGCGCGCGCTATCAGGCCATCGAGTTTACCGGCCCCGCCATCGCCGATCTGTCGATGGACAACCGCCTGACCATGGCCAACATGGCCATCGAGGCGGGCGCCAAGGCCGGCATGTTCCCGCCCGATGATATCACCGAGGCCTTTGTCAGGTCGCGCGCCCAGCGCCCCTACCGCACGGTTGGCCCCGATTCAGGCGCCGAGTATGCCCGCACCATCGAGATCGATGTCAGCCAGATCGAGCCCACGGTCTCGTTCCCCCATCTGCCGAGCAATGCGCGACCCCTGAGCCAGGTGGGCCACGTCACCATTGACCAGTCCGTGATCGGTTCTTGCACCAACGGTCGCTGGGAGGACCTGCAACAGGCTGCCGAGATCCTCAAGGGGCGCCAGGTGCACGGCGGCGTGCGCTGCATCATCATCCCCGGCACGCAAGAGATCTACCTGCAGGCGGTGCGGGCAGGCCTGGCCGAGATCTTTGTGCAGGCGGGCGCTGTGTTCAGCACGCCCACCTGCGGCCCCTGCCTGGGCGGCTATATGGGCATCCTGGCGGCGGGCGAGCGCTGCGTCTCGACCACCAACCGCAACTTTGTCGGGCGCATGGGCCACGTGGATAGCGAGGTCTACCTGGCGGGCCCGGCCGTTGCCGCGGCCAGTGCCGTGCTCGGCTATATCGGCGGCCCTGACCAGTTGCCTGAGGCGGACGCGTGAGGCCGGGAGATTAGATATGGCTTATGACTGCTGGCTCCAATGCGTGCGCGGCTGCCCCGGGCGCTATTCGGTGTTCGAGGTCCTGTACCATTGCCCTACCTGCGGCGGCCTACTGGAGGTGGAGCATGACACCGCCGCCCTGGCCGAGCGCTCGGCCCAGGAGTGGCGCGCGCTCTTTGATGAGCGAGTACGCTCTAACGAGTGGCCCTATGGCAGCGGCGTGTGGGGCAAAAAAGAGTGGGTGCTGCCCGTGCTGGACAATGAGCGCGTTGTGTCCATGTACGAGGGGCACACTAACCTCTTTTGGGCCCAGCGCCTGGGCGAGGCCATCGGCGTAGAGGATTTGTGGGTCAAGCTGTGCGGCAACAGCCACACCGGCTCGTTCAAGGACCTGGGCATGACGGTGCTGGTAAGCGTCGTGAACCAGATGATAGCCCAGGGAGCGCCGGTGCGGGCCGTGGCCTGCGCCTCGACCGGAGACACCTCGGCGGCACTGGCGGCCTATGGCGCGGCGGCGGGCATCCCCACCATCGTGTTCCTGCCGCGCAACAAGGTGTCCGAGGCCCAGCTCATCCAGCCCATCGCCAACGGTGCCCTGGTGCTGGCGTTGGACACCGACTTTGACGGCTGTATGGCCCTGGTCAAAGAGATCACCCAGGACAATAGCCTCTATCTGGCCAACTCGATGAACTCGTTGCGGATTGAGGGCCAAAAGACCGTGGGCATCGAGATCGTGCAGCAGTTTGACTGGGAGGTCCCCGACTGGATCATCCTGCCGGTGGGCAACCTGGGCAACATCTCGGCGCTGGGCAAGGGCCTGTTGCTGATGTACGAGTTGGGCCTGATCGATCGCCTGCCCAGGCTGGCGGCGGCCCAGGCCGAGCGGGCCAACCCGTTCTACCGCAGCTATATGGGCGGCTTTGGCGTGGCCGAGACGGTCCAGGCGCAAAAGACCGTCGCCAGCGCTATCCAAATCGGCAACCCGGTCAGCTATGAGCGGGCGGTCAAGGTGATGCGTCGCTTTGACAGCCTGGTGGAGCAGGCCACCGAGAGCGAGATCGCCGATGCCGCTGCCCGCGCCGACCTGACGGGCATGTATGCCTGCCCGCACACCGGCGTGGCGCTGGCGGTGCTGTTCAAGCTGGTGGACCGCGGCCTGATCGCCTCGGATGATCGGGTGGTGGTCATCTCGACCGCCCACGGATTAAAGTTCAGCCAGTTCAAGCTGGACTATCACGCCAACAGCCTGCCGGGGATCGAGGCCGTGCGGCGCAACCCGCCGGTGGAGCTGCCTGCTGATCTCGGCGATGTACAGAGAACCATCCAAAGCTACCTGGACCGCCAGGGGCAACAGATCGCACAAGGAGCAACGAACCGGTGAGCATCAGAGGCCGAGTCTGGAAGTACGGGGACAATGTGGACACCGACGCCATCATTCCGGCGCGTTACCTGAACACCACATCGGAACAAGAGCTGGCCTCCCATGCCATGGAAGACTGGGACGCGACCTTTGCCGCCAATGTGCAGCCGGGCGACATTATCGTGGCGGGCAAGAACTTTGGATGCGGCTCTTCGCGCGAGCATGCGCCGGTGGCTCTCAAGGCCAGCGGCATTAGCTGCGTGGTCGCCGAGAACTTTGCGCGCATCTTTTTCCGCAACTCGATCAACATTGGGCTGCCGATCCTCGAGTGCCCCGAAGCGGCTCAGGCCACTGAGGCGGGACAGACCCTCGAGGTCGATCTGGCTGAGGGCACAATCCGCAACATGGATACGGGCGAGACCTACTCCGCCGTGCCCTATCCCGAGTTCATGCTGGCCCTGATCGAGGCCGGCGGCCTGATCGAGTACACCCGCCGCCAGCTTCAGACGGAGGGCTAGGCATGGCGACGGCATCGCTGGCTGCTCCGTCCGATGCAGGTGCGTCCCCCTCGGACGCACAGCCCACGGTGGCCTTCCAGGGCGAGTCTGGCGCCTATAGCGAGTCGGCGTCGCTCGCGCTATTCGGTCCCGATGCCGAGCTGGTCCCGTGCGATACCTTTGATATCGTCTTTGGCGGGGTAGAGGACGGTCGTTTCGACTATGGTGTGGTGCCCGTCGAAAACTCGCTGGCCGGCAGCATCCACCGTAACTATGATCTGCTGCTCCAGCACGAGCTCCATATCGTGGCGGAGCATGTGCTGCGGGTGTCCCACTGCCTGATTGGCCACCCGGGCGTGAGGCTGGAGGAGATCCGGCGCGTCTACTCGCACCCACAGGCCCTGGCCCAATGCGAGGGCTCGCTGGCGGCCCTGGGAGACGTAGAGGTCATTGCCGCCCATGACACGGCGGGCAGCGTGCGCCTCGTCAAGGAGCGGGGCGAGCGGGACGCCGCCGCCATCGCCAGCGCCTATGCCGCCGAGGTGTACGGCATGGCCATCCTGCGCGAGGCGTTCGAGGACGAGAGCACGAACTATACCCGCTTTGTGGCCGTTGCCGACGAGCCGCAGATGCCGGGGCCGGGCGTCGACGCCAAGACCTCTATCGCCTTTGCGGGCATCAACAGGCCTGGCCTGCTATTTCGCTGCCTCAGCGCCTTTGCCCTGCGGGACATTGACCTGACCAAGATCGAATCGCGCCCCCTCAAGGGCGTGCCCTGGCAGTACATCTTTTACGTCGATTTTGCCGGCAGCCTGCAGGATGAGGTGTGCCGCCGCGCCCTGGAGCATCTGCGCGAGATGTCGACCTTTGTGCGGGTGTTTGGCTCCTATCCGCGGGCCAATGCCACCTGGATCGAGGGCGAATAGGGGAGAGCGGCTCACCAGCCGAGTCAATTACCATACACACTAGAAAAGAGCCGTTTCCATCGGTACAGACAAGGGGGAGCCATGGAGTATAACATCGCGGTATTGGGCGGGGACGGCATCGGTCCCGAGGTGACCGCCCAGGCCCGTCGCGTGCTAGAGGCGGTGGGCGCCGCCTATGATCATCGCTTTACCTTTCGGGAGGGCCTGGTGGGCGGCATAGCCATCGATACCGAGGGCACCGCCCTGCCGGACGCGACCATGGAGCTGTGCCGTGCATCGGATGCTGTGCTGTTTGGGGCAGTGGGTGGCCCCAAGTGGGACGATCCAACGGCCGAGGTGCGCCCCGAGCAGGGGCTGCTGGCCCTGCGCAAGGGGCTGGGCCTGTTCGCCAACCTGCGCCCGGTCAAGCTCGAGCCCGCCTTGATCGAGGCCTCTACCATCAAGGCCGATGTGCTGCGCGGCACCGACATGTTCGTGCTGCGGGAGCTCACGGGCGGCATCTACTTTGGCGAGCGGGGCCGCCGCGACGAGGGCCGCACCGCCTTTGACACCATGATCTATACCGTGCCCGAGATCGAGCGCGTGGTGCGCATGGCCTGCGAGCTGGCCCGGGGCCGCCGCAAGCATGTGACCTCGGTGGACAAGGCCAACGTGCTCGAAACCTCGCGGCTCTGGCGCGAGACCGCCACCCGCGTGGCCCGCGAATACCCCGACGTGCAGGTGGAGCATCTGCTGGTGGATGCCTGCGCCATGCACCTGATCCGACGCCCCGCCAGCTTTGACGTCATCGTGACCGAGAACATGTTCGGCGACATCCTGACCGATGAGGCCTCGATGCTGGCGGGGTCCATGGGGATGCTGCCGTCCGCTTCGCTGGCCGAGGGCAGCATGGGCCTTTACGAGCCGATCCACGGCTCGGCGCCCGACATTGCCGGGCAGGGGATCGCCAACCCGATCGGGGCCATTCTGAGCGCTGCCCTGCTGCTGCGTCACTCGCTCAAGCTGGAGGCCGAGGCACAGGCCGTCGAGCAGGCCGTGCAAAATATGCTGGCCGAGGGCTATCGCACGCGCGATATCGCCGAGCCCAGCGCCGAGACCGTCTCGACCGATGTGATGGGGACGCTGATCGCCGAACGCCTGCGGGCCTGAGCCCGTCGAGCCACAAGAAGGAGCAATCGTCCATGCCTATGCCCAAGTCCGAATATATCTGGTATGACGGCGAGTTCGTCCCCTGGGACGAGGCCAAGGTACATGTGCTGGCCCATGTGCTGCACTATGGCTCCAGCGTGTTCGAGGGCATCCGCTGCTACAGCACGCCCAACGGCCCGGCCGTCTTTCGGCTGGAGCCCCACCTAAAGCGTATGTACGACTCGTGCAAGGTCTATCGTATGGAGATCCCCTTTCCCCAGGAGGAGCTGTCAGAGGCCATCCTGGAGACGATCCGTCGCAACAAGCTGAACTCTTGCTATATTCGGCCCTTGGTGTTTCGCGGCTATGGGCAGCTGGGGGTCGAGCCGCGCACCTGCCCCGTGAACGTGATCGTGGCGGTGTGGGAATGGGGGGCCTACCTGGGCGCCGAGGCCCTGGAGCAGGGCGTGGATGTGGGCGTATCGTCGTGGCGGCGCATGGCCCCCGACACCTTTCCCGCCAGCGTCAAGGCCGGCGGCCACTATACCAACTCGCAGCTCATCCGCATGGAGGCCACCGATCAGGGCTATGAAGAGGGCATCGCCCTGGATGTCTATGGGTATGTGAGCGAGGGCAGCGGCGAGAACCTGTTCTTGGTGCAGGATAAGGTGATTCTCACACCCCCTCTGGCTAGCTCGATCCTGGGCGGTATTACTCGCAACTCGATCATCACCCTGGCTAACGACCTGGGCTATGAGGTGCGGGAGCAGACCATCACCCGCGAGCAACTCTATATGGCTGACGAGCTCTTTTTCACCGGCACGGCTGCTGAGGTGACGCCCATACGCTCCGTGGACCACATCGTCATTGGGCCGGGGCATCGTGGACCTGTGACCGAGGCGCTCCAAGAAGCCTTTTTTGCCATCGTCGAGGGCAGGGCCGAGGATCGCCACAACTGGCTGACGTCCGTTAACGGCTGAGCGAGCGTCCGGGTACTTGGCAGCCGGCGGTTTGCCCACCGGCTGCTTTTTCGTGTCACGTCATCTCGTTACATGTCGGCCCGTGTGCCCTTTTACCATGTCAAGAGGGCCACCCTCAACTGTAGCTAGTGCCGACGGGGTTGACCCGTCGCTGAGCCGCAGGTATGATCTGGCGTGTAATGCTGCCAAGCGATGATGCTGAGCCGCAGGTGCGTGCTCAATATGAGTAGCGTGCCAAGAGGGGGAGCATGCCGCAAGCGAGCTTTGATGCGCTTTTCTCCGAGGTACCTGTCGCCCAGACCCGGGCGCTACAGCGTTTCTGGCACGATCACAGCTATCAGGAGCGGGTCATTGGCAAGGCGCGCTGGCGCTATCTGCGCGTGGGCCGGAGCCGGCGCACAGTGCTTTTGTTGCCCCATGCCCTCGCCCCGGCGGACATGTGGTTCCATTTGGCCACCTCGTTGGCGCCTCACTATCGCTGCTTGATTCCCGATGGCTATGCGCTCCAGCAAACGTATGATGCCGATCTGATTTGCGAGGCGCTGATACGTATCATCGAGGCCGAAGGCGCCTATTCGGTGGCGGTAGTGGCCCACAGTGGGGGTGGGAGCGTCGCCCAGTTCCTCCTGCAGCGCTACCCCCATCGGGTGCAGCATCTGGCGCTCTGTCATAGCGTAGCGTTGGACCGCGCAGCGCCCATGCCTATACGCACCTGGCGCTGGGCCCTGGGCTGGGCACCCTGGCGATTTTTGCAGCAGCATCTACCCGGCGCACTGGATCCGGCCGTGACCGTAGATGGCCGTTGGTCAGCCTTCACCCGCGCCTATGTGAGGTTGATCACCCAGGATCTTTTACGCGAGACGGTGCAGGGCTTTTGCAGCGGCGAGCAGATGATGCGACTGCGCTTTGAGAATCGGCCCGCCATCGAGACCGGCTGGCCAGGCCGCGTGCTGGCCCTTGCCTCGTCTGACGATCCGCTCTCGGCCGATAGCTTGGGTCTCTTTGGCGAGCGTTATCCTCGCTGTCAGAGGGTCTCCTGGGGCGATGGGGGACACTGGGGGCCTCTCCAGTATCCCGAGCATCTGGCCCAGCAGATCGTGGGGTTCTTGACCGAGGATACCCTCTAGGCCCCTGGGCCTCAGCGAGAACCGGAGCCGCCTCGACGGGGACGGTGGCCCGGCCGAGTATCGGTGCGGGAAGGGCCCTGCCGGCGCGATGGCTTGTTCTGACGTGAACCACTCTGTGAGCGCGCCGGCCGCTCCGAGCGCCGACCGCGATCTGATGCGGCTCCCGCATTCCTTGGGGCCGCATCCCTCTGACCCGACCGCTCACTGGCTACGCGCCCGCCATCGCCCCAATGGCTGCGGGGCACCTCGTGGATCACCACCTGAACCGCCTGGGCAGGTATACCTACCTGCACAAAGCTGTCGGTGATTCCTTTGATGAGCTGCCGCGCCCGATCCTGGCCAAACTCTTCCCAAACGCTTATGGTAACTATGGGCATATCTGCCTCCATGCGCAACTAGATTAGCGATGACTTGAGATGCTATAGCAGATGACTGACAAGGTCAAGAGCATAGAGTCTGCCTCAAATGATAGTTGATTTCCATGGTGAATCGATTATTTCTTGATAAATATGATTGACAATCTTGATATAGTATGCTACTATTGTATCGACAAGAGAAAAAACATACAAGACTACATCGATGTCAGATGCGAGAGATGGCTAGGTAGCGAAAGGCAAAGGTGCCTCGGATGCTCGGGACCGAGGCACCTTTGCACATGAGCTACACGCCTCCGGTCAACGGAGATCGGGCAAGCGGTGATATCAGAGCCGACATGCAGATGATGTTCGAGGAGGGGGAGACATGGAGAACAGCGATATCCTAGCCCGATTTCATGAGTTAAATTATCAGGAAAACCTGAGCAATCTATCACGCTCAGGAGTAGAGGCCCCGGTCAGCCATCAGACGAGTCGGCTGAGAGCCAAGACCATTGACTGGGCCAAGAGAGATGTATGCCGCATCGGGTTGCTTCGGCGCTCTGCTCTTTGCGATGACGAGACTGTTTGACCGATTGGGCCATGCAAAATGCACAGGCCGGAGGAGAGACATAATGAGTAATAATGAATTTATCGCCGTGGTTCACCTAGCCAAACATCAAGAGTTATTGGATGCGACAAACAATCAAAGTCATCTGCTCAACGCAGATATGATT
>SLPC01000160.1 GCA_007132185.1 Anaerolineae bacterium | reverse complement strand
GGCAGGATGCCGTGGCAGGATGCCGTGGCAGGATGCCGTGGCAGAATGCTGTGGCAGTTTCGACAAATCGCCGCCATACTCCTATAATGCTCCTTTGCCGTCTGCGCTGTACCCGCTTGGCTACGGAAACCGAGGAGTCTGCCATGTCTGATCCAATCATCCGCCCTGCCGATCCAGAACAGGATGTGCAGGGAATTGCCGATATGTTCAATGAGAGTGATCCCTGCTGGCCTGGCGGGATCACCGAGGGGATCCCCTTTTCGGCCGACATAATCCGCGAGTGGTTCGAGGAGGAGCGCCTCTTGTCGGTGCATGTGGCCGAGGCTGACGGCAAGATCGTGGGTTTTTGCTCCTTTATGGAGAACACCCCCTGGCCCAGCGGCCTGTACGGCGTAGGCTATCTCGATCTGCTCAATGTGCACCCAGACTATCACGGGCGTTCCATCGGACGCAAGCTGCTCCAGGCCACCATCGATCGCTCTGTGCAGGAGGGCTGGACGCGCCAGACTCTGGGCACCTGGTCTGCCAATTTCAAGTCGGTGCCGGCGTACAAGCGCACGGGGCACTTTTGGCGACCTGACACGTCGGTCTGGATGGAGAGCTTTATTCCTGGAGCGCTTCAGATGCCCCTGGCCAAGCCATTCTTTGCGCGCCACAACTGGTACACCAGCTATGTACGCAAGATCGAGCAGTCGCCCGATGATGAGCGCTGGGAAGGGCTCAAGGTCTATACGCAGCATTGGGAGGCTGACGGCGAGTCGCTGACCATCCGGATCGACCGCGAGGCCCTGGCCCCGTGCGCCATCGAGACCGACGAAGTGCTGGTAGCGGCCATCGCGCAAGAGCTCGAGCCTCTGCAGGGCAGTACGACGACGATCCGCTGGCGCATTCACAACAAGCGAGCCCATCCGCTGCACGCCCATATCCATGCATTGGGCGCCGATGGGCTGGAGATCGATCACCGGGAGGGATTTGTGGTGCCGCCGGGCCTGAGTGTGGAGCATGTGGCCCAGGTCAAGGTGACGGACAAGGCCCCCAAGGCCAAGCTCGACGGCTCTGCGCCCGCGGTGCGCTCCATCGTGACCCTGGATCATGACGAGGTGGAGTTGTTCGCAGGGATGCGGGCGCGGGCTCCGCTCAGCCTTTCCACCGAGCCTGAGCAGATGACGCTGGCGCCCAACCGGCCCACGACCGTGTCACTTGCACTGCATAGCGAGTTGGATCTATCTGTGGAGGGAACGCTGCAGCTGACGGCGCCCAAGAATTTGGACCTGGACTGGCGAGAGCGACGGTTCAGACTCGAGCCCAAGGGCTATCTGCGCCTGCCACTGATCGTGCAACCCACCGAGGCCGGCGTCTGCTCGTTGCATGTGCAGTTAGCACCCGAGGGCGATGTGATGGACCCCCTAAAGGAGGACGTCACGCTGTTCTGCCTGGAAGCGGGCAGCGTGCTGGGCCACCTGGCGGACGAATCGGCCCGCTTGGAGAGCGACGCTGTGCGTGTCACGGTCGAGGCGCGCAATGGTGCGATCGGCCTACACCACAAAGAAGGCGAGGAGAGCCTGCTGGACGTGCAGCCCTTTATCGGACCGCCCTATTTCCCCGGCGACTTTGACGAGAACCACTTTGATCTGCACCTGGAGCATCGCGACGGGCAGCCTGTGGTACGCATGTCCGCCGAGCCCAAGTTCCAGTCGGATACACGCCTGGAGATCGTGGTGGGTCTACATGCCAACGGCCTCGTCACGATCGACAAGCAACTGGAGAACCGCGGCACCAAACCATTCACGGGACAGGTCCTCCTCGCTACCGATTGGCAGAATCGGAACAGCGCGATGATAACGACCCCGCTGCAAGAGGGCTATGTGCATGCGCCTGGCGGCTTGTACCCCAGGCATGGCGAGGACGCGCCCCGAGATCCCGGCGCCTATGCCGAACCGTGGGCAGCGATCGAGCAGCGAGGCATGGCTGCCGGAGTTGCCTGGAACCCCGATGTGGACCGTGTCGCGCATAGCTATCAGTTGTGGCTGCACAGCGGCGACCTGAGCCTCGCCCCCGGCGAACGCTCGAGGGTCATGCGCTATGCCCTCTGGGGTGGTAGCGGCGACTGGCGCACCGGCCGTGAGCGCCTGCTGCACTGGGTCGGTGTCTCTGCCCGCGGCCGGGAGACGCCCGAGCCAGAGGCTCGTCCGTTGGTGCAGGCGCGGCTGGAGCGACCCGTGTTGGCCACTATCGACGATGCCGTGACCGCCGACCTGATCGTGGACTCGGCATCGGTGCGCCGGTACGATGGCGTTGCCACCGTCGAGCTGGACCAGGCCCTGGCCGCGAGCCCGGCGCAGGTCCCCCTCGAAAAGGTGCACCGGGACAACCCGGTGCGCGCGTCGGTGACGCTGCCGGCTCCCGATTCGATCGCAGCGTATCAGGGGCGCGTACAACTGGACCTGCCCCCCATTATGGGCACTGCGCCGTTTACCGTGCTGCGCCTTGGCCACCGCCGCGATGTGGCTATCAATGAGGGTCAAGAGGAAGGGCAGGCTGTCTGGCACATCGACAATGGTGCGACACAGCTGACGGTGGCTCCCGGCTTTGGTCCCAGCGCCACGAGCTGGGTCTGGCAGGGCCAAGAGATGCTGGAGAGCTCCTTTCCGCAGCCCCGCGGCTATGCCTGGAGCTATCCCTGGTATGGTGGGATCCAGCCCAGCCTGCGCACCTCTGGCGACCAAGAGACCTGTGGGCTACTGGTCAATGACAGCTTTGCGGTCGAATCCGTGACTGTGCCCGATGCCCAGGATCTGCCCTGGCAGGGCGTGCGCCTCAGCACCCAGCCCGAACGCAAAGAGGTGCGTGACCTGCTGGTGTCCTTTGACTATCTGACGCTGGGAGACTCACCCGTTCTCAAGCTGATCTATCGCCTGCAAAACCTACGGCCCACACGGCAGCAGGTGCGTATCGGCGGAACCGTCGCGGTCCACCTGGGGGCGACGCTGGAACAACTGACGCTAGAGGGACAGAAAATGCGGCATGTTTCGTCGCTCTGGGGGGATTCTCAGCCCCAAAACGAGTGGGGCTTGCTAACAGAGCCCCAGTCCGGCCGGAGTGTGCTGGCGGCGTGTCCCCAGGGCAGACTGGCGCTCATCAATAGCGGGCTATCGGGTCGCCTGTTCGGGCTGGCTGGCCAGGAGACCATCGAGGGTGACGCTGTTCGCGAGATCACGCTCTATCTGGTGTTGGCCCATAGCCCCGAGACGGCTCGAGTGTTCCGCGCGTTGGTAGAGTTATAAACCTATCGAGCGAGATCGATCGTGGCGACGTCTTGTGCGCGAGGCAGGACGTCGCCAGCCATCATCCGCGTCGGACCCAACCGGCGTCGTTTGTCGCTCTTGGGCGCCCGCGCTATCATAACGCTCGGGGTCAAGCTCGGACGGCCTTTGGTCTGCCGCCGGGAGTCGAGCCTCATACGATCGCGAGGAGGTAAGCCATGAACCTGCGTGTGCCCGGCCCAACGCCGCTGCCGCCCTATGCCCTCGAGGCCATGGGACGCCAGATGATCAACCATCGCGGCCCCGAGTTCGAGGCCTTGTATGGCCAGATCGTCTCCTGGCTCAAACAGTTTTTCGAGACCGCGCAGGACCTCTTTGTGCTCACTGCGTCGGGAACCGGCGGCATGGAGGCGGCCCTGGTCAACACCCTCTCGCCCGGTGACCGGGTGCTGGCGGTGAATCTGGGCGTGTTCGGCAGGCGTTTCGGCACCATCGCCGAACGCTATGGCATCGATGTTACCTGGATGAACGTCACCATGGGCCAGGCCGCCGATCCCGCCGAGCTGGCCGAGATGCTGGCAAGCCAGGGGCCCTTTAGCGCCGTCCTGATCACCCACAACGAGACCTCCACCGGCGTGACCAACCCCATGGAGGCCCTCTGCCAGGTGGTGCGCGCGTCGGGCGATCCGGCGCCGCTGCTGCTGGTGGATTCGATCTCGGGCCTGGGCGCCATTCGCTTGCCTCAGGATGTTCTGGGCATCGACGTGGTGATGGCGGGCTCGCAAAAGGCCTGGATGGCTCCGCCCGGGCTGGCGTTCATCTCCTTTGGCGAGCGCGCCTGGCAGGCCTATGAGACGGCCTCGTGCCCCCGTTTCTACTTTGATCTGGGCAACGCCCGACGCTATGCCGTGCGCAACCAGACCCCTGCGACGCCCAACGTGCCCGCCCTCTATGCGCTGCATGCCAGCCTGGAGCGCATGGCGGAAGAGGGGGTGCAGGCCGTCCATGATCGACACAAGAAGATTGGCGATCACTGCCGCCACCTGGCGGTGGAGGCCGGGCTGAATCTCTATGCGGCTGAGGGCGTGCGCTCCAACACTGTCACGGCTCTGACATTGCCGGACGGACTGGATAGCAAGTGGATGCTATCCGAGCTGCGCACTCGCTATGGCATCGTATGCGCCTCGGGTCGCGACCCGTCGGTGGACATGATCCGCATCGGCCACATGGGCTATGTGAGCGAGGAGGATCTGGACGAGGTTTTTGCAGCCATGCGCACCCTCTTGGCCGAGATGATGTGACCGGCGCACCACAAGTCGAGCCCACAGAGATAGCGGCCGACTCGGCGGCGGCGGCCTTGCCCGAGGCCCCCACGGCGACCGCAGCCGACGGCGCTGCGCCCGCTGTTGCTACCACCACGGGCGGTCTTGTTCGCGCGGCGGGCATCAACTCGCTGGGGAATGTGGCCTCGCGGGTGCTCGGCGTCCTGCGCGAGTCGGTGATCTCGGGCAGCTTTGGCGCCACCGGCCCCACCAGCGCCTTTGACGCCGTCAGCGCCGTGCCCAAGATGGTGTACGAGCTCCTTGTGGGGGGCATGCTGAGCGCCGCCCTTGTGCCGGTGCTCAGCGAGTATGCCGCCGACAGCGACGACGACCGCCACGGCGAGCTCGAGGACGTGCTATCGATCCTGCTCTCGTTGGTGGGGATTCTACTGCTGGGCGTCACGGTATTCCTGGCGGTTGCGGCGCCGTGGGTTGCGCCGCTGCTGGTGGGCGGCTTTGACGACGAGCTGCTGGCGACGGCCACCCTGCTGCTGCGCCTCATCGTGCCCGCCATCCTGATCTATGGCATCTCGGGCATCCTACAGGCCTACCACTATGCCCGCAAGGCCTTTGTCTACCCTTCTATGGGCGCGCCCGCCCACAACCTGGGCGTGATCGCCGCCGTGGTCCTGTTATCGCGGCGGTTCGACATCTACTCGCTCAGCCTGGGCATCGTGGCGGCGTCCATCTGTCAGCTCGCGATGCAGATCCCCGGCATGCGGGGCGTGCGCCTGCGCCTGCGCCTCGATTGGCGGCACCCGGTGGTGCGACGTATCCTGATCCTCTATGCGCCTGTGGTGGTCAGCATCGTGATCCAGAACCTGGGCATCATCATTGACCGCAACCTGGCCTCGCGCACCATGCAAGAGGCGATCACTTGGATGAACAAGGCCACCTTTCTGATTCAGCTTCCCCTGGGGCTAGTGTCCATGGCGATCTCGCTGGCGGTGCTGCCCACCCTGTCGCAGATCGACGCCACGCGAGACCTGGATGCGTTCAAGCGGACCTTTACCCGGGGGCTGCGGCTGGTGCTGGTGGTGATCATCCCGGCTGCCGCGGGGCTGTTCGTGTTGGGGCGGCCGTTGATCGAGCTGATCTTTGAGCATGGCGTCTTTACACCGTTCGATACCCTGCAGACCTGGCGGGCGCTGCGCATCTACCTGATCGGGCTGCCCTTTGCCGCCATCGATCTACCTCTGATTTTTTCTTTCTACGCACAAAAGAACACTCGCACGCCTGTCATCGTCGGCATCATCGCCGTGAGCATCTACCTGATGGTCGGCCCCACGCTGGCATTTGTCTTTGACTGGGGGTTCCTGGGATTGGTGGCGGCCAACGCGGTGCAGCTCACGACCCACGCTCTGATCATGCTCACCGTCTTTTCGCGCAAGTTCGAGGGCCTGGGCGGCTATGGCCTGGAGCGCACGACGCTGCAGGCCATAGCCGCCGGGGTGGTGGTGGCGCTGGTGGGCTATGCCAGCCACCGGCTGATGGTCCCCTACGCGCCGCCGGGCCTTGTTGGCAAGGTCGTCCTCGCCGGCATACCGGCCAGCCTGGCGGCCGCGGCCTATCTGGCCAGCGCCCGGCTGTTGCGCATTGAGGAGTGGCAGCTATTCTGGGGGATGCTGGGCCGCCGGCTGGGGCGATAGGGCAGAGCTCGGAGACAACAAAGAGCAACGAGGAGAGGGCACCCAAACGGCTGAGTCACCTGGGTGCCCCTCTCTTTTTTGCTACAGGGAGCATTTTCCCTTGTCGCAGGTCGCTTGCTTCATAGCCGCTTTTTGCGCCGCCCGGCTCTCCTTGGACGGCTGCGACCCCATATTGATCAGCCGGGCCGAGTTGGCCAACGTCGGCACGGAAGAGACCTCGTGCAGAATGGCGCCGGCCACCGGGCCGATGATGCCCAGACCGCCCAGCATGAGAGATCCCAGGTTGAACGCCAGCGAGAACACCACGTTCTGCTTGATCACCACCATCGTGCTACGCGACAGCTTGACCACCTGGGGCACGCGCTCGATCTCGTCCTGCATCAGGCCAATGTCGGCCGTCTCTAGCGCCACGTCGGTGCCGGTGAGCCCCATGGCGATGCCGACGTCGGCGGCAGCGAGGGCTGGGGCATCATTCACGCCGTCGCCCACAAAGGCCACCCGCTTGCCCTCGGCCTGCAGGGCGCGCACGATTCCGAGCTTGTCCTCCGGCAGCACCTCGGCATAGTAACGGTCCACCGATAGCTCCTCGGCGATGGCCTCGGCCACCCGTGGATTATCGCCGGTGATCATGATCACCTCGCCCACGCCCTGGGCCTTGAGTTGGGCCACGGTCTCGCGCGCGCTGGGCCGCACCACATCCGCCAGGGCGATCAACCCTGCGGGCTCGCCCTCCACGGCCACGGCGATCACCGTCTGGCCCTCTCGCTCTAGCGCAGTCACCTGCGCCGCGCGCTCCGCCGACCATGCCACCTGGCGCTCCTGCAAGAGCACAGGCGTGCCTAGCAACACGCGCTGTCGGCCAACCAGAGCGCTCACGCCGGCGCCCGGCAGCACCTCAAACTCACCTGGCGAGCCCAGTGAGAGCTGCCGCGCCTCGGCCTCGGCCACAATGGCACGGCCGATGGGGTGCTCGCTGTGGCGCTCCACCGTGGCGGCCAGCGCGAGGAACTCGTCTATGCCGAGGCCATTGAGCGGTAGCACGGCACGCACCCGGGGCTCGCCCAGAGTCAGGGTCGAGGTCTTGTCAAAGGCGACCACATCCACCTGCCCCACCCGCTCGATATCGCCGCCTGATTTGACCAGGATGCCCCGTCGGGCCGCGTTACCGATGGCAGCCGCCACGGCCGTTGGCGTAGCGAGCACCAAAGCACAGGGGCATACCACGATCAGGACAGTCACGGCGCGCATGATCTCACCACTCAGCCACCACACCAGGCCGGCCAGCGCAAAGGTGAACGGCACCAGATAGCGGGCATAGCGGTTGGCCACCCGCTCCACGGGCGCTTGGCTGGCCTGGGCGCTCTTGACGAGCTGTACGATGCGACCCAGGGTGGTCTCGTCGCCCACGCCCGTGACCTCCACCGTCAGGGTGCCCAGCTCGTTCAGACTACCGGCATACACTTGATCGCCGAGCTGCTTTTCGACCGGCAGTGCCTCGCCCGTGATGGCCGCCTGGCTCACCGAGCCCTGGCCATCCATTACGCGGCCATCCACGCCGATCCGCTCACCGCTACGAACCAGCACATGCTGCCCCTCCCTGACCTCGGAGATGGGGACGCGTCGCAGGTCGTCGCCCTCGACCAGGGTCACTATCGTGGGCACCATGCTGGCCAACTCCTGCAGCGCATTGTCGGCGCGTGCGACGGTGAGATTCTCCAGCCACTCGCCGATGGTGAACATGAACACCACCAGCGCAGCGGCGTCGTACTCGCCCACGACGATGGCGGCGATCATAGCCGATGAGGCCATTACGCCGGCGGTTATGTCGCGCCGGATAAAGAGCCCACGCGCCGAGTAGATGAACAGGGGCGTGCCGCCAATGACGGCCGACGCCAGAAACGACCACTGGCCAAGCTGTCGCTGTCCGCTGATGAGCAGGATCACGCCCAGCAGCAGGAAGAAGGTGTTGCCTAAGGCAAAAGCTGTCTCTTTGGAGAGCAAAAAGGCCCTGTAGCGGGCAAAAAAGCCTGGTGAACGTAGGGTTGCGTCAGTCTGCGTCAAAGTCTCGCTAGTCATGATTCGATTCCTTCTGAGATATTGGTGTTTCGGCCACGTCCGCTTCGCGCGGGTGGTCGGGCAGGTTACGGCGTACGTGATCGAGATGGTACAGGGCCTCGCGGAAAAGGGCCTCTACGTGAGCATCATCGATCGAGTAAAAGACCTGGTTCCCGTCGCGACGCGTCTGCACGAGGCGTACTGCCCGCAGACGGGCCAAGTGATGCGAGACCGCCGAGGGTGACACGGGCACGTTCTCGGCCAGCTCGTTGACGCTGTATTCCCGCTTGGTCAGCAGATACACGATCTGCGCGCGGGTGGCGTCAGAGAGCATGCCAAAGGTGTCGGCAATGTCGAGCAACACATCCTCTGGCAGCGGGCCTGGCTCGCGCCCAACTGGATGGTCTATGGGCATATCAACCTCCCCTGAGTATCTGAACAGATACTCATATTGTATGCATGTGAGCATGTCCTGTCAAGTTGGAAAAAGTACAGGGGCTCCTACAGTGTAAGCGAGCCCCTGCCCGTGGTATCAGACGTTACGCAGCGTTACGCCACGGGGGATGCCTTGTAGCCGTCGCCGGCCCGATCGAGGCGAATCCAGGGCGTGCGGGGGTCGTGATACATGATCACGATGGCGTCGTGCTCGACCGCCCACTCGGCTACCATGCGTCGGTTGGCCTCGTCATACTCTCGCGACCAGGCCCAGCTCGCCCCCCAATGAGGGTTCTCGAAATTCTTGTATGACAGCCCCAGATCGCCCACGAACACGGCGTGCTGGCCGCCCGACGAGAAGCGCACCCCCTGCTGGCCCTCGGTGTGCCCTGCCATGGGCCACAGCGTCACAGCGTCACTCAGGGCCACCTCGCCGTCAACCAGGTGCAATTGCCCCGCAGTCTCCAGGGGCGCAAAGCGCAGGCGCCATAGCTCATCGTTGGCCTCGCGAATGGCGGCGATCTCGCTCTCCTGGACGATGTACTCGGCGTTGGGATACGTGGGCACGGGCGTTCCGTCTCTTGTGACCGTATTGCCGCCCACATGGTCACCATGGGCATGGGTGATGATCACGCGCTCGATCTGTTCCGCAGAGACGCGTAGCTGGGCCAGCCCCTCTCGCAGATCGCCCTTGCGGTTCGGGTTTGCCTCACCAAAGCCGGTGTCCACCAGCGTATGCTGACGGCCCTCGGTGATCAGCAGCGGCTGATAGGCGTTCATCATGAACCCTACCGGATCAGGCGCTAGGCCCGCCTCCCACTCGTGCTGTTTGGCCGGATAAAAGACCCGGTTGCCGTCAATGGCGCCATAGCCATCATGTAGCTGGGCCAGCCGCAAAGACCCCAGTTGGTGGATTCTCATTATGTCACGCTCCTCTTGTAGAGCTGTCACGAGTATAGGCCTATTGTAGCGCACCTCTTGCCCGAGCGGCAAGGGCCGATGCGCCCCGGTTGCACAAAGGGCTGCCCCAGTCTGGCGCGCCGGCCCACACCGTGGTATGCTTCCGGCATCCGACGCGATCCATGCCCTTTTTCTGCATACAGGAGGCCCACCGTGACCCAACCCAGTGACACGCCGCTTTCGCAGCAGCGCGGTTTGACCATACGCGCCGTCGAACCCTTTTGCCTGTGGGTGCCCACGAAACCGGCTTCCACCGTCTGGACCTATTGCCGCATCACGACGGAGGAGGGGCTGGTGGGTCTGGGCGAGGGCATCGGGACGCCCGGGCCCATCTGCGCCGCCATCCGCTACCTGGGCAACAATCTGGTGGGCGAATCGGCCTGGGATATCGAGCGACTGTGGGTGGCCATGTACCGAGCCACCGAGTTTACCCGGGGTGGCGCCACCCAGGCGGCCATCAGCGCTATCGACATTGCCCTGTGGGACCTGGTGGGCCAAAAGACGGGGCTACCGGTGTATACCCTGCTGGGCGGCAAGGTCAACGAGCGCATTCCCATCTACCACCACCCCTGGGATGAGGTGGGCGACGCCGAAGCGTTTGGCGAGGGCCGCCTGCGTCAGGGCTATCGCGAGGCGACGGAACAGATGGTGGCCGAGGGGATCGTGGCGGGCAAGCTGGACCCCTTTCCCCGTGAGCCGGGGTTCAACCGCGAGATCTCGCCCTGGGCGCTGCGTTATGCCACCGACATTGTCGAGCAGATCCGCAAGGGTGGCGGCCCCGATTTCAAGCTGTGCGTCGAGCTGCACGCCCGCTTTAACGTCGGCTCGGCTCTGCGCATCGCCGAGGCCCTGGCCCCCTACCGTCCGTTCTGGATCGAGGAGCCGGTGGGCCCCGAGAGCATGGCCGAGACCCGCGAGGTGCAGCGCGCCACCAGCATCCCCGTCGCCACGGGCGAGCGATTCTACCAGCGCACCGATTTCCGCGACGCCCTCAACCAGCGCATCTGCCGTATCATCCAGCCCGATATCGCCCATGTGGGCGGCATCAGCGAGATGAAAAAGATCGCCGCCCTGGCCGACGCCTACTATGTCACGGTGGCGCCCCACGAGTGGAACGGGCCTGTGACGCTCATCGCCGGCGCCCATGTGGGCGCCACCATGCCCAACCTGCTGATGCACGAGTACCATATCCAGCTCAAGGAGATCCTGGCCGAGACGATGCCCGGCGGCTATGTCTATGACCCCCAGTTCCTGGACGTGCCCGAGATCCCCGGCATCGGGGTGCATTTCTCCGAGGCGTTCATCCGCGAGCACCGCATCGATCCCGACTCGTGGGGGACGCCCGGGTTCGGGGGGCGCGTACGCATGGGGTAGC
>SLPC01000234.1 GCA_007132185.1 Anaerolineae bacterium | reverse complement strand
TGGCCGAGGCTCCCGCGATAGCTCGCCGGTGGTTGACACCGTTGGCCATGCGACTTACGATCTGCATCGTATGACAGTAGATCAGCGGCCTGGAGCAGCTATGCCCCTCACAAGGAGATGCAATGGGAGAAGAACAGTGGCGCGGTAGCTTTGCCATCCCGATGACGCCCTATGACGAGCGCGATCGCATCGACGAGGAGGTGCTGGCCGCCGAGATCGAGTTCTGCATCGAGGCGGGCGTGGGCGGCATCCTCTGCCCCGTGCTGGTCAGCGAGTTTCGTAGCCTGTCGGAGGACGAGCGGCGCCTGATGATCCGCGTGCCCGTGGAGGTGGCGGCGGGACGCGTGCCGATTGTGGCCAATGTGGCGGCGGTAAACACGCCCCTGGCCGTCCAGTTCGCCGAGTATGCCCAGCAGGTGGGCGCCGATGCTGTGATCGCCATGCCGCCCTATATCGACAGGCCTGACTTTTGCAGCCTTTTCGCCTACTATCAGGCCATTGCCGAGGTGGTGGATGTCCCCGTCTGGATCCAGAACGCGGGCGTGGCAGCCCTCTCACCCGATCAGGTCGTGCGGCTCTGCACCGAGATCGAGGCCGTGAGCTGGGTCAAGGAGGAGGTGCCCCCCAGCACCCACAGCATCAGCGCCCTCATGGCCAAGGAATCGCCGCATATCCACGGCATCATGGGCGGCGCCGGAGGGCGCTACATGATCTCCGAGTGGCAACGCGGCGCCAAGGGCGTAATGCACGCCTGCCAGTTCTGCGATGTGGTGCAGCGTATCTGGGAGCTGCTGGAGGCCGGCGAGATGGAGCAGGCCGGGGACCTCTTTGAAAAGGTGCTGCCCGCCCTGGAGATCGAGGGTCTGATGGGCATGGCCTGCGCCAAAGAGATCATGATCCGCCGGGGTGTATTTACCAACAGCCGCATGCGCAACAGTTCGGCCCCTCTGGACGAGGACGATCTGCGCGAGATAGACCGGGTTTGGGAGCGGATTCAGCCCTATCTGCTGTGGCACACATAGAGAGCACAACAAGGAGACAGCACAGATGACAGACCGATCAGCCGAACAGGATGTGGGTCGTATCGAGGATGCCGTGCGCACCTGGTCGCGGCCCAGCGACCTCAAGATCACCGATATGCGCCTCGCGGTGGTGGCCTCCAACTATGACTATCCCATCATCCGCCTCGACACCAACCAGGGCGTATACGGCCTGGGAGAGGTGCGCGACGCCGGGCACAAGGAGAACGCCCTCCAGTTCAAGAGCTTTTTGCTGGGGCAGAACCCCTGCAATGTGGACCTGCTCTTTCGTACCATGAAGGGCTTTGGCGGCCCCGGCCGCGAGGGCGGCGGCGTCTCTGGCCTCGAGCTGGCCCTGTGGGACCTGGTGGGCAAGGTCTATGGCGTGCCCTGCTACCAGTTCCTGGGCGGCAAATACCGCGACAAGGCCCGTATCTATGCCGACACCCCCACGCCCCACGACCCCACGCCCGAGGAATATGTGCAGCGGGTGTTGCAGCGCAAGGCCATGGGGATGACGTTCATCAAGTTCGACATCGGGCCCAATGTCCTTGACGATATCCCCGACGCTCTGATCGGCGCCCCCACCGAGCACGAGTACCTGATGCAGCGCCGCAGCCAGGCGCCTGGCACCGGCGTAAGCACCAAGCTCTCGGACAAGGGGATCGAGCGCATGGTCGAGATCGTGGCAGCCGTGCGCGAGGCCGCGGGCTGGGATGTCTCCCTGTGCATCGATCACTTTGGCCACGGCTATCTTACGGCCAACGAGGTGATCCGCCTGGCCAACGCCCTCGAGCCGTTCGGGCTGGCGTGGATCGAGGATCCGATGCCGGACTGGGACATCGAGGGCCATCGCCTGGTCACCCGCGCCGTGAACGTGCCCACGGCCGCCGGCGAGAATCTCTATCTGTGGGAAGGATTCCGCGAGATGATCGAGACGCGGGCCGTGGACATTATCCACCCTGACCTGCTGACCTCGGGCGGCATGCTGGAGACCAAGCGGATCGCCGATTATGCCGAGAGCCACGGTATCCCGACGGCGCTACACTTTGCCGGCTCGCCCATCGCATTCATGGCCAACCTGCACTGCGCGGCAGCCATCTCCAGCCTGGTGGCGGTAGAGAATCATGCCCTGGACCTGCCCTTTTGGAAAGACCTGGTAACCGGCCTGGACGATCCGCTCATCGAGAAGGGCTATGCCACGATCCCCGACAGGCCCGGCCTGGGTGTGGACCTGAATATGGAGGGCATCAAGGAGAATCTGCGCTACCCCGAGCTGTTCGAGGATACCAGCTACTGGGATACGCCCAAGCTGGGCTTTTACCGGCCGCCCGGCCCCGTGATCGGCGAGTAGGGCCAGGGGCAGGCATACGCATGTATGCGTCCGCATTCCATGCGTCAGGGGCTGCCCCCACGACAAGCGTACGATCCAAGAGTTCTATAGAGAAGGAAGAGATGCTGGTCACGAATCATGAAAAGCTCGTTTCCCATGGGCACCGCAAAGGGCGGGCCATGGCGCTCCAGATCCTGGAGGGCGGCCTGGCCGCCGCAGACCCGTATGCGAACACCCGCAAGCTGATCCGCATCGAGGGCAACCGGCTGCTGGTGGGTGGACAGCCGGACATGGACGTCTCCGGCTATGGCGACGAGGTCATAGACCTGGGCGAGATCGAGAGCATCTATGTCATTGGCGCGGGCAAGGCGGTGCAATACCAGGCGCTGGCCCTGGAGCAGATCCTGGGCGACCGGCTCACCGCGGGCGCGATCACGGTCAAGCATGGCGAGCCGCATCTGCTGGAGCGCATCCAGGTGACCGAGGGGGCCCATCCGGTGCCTGATGAGGGCTCGGTAGAGGGCACCCGCCGCCTGGTCGAGATCGCTCAGCGCGCCACCGAGCGCGACCTGGTGTTCACCCTATTCTCCGATGGCGCCTCGTCGCTCTCGCCCCTGCCGGCCCCCGGCGTGACGCTGGACGATCTGCGGGCGCTCTACCGCCTGGCCATCAAGTATGGCAATCAGACGATCATCATCCGGCCCATGAGCTACTTTTCGCAGGTGAGCCGGGGGCGCATCATGAAGCGGATCCACCCGGCCCGCAGCATCAACCTGATCATGCAGGTGGGGCTGTTCCGGCGCTGGGGCAGGCGGCTGCCCGAGAGCTCGACCTTTCCACCGTCCTGGCCACCGGGCACGAACCGCATGGCCGACGATGTGCCCGCGTTTCGGGCCCAGCCCTGGTACGACGAACTGCCGCCGGTCATGCGAGACGTGTTCGAGCGCCTCGATCCCGCCTATGACGTCCCCGCGCTCCCCGAGTTTGAGGAGATGCGCATGAGCTTTTGGCAGCCCATTGACCTCTACCAGATGGTCGAGGGGGCCCGTTCCAGGGCCGAGGAGCTGGGCATCACCGGCGCCATCCTGAGCTCGCACCTGACGGCCATCTCGGGCGAGGCGGCCAACGTGCTGACCCAGATCGCCTACGAGTGCGAGGTGTACGGGAGACCCTTTGCGCCGCCCGTGGCGCTGATCACCGGCGGGCATCTGGATGTGCCCATTGGCGATGCCACCGGCGTGGGTGGCCGCAACCAGGAATTTGCCCTGACAGCGGCGGCGCTGTTGGGCCAGGGGCGCATCGCTAGCAAGCGCATCATCGTGGCCGCCATGGACTCGGATGGCACAGACGGCCCTGGCACACAACTGGTGGGGGGCGAATATATCTGCATGGCCGGCGGTCTGGTGGATGGCTATACGCTGGAGGAGGCTGCCGAACGCGACATCGACATCGACGCCGAGCTGGCCAACCACAATGCCACTGTGCCGCTAATGCAGCTCGACAGCGCCATCCACACCGGCAATACCGGCACCTGCCTGGGCGACCTGCGGGTGATCCTGGTTCTGTAACCGACGAATGCGACAAGGAGTACAACTTACATGGCAGACCGCATCACGAGTATTTCAGCCCGCGAGATCCTGGCCAACCGGGGCCTGGTATCGTTAGAAGTCACCGTAGAGACTGAGAATGGTACCATCGGCGTGGCGACCCCCGAGTCGGGCGTGTCCACCGGCACCTACGAGGCCAAGTTTCTGCTGGACGGGGGCAAGCGTTACAAGGGCATGGGCGCCCGCAAGGCCGCGGCCATGGTCAACAACGAGATCGCCGCAGAGATCGTTGGCATGGATGTCACCGATCAGGCGAACATTGACCAGGCCATGATCGAGCTGGACGGCACGGCAGACAAGCGGCGTCTGGGCGCCAACGCCATCGTCGGCGTCTCGCTGGCGGTGGTCAAGGCCGCCGCCAAGAGCCGCGGTCTGCCGCTCTACCGCTATATCGGCGGCCCGGACGCCCGCATCGTCCCCATTCCCATCGTCGGCATCGGCACCGGCGGGCGCTACCGTGACCCCGGCACCAGCCGCTGGCTCAAGCCCAGCTACGAGTTTGCGCCCTGGGGCGCCGGCAGCTATGCCGAGGCCCTCTATTGGGGCTGGGAGTGCACCGACATGACCGTGCAGCTCTTGCGCGAGCGCTACCCGGACAAGTTTGCGCCCGCCTACCGGGGCATAAGCCTGGCGGGGGTGATCGACCACGACCGCGAGTTGCTCGAGATCATGACCGAGGCCATCGTACGCACCGGCCACGAGGGCAAGATGGGCCTCTACTTTGATTGCGCCGCCGACACCTACTATGAGGCCGACACCGACCGCTATGTGGGCCTGTTCTCGCCCGGCGAAAAGACCCGCGATGAGGTGATCGCCCTACTCAAGAATTTCGTCGACCACTATCCCATCGTCTCGCTGGAGGACCCGCTCCACGAGGAGGACTTTCAGGGACACGCGATGGCGACCCGCGAGCTGGGCATCGAGATCGTGGGCGACGATCTGTTCACCACCAACCCCGAGCGCCTGCAGCAGGCGATCCAGATCGGCGCCGCCAACTCGATGGTGCTCAAGATCACCCAGATCGGGACGGTGACCGAGGCGCTGGAGGCCTGCCGGCTGGCCCTGCGCAACGGCTATAACGTGCACCCCTGCGGGAGCCGCGGGGATGGCGACAGCATTGGCGATTTCGCCGTGGGCCTGAACGCGGGGCAGACGCGGGGCGGCGACCGCAACCGCCTGCTGCGTATCGAAGAGGAGCTGGGGGACTCGGCCATCTGGATGAACAAGTCCGCCTACAAGGGTTGGCGACAGGAGCTTCACGATCACGAGCGCTCTGCCGCGAGATAGAGTGCAGCGTACACGATTCGCTCAAAACAGGAGGGTCGCATGGCAACGCAGGCAGCCAATGTACTGGCAAAAATTCTCAAACAAGAAGGCGTCGACTGGGTCACCACCTTTCCTGTCTGCTGCGTGAACAACGCCCTGGGCGAAGAAGGCGTCCCCATGATCATGATGCGCGACGAGCGCTATGCGGTGGCGGTGGCGGATGCCTACTCGCGGGTGACTAACGGCACCAAGATCGGGGTCTGCACCGTGATGGGCGGGCTGAACCCCGCCGGCCTGCAAATGGCCTATGGCGCCCTGGCCCAGGCCTATGAGGACTCGTCTCCCATGTTGCTCATTTCCGACGGCGTGCCCGTGGGGGCCGGCGGCCGCGGCCGCTACGAGATCGGCGACGGCCTGCGCAGCGTGTGCAAGTGGATCGGCGAGATCGATACGCCCGAGCGGGTGCCCGAAGTGATGCGACGGGCGTTCACCCTGCTGCGCTCGGGACGGCCGGGACCGGTGCTAGTCACCATCCCTCGGGCCCTGGGCGAGTTGGATGAAGAGGCCCACCCCTATGAGCCCGTCAAGGGTTGGCGCACCGCGCCGGACCCGGCCGATATAAAAGATGCCATAGGAGCGTTGCTGGCCGCCAAGCGTCCCCTGCTCTATGTGGGCGAAGGCGTCTACTATGGCAAGGCCGTCGAGACGCTGCGCCGGTTTGTCGACCTGGCCCAGGTGCCGGTGCTATCCACCCTCAAGGCCATGAGCGCTTTTCCCATGGATCACCCCCTCTCCGTGGGCGTGCGGGGCGAGCTGGCGGCCCACTATCTGCACGAGAGCGACCTGATCCTGGCCATAGGGACCAGCCTGGCCAGCGGCCACTTTCGCCAGACCATCCCCGATGCGGCGAACAAGACCATCGTGCATTGCACCCTGGACCCCGAGGACGTGAACCGGGTCTACCCCACGCGCCACGCCGTCATCGGCGATGCGGGGCTGACGCTGCAGGCCATGATCGAGGAGCTGATGCGGCGTACCAACGGCGAGATCGCACCCAAGACCGCCCTGGCCGAAGAGATCAAAGAGCGCAAGGATGCCATGTTGGCCGAATACCGCCCGGCGATGGACTCGGGTGAAACGCCGATCAACCCGTATCGCGTGTATAATGACCTGCTCAAGGCGGTGGACCTGGACAAATGCTTTGTCACCCACGACTCGGGCAATACCCGGGACCAGCTCAGCACCGTGTTCCCGGCGCACACCCCGCGCAGTTTCCTGGGATGGGGCAACGTCTCGACCCTGGGCTTTGGGCTGGCGGCGGCCATGGCGGCCAAGCTGGCCAACCCCGACTGGCAGGTGTTCAACGTCACCGGCGATGCGGGCGTGGGCTACATGCTGGGCAATTTCGAGCCGCTGGTGCGCGAAGAGATCGGGGTGACCACGATCCACATCAACAACGGCGGCTTTGCGGGCTATGGGCCGGGGTTCTGGGGACCCGGGCATGACCCGTACACCTGCGAGGTGTGCGAGCACGATGTCACCGATGTCTCCGAGGCAGTCAAGGCCATGGGCTACTATGCCGAGGACGTCACCGAGCCCAGCGAGATCGTGCCGGCGTTGGAGCGAGCCCTGGCCGAGAACGCCCGTAACCGGCCCGCCTATCTGGAAATCATCTGCAGCCAGTACCCGGTGTTCGGCGCCTGGGTGACGGGCTGAACGAAGGGGGATGACGAGCATCCTCACGATGCTTTGCAGGGTGATGACGAGCATCACTCCTACGACAAGAAACAGGGCAAAGCTGTAACAAGGAAGGGATACCACCATGCGACCGAACCGAATGCGCGAGCTGCTGAATGCCGACCAGCCCACCCTGGGCACCCATGTGATCAGCCCCTGGCCGGGAATCATCGAAATCGTGGGCCATGCGGGCGTCTTTGACTATGTCGAGTATGTGGGCGAGTACTCGCCCTGGAGCCTGGAGGGGCTGGACAATATCGGGCGGGCCATCGACTTGTTTCCCGGCCTCTCGGGCATGATGAAGGTGGACGAGCAGGGGCGTGGGACGATCGCGCAGCGCTCTATCGACGCGGGCATTCAGAACATGCTCTTTACCGACGTGCGCACCGCCGACGATGTGCGCGATTGCATCCGCATGGTGCGCCCCGAGACACCCGAGGCGGGCGGCGTGCATGGCGCCGGGATGCGCCGCGCGGCGGGCTATGTGCTGGAGGGCGGCTCGGCCAACTGGGTGCAGGCCATGAACGACGTCGTGATCGCCCTCATGATCGAGAAAAAGGCCGCCATGGAGAACCTGGACGAGATCCTGGCGGTACCGGGGGTCGACATGGTGCAGTTTGGCCCCAGCGACTATTCGGTCAGCATCGGCAAGCCGGGCGGCGGGCGTGACCCTGAGGTGCAGGATGCCCACTGCACCATGATCGAAAAGGCGCTGGCCGCCGGCGTGCGCCCCCGGGTAGAGCTCGGCAGCTTTGACATGTCCCAGCCCTATATCGACATGGGCGTGCGCGACTTTTGCGTCGGCTGGGACATCGGCACGATCTTTGGCTGGTGCAAAGCCCAGGGCACGCTGATCGAGGAGCTGGGCCTGCGCCAGGTCGAGGGCGGCGCCGAGATGAACTATCCGGCGGCGGGACGGTAAGAGCGGATAGTCTACGCAGCATCATATGGCCACAAGGGGGCGACGCCATGCGCGTCGTCCCCACCTGCTATAGGAGCCAAGCAACATGAACCCCAACTCTGCCTGGTCGTCCGGCGACGTGATCGCCAACGGGCTGCGCATCCGTTACTATCGCTCTGGCGGTGAGGGGCCGTCCGTCGTGCTGGCCCACGGCATCACCGACAGTGGTGAATGCTGGCCCCGGGTGGCGCCGGTGCTGGCGCAAGAGTTCGATGTGATCACCTATGATGCCCGGGGCCACGGCCACTCTGAGACGCCCCGCGCGCCCTATTCCAGCGTGGAGCAGGCCGACGATCTGGCGGGGCTCATCACGGCGCTGGGGCTGGAGCAGCCCTGCCTCGTGGGCCACTCGATGGGTGCCTCCACCGTCTCTCTGGCGGCGGCGCGTCACCCGGGCCTGATGCGCGCCATCGTGCTGGAGGACCCGCCCTGGCGCGATATCCCGCCAGAGCAGACCCGGGGCCGCATCGGCGGCTACCAGGAACGCCTGCGCGAGTACCAGTCCATGAGCGTCGAGGAGCTGGTGGCCTTTGGGCGCGAGAATCGCCTCGGCTGGGATGTCGCCGAATTTGAGCCCTGGGCCGAGGCCAAGCATCAGTGCCAGATCGAGGCGCTGGCGCAGATGACCGGTCTGGGCCCGCCCTGGCAAGAGGTGGCCGCCCAGATCCAGTGCCCGACGCTGCTCATCACCGGCGACGCCGAGGTGCAGTCCGCCGCCGGGCTGGGCGCCATCGTGACACCCGAGATCGCGCAAGAGGCGTTGGCCCTGCTGCGGGACGGCCGCGTGGTCCACATCCCCGGCGCCGGGCACAATATCCGGCGCGAGGGCTTTGAGGGCTATAGGGAGGCGGTACTGGCGTTCCTGCGGGAGCAGATGAGCTAGCCTCGCCCCCATCAAGTCGCCCGCCCTGATAGCCCAAGAGCAAGCCGCCCTCTCCCACGTGACCAAGGGCGGCTTGCTCATACCGACCAGCGCATCGGTGGCTGGCAGCGCGCGCTTGCCTGGCATACAATGCCCCTATCACGGATGGCAGACGAATCAGGAGGTACTACATGCCCAAGCGACTGATCTGTGTCGGCCCGGAGGAGCTGGTGTGGCAGAGCTATGATGCCCCGCCCTTGGAAGGCGATCAGGTACGCGTGGAGCTCGAGTATGCCGCCGCCAAGCACGGCACCGAGATGGCCTTTTACACCGGCTATGGCCTGGCGCGCGGCACCTACGATCCCGACTATCAGCTCTTTCGCCACGACCCGCCCGCCAACCCCTATCCCTTTCGGGTCGGCAACATGTTGGTGGGGCGCGTCGTCGAGCGGGGCCCCGAGGTCCAGAGCTTGCAGGTCGGCGACCGCGTCTGCCTCTATGGCGGCTTTTCCGACGTTGCCGTGGCGCCCGAGACGCGCTGTTGGCCCATGCCCGAGGAGATGCCCTGGCAGAACGCCGTCTGCCTCGATCCCGCCGGCTTTGCCGTGGGCGCCGTGCGCGACGGCGACGTGCGCCTGGGCGATGCGGTGGCCGTATTCGGCATGGGCGCCATCGGCCTGCTGGTGGTGCAGGCCCTCAAGCTGGCGGGCGCCGGGTCGATCATCGCCATCGAGCCGCTGGCGACGCGTCGCGCCCTGGCCGAGAGGCTGGGCGCCGATCTGACCCTGGACCCGACGGCCTGCGACGTGGGCCTGGCAATCAAGGAGGCCACCGAGAGGCGCGGGGCCGATGTGTGCATCGAGTACAGCGGCGCGCGGGCGGCCTTGCAGGGCGCGCTGCGAGGCGTGGCCTATGGCGGCACCGTGGTCATGGGCGCCTTTCCGCCGCCCTATGGCGCCGGGCTCGATCTGGGCGCCGAGGCGCACCACAACATCCCCCGGATCGTGTTCTCGCGCTCGTGCAGCCAGCCCGACCGGGACCATCCCCGCTGGGACGAGCCCCGCATCCATGCCCTTTGCTGGGAGCTGCTCATGGCGGGGCGTCTCTCGGGCGAGGCCATCGTCCAGCCCATCGTACCCTTTGACAATCTGCTGGACGAGTATCCCCGGATCGCGGCCCAACCCGAGAAATATATCAAGCTGGGAGCGCGCCTGGCCTAGGCGCATCATGCACGTCAAGGCGCCATCTTGGCGATGAGGCCGGTTGGGGCTACACTGGGGGGTAACTCACCCAAGCAAGGAGTCAGCCGGTGATCGCCAAACGAGCCGCAAAGATCGCGCCCTTTCTCGCCATGGACGTCCTGGAACGCGCCCAGGCCCTCGAGCAACAGGGCGCCGATATCGTCCATCTGGAGATCGGGGAGCCCGATTTCGATGCCCCCGACTGTGTCAAGGTCGCCATGCAGCGTGCCGTGGCCGACGGGCAGACCCACTATACCCATAGCCTGGGCGACCTGCGCCTGCGCGAGGCCATCTGCGCCTACTATGCCGAGACCTATGGCGTCGACGTGTCGCCGGAGCAGGTGCTGGTCAGCTCGGGGACCTCACCGGTGATGATGCTGCTCTTTGCCGCCCTGCTTGATGAGGACGACGAGGTGATCCTGTCGGACCCGCGCTATGCCTGCTACTCGAACATGGTGTGCTTTGCAGGCGGCGTCACGGCGGATGTGCCGGTCTATGAAGAGGACGCCTTTCAGCTAGACCCCGTCGCTGTGCGAGAGCGCATCACGCCTCGCACGCGGGCCATCATGATCAACTCGCCCTCGAACCCCACGGGCACGCTGCTCTCTGCCGAGCGCATGGCGGCCTTGGCCGAGCTGGGGGTCCCCATCATCTCGGACGAGATCTATCACGGCCTGGTGTACGAAGGGCGCGAGCGCTCGATCCTCGAGTTCACGCCGGACGCCTTTGTCCTGAACGGTTTCTCCAAGCTGTACGCCATGACGGGCCTGCGCCTGGGCTATCTGATCGCGCCCCAGGCCTATATGCGGACGATCCAAAAGCTGCAGCAGAACTTTTTCATCAGCGCCAACGCGCCAGCCCAGCAGGGCGGCATCGCGGCCCTGACCTGTGGAGGCGAGGATGTGGCGCGGATGAAGGCCATCTATGACGAACGCCGGCGGTTCATGATCGCGCGCCTACGCGAGCTGGGGCTGGGCGTGGCCGTCGAGCCCACGGGGGCGTTCTATGTGTTCGCCAACGCTCGGCACCTGGGCAGCGACTCGCTCAGCCTGGCGTTCGACATCCTGGAGCGGGCCCATGTCGGCGTGACACCGGGCATCGACTTTGGCCCCAACGGCGAGGGCT
>SLPC01000164.1 GCA_007132185.1 Anaerolineae bacterium | reverse complement strand
GATGGCCAGCTCGTCGCCGTCGGCATCGAGCGATAGCGCGGCCGCATCGTGATTGCCCAGCACCCGCGCGGAGCTAACATCCCCCAGGCTGGCGGCATCCACCCGCAGCACGTTATCGGCGGGCCAGTCGAGCAGGTGCAGATAGACGCAGCCGGGGCGGGCGGTGGAGCGCAGGCCGGGCACGCCCTGGATCGGGCCGGGCTGCGTGCCATAGATCGCCTCGCCGTGTGCGTCCAGCCAGGCGCCCATGGCCTGCAGGCGCTCGACGCTGGGTTGGGGGATCACCCCCTCGGCGGTGGGGCCCACATTCAGGAGATAGTTGCCGCCCTTGCTGACAATGTCGCTCAGCTTGGCGATGAGGTCTGTTGCCGACTTCCAGTTGTGGTCAAAGGATTTGAACGCCCAGGTGTCATTGATGGTGGCGGGGACCTCCCAGTCCAAGTCTACGGCCATGTCGGGGATGGCATTGTCGCCCGTGGAGGCATAGTCGCCCAGGGTGTTGCCCACGCGCCCGCTCACCAGGCAGTCGGGCTGGATCTGATGCACGAACTCGAGCAAGGTGCGGCTCTGGGGCTCGGTCATGCGGCGGGGCGTGTCGAACCAGATCAGGCCGATGTCACCATACTGGGTGAGCAGCTCGCGCACCTGGGGCTTGACGTATCCCTCCACATAGCCGTCAAAGTCCTTCTCGTACTCGTCATAATCCCAGTAGTTGCCCTCGCCGTGGGGATGGTGCCAGTCCTGGGTCTGCGAGTAGTAGAAACAGAGGCGCACGCCGTGGCGCTTGCAGGCCTCGGCCAGTTCGGCCATGGGATCGCGGCCAAAGGGCGTGGCGTCCACGATGTTGTAGGGGGTCTGGGCGGTGCGGAACATGCAGAACCCATCATGGTGCTTGGTGGTGATGACAAGGTAGCGCTGACCGGCCTCTGCGGCCAGGCGCACCCAGGCGTCGGCGTCGAATTGCACCGGGTTGAACCGGGCGGCGAGGCGCTCGTACTCGGCCACAGGGATCATGGCGTGCTTCATGATCCACTCGGCGATGCCGGGGATGCGCTGGCCCTGCCACTCGCCGGCCGGCAGGGCATACAGCCCCCAGTGGATAAACATGCCGAAACGGGCCTCGCGCCACCAGTCCAGGCGTGGGTCGTCACGGGCTTCGGCGCGCTGGTTGCCGCTGGGCGAGAGGGCGGTCCGGGTCATCTGCTGCCAGGCCGTGTCCAGCGCGCGGCTCAGGACAAAGGTCGTGTAGGCGTCCCGGTCCACCGCGGCGCGTTGCGCCAGGGTGTCGATATGCTCGGCCAGGTGGGTGGGAATCTGTACGGTTGCTCGGGTCATGGTAGGCCCCCTTTAGGTGATGTTACGCAGTGTGGCAGGCGAATTGTAGCGCCCTTGGGGCGGACCCGCCAGTGGAGGAGGTATCGGCACAGAAAAAGGGGGAGCGAGTTGCTCCCCCTATATGGTACTAGCGACATGCTATGCAGAGGCTAGCGCCCCCACCATCCCGGCACGTTGATGGAGAGATTGCCTCTCTCGGTGACGATCCAGCCGGTGTCGCCAATGCCCTCGATCTCCCAGCGAACGCGGTTGTAGCCGGTACCTGGTGTACCGCGATCATCGACCCGGACCTCTACCCATGCGCCCTCCAGCTCCGGGACGTTGGTGTCAACTATGGTGCCCTCAAAGGTGGCTCGAGCCCCCACCACCTCACCGCCCGTCACATAGGCGGGATCCATCTCGGTGACATCCGTGACATCAACAACCAGGTAGGAGCCGTCGTCCGAGCGAAAGCGGAAAAAGCCCCGGACATAGGGGTCGTTATACTGCACCATAACGTTCACCCTGCCGGCATAACCATTGAACTCGACAGCGGCGCTGCCCGTAACACGACCTACGCCAATATCGACAACGTGTCCCGCGGTCAGAGCTGCCATGGGAAGCAATAGCCCTAGGATGACAAACAATGATGTGACGAAAGCGATCTTCTTGTTCATCTCTGCACTCCTCTAGTATGAATCCGTGTGTTTCTTGTATATGCGTAACGACCCACGATCTAAACAGATAGGATAGCATGCCGCCGGGGGCCGTATCTGCCGTATGCGATGGGCTCTGCCAAAGCTTCAAGCTCTAGGGTTGGGAGGCTGTACGGGATGAACGAAACTTGTATCTTCAGGCCCCCATGGCCCACACACTTCTATCCTAGCAGGCGGGCCTATAACTGTCAACCTAAAATCGACACAGAAGCTACGTTTTGCACGAGCGCACACCGGGGCGCGTTCCCGGCTGAGAAACTTTGTCAGAGGTGCTTTTGTGTGCTGCTCGTGATCCGTGTGCACTGAACCCAGCAGTCGTCAACACCGCTTGACGCGCCTGCCCCAGGCACGTATAATTACAAGAGTAACATACTCAAAATTATCGTATTTGGAGAGTACTTTATGAAGCGCCGTACGCTCTTGTCCGCTGCTTTCGCCACGCTGGCTCTGGGCGCCTGTCGCTCGGGGGGCCTGGAGCGCCTTGGCAGGGTCGCCGGTGGCGATGCTGTTGAGGCGCCTGCGGGCGATGCCCTGGCGGAGGCCGGGCCCGGCTGCCCCATCGACCTGGCGCTCGAGGGGCGCGTCGACTGGACCAGCCACTTTGAGGAAGGCCTGTATCGGTGCGCCGTGTGCGGCCAGGCTCTGTTCGAGAGCGACACCAAGTATGACCCCGGCACTCCCTGGCCCAGCTTTTGGGTCCCCATCGAGGGGGCCGTGGTGCCTGTGCGCGACCGCCAGGAGGGCCGTATCTCGGAGAGCGCCGTCGAATGCAGCCGCTGTGGCGCCCCGCTGGGCGACATCTATCGTGGAGAGCCGACCCCCACGGGCCTGCGTTACTGTATCGTCTCGGCGGCGCTCGAGTTCGATCCGGCGCACTGACGGTCGGAACCGTGGCGAGGAGTGAGTCATGAGACGACGCAAGCTAGTATTTGCGAGCCTGGCAGGGCTGGTGCTCGCGGCCTGCCGCAGAGTGGGCCTGGATCCGATCCATGGAATGACAGAACCGAGGAACGAGGTATATCTGATGAACCCGAACAGAGATGACAAGATCGTCAAGAGCGACGCTGAATGGCGGGAGCAGCTGACTCCCGAGCAGTACCGCGTGGCCCGCGAGGGGGGCACCGAGCCTGCTTTTCGCAACAAGTACTGGGACAACCATCAGCAGGGCGTCTACAGCTGCGTGTGTTGCGATCTCCCCCTGTTCCACAGCGACACCAAGTATGAATCGGGCACCGGCTGGCCGAGCTTTTGGCAGCCGATGGACGAGGATGTGGTCGCGACGCGCGAGGATCGCAGCCTGGGCATGATGCGTACGGAGGTGTTATGTGCGCGCTGTGACGCTCACTTGGGCCATGTTTTTGAGGATGGCCCCGAGCCCACAGGCTTGCGCTATTGCCTCAACTCGGCGGCCCTCTCCTTTGAGCCAGAAGACTGAGAATCTGTCCGTTCAAAAGCTTGAACTATGCCTGAGCGCATGCTAAACTGATAAAGTAGCTCATCTGATCGAACTGAAGAAGGAGCGATACAATGAAGACGAGAACACTACCATCTGGCGCCGAGATGCCGATAATTGGCCTGGGGACTTGGACACTGCGCGGCAGCATAGGCACCGATGCCGTCGCAACCGCCCTGGAGCTGGGCTATCGCCATATTGATACTGCACTGGCCTATGACAACCATCGCGCCGTCGCCACCGGTATTCGGCGGTCGGGGGTGCCCCGGGAGGACATCTTTATCGTGTCCAAGGTGCCTCGTGAAAACCTGCAATACGAGGAGGTCCTGGTCGCTGCGGAAAAGAGTCTGGAGGAGCTGGAGACCGACTACCTGGATCTGTTCCTCATCCACTGGCCCAATCCGGATGTCCCCATGCGAGAGACATTCACGGCCTTGGCCGAGCTCCGCGAGAAGGGTTGGCTCCGTGATATTGGTGTGAGCAACTTTACGATTGCCCATCTGGAAGAGGCGTTGGATGTGACTACCGTACCCATCGCCAACGATCAGGTGCTCTATCATCCCCAGCGCAACCAGGAGCAACTGCGCCAGTTCTGTGAGTCGAGAGACATTGTGGTTACGTCCTACAGCCCGCTCGGAAAGGGCGAGTTCACAAACGAGCGCACGCTCAAACGGCTTGCCGAGGCACGAGGCCGTACCCCGGCGCAGCTCATTCTCAGATGGTTGGTCGATAAGGACGTGGTCGTGATCCCCCGATCTACGTCGCGGGAACACCTGGCCGAGAACATGGATCTGTTCGACTGGGAACTGGATGATGAGGTTCGCCAGACGCTCGAAGGCATGGAGGGTTCCTAAAAACTCGACTATGAAAAGAGAGATTTATGGCCAAACGTCTATCCGTTGTTGATAATGATCTTTGTGTAGGCTGTCAATGTTGCATGTTCGCTTGTGCCCGGCGATTTGCCGAGGGCGGGCTGGCCAAGTCGTGTATTCATGTGCAGTCGGCAGGGGGGATCGATAAGGGGTTTGTCGTGGTCGTGTGCCGGGCATGCCCCGATCCCCCCTGCGCTCGAGTATGTCCCACCGATGCGTTACTGCCGCGCGAGGGGGGCGGCGTGCATCTTGATCACGACGAGTGCATCGGATGCGGCAACTGCGTAGAAGCCTGCCCCTTTGGCGCCATTCAGTGGGATGGCGAGCAGAACAAGCCCCGTGTGTGTGTCTATTGCGGATACTGTGCGCCTCATTGCCCCTATGGCGTGCTGGCCCTAGAAGAGCTGGAGGAGGCGCCCCATGACCGTGGATAAACTGTTGGAACGCGTGCTATATGTGGATCTTGACCGGCGGAGTTTCCATGTCGAGCAACGTCCCGAGCTGTTCGAGGAGGCCATCGGCGGCACAGGGGTCGCCATTCGCCTGCTGAACGAAGAATGCCCCGAGGGCGCTGACCCAATGGGCCCCGATAACCCCATGATTATGACGGTGGGGCCGATGGTGGGGCTGTATCCCCTGGCATCCAAGACGGTGGCGATGTTCAAGTCACCTCACACAGGCAATCTGGGGGAGAGCCACGCTGGTGGGCGCAGTGCCGTAGCGTTGCGGATGGCCGGCTATGGTGCTCTGGTGGTACGTGGCATCAGCAATATGCCCGTGTATCTGGTGATCAATGAGCAGGGCGTCGAGTTTCGTGATGCCTCTGCGCTGTGGGGCATGCGTAGTAGCTATACCGTGGGATCGGTGCTGCGCGAGCGCGAGGCGGGTTCGGGGCTGCGCTCGATCATGCGCATCGGGCGCGCCGGCGAGCGGGGTGTTACCTACGCATGCGTCATCACTGAGACCTTTCGGCACTTTGGGCGGCTAGGCCTGGGTACGGTCTGGGGGAACAAGGGGCTCAAGGCCCTGGTAGTGCATGGCAAGCAGAGCCTTCCCGTAGCCGACCGGCGGGCCTATCGCCGCACGTATGACGACATCTTTGAAACATTGACCGAGTCGAGCCTGATGCAAAAGTATCACGAGCTGGGCACGGCGATGAATGTACTACCCTTGAACGAGATGGGCGCTCTGCCCACCAAGAATCTGCAGACGGCTCGCTTTGAGGGCGCCGAGGCGATCTCGGGCGAAAACCTGGCAGAAAAGTACCTGGGCCGTCGCGTGGCCTGCGCTCACTGCCCCGTGGCCTGTATCCACCTAGCCACGCTGCGTACGCCCTATCCCTCCGAGCCCTACTTTTACAAGACGCAGATGGTTGGCTATGACCACGAGCCGATCTTTGCCACCGGCAGCATGCTCGGGTTGGATGAGGTGAATGGCATGTTGACCCTGCTGGATGAGATCGAGGTTCAGGGCCTGGATGCCATGAGCGCCGGCGTCTCTCTGGCGTGGGCCACCGAGATGCTGGAACGAGAGCTGATCTCGCTAGATGATACCGATGGCGTAGCCTTTACCTGGGGCGATGCCGAGGCGTACATAGAGGGCGCGCAAAAGATCGTGACCCAGCCGACCGACTTTTACAAGGCGCTGGCGCGGGGCGTCGATCATGCGTCGAGCATCTATGGAGGTCAGGATGCGGCTCTGGCCTTTGGTGGCAACGAGATGCCCGGCTATCACACGGGGCCAGGCTGCCACGTGGGCTATCTGGCCGGAGCACGCCATAGCCATCTGGATAACGCGGGCTATAGCGTCGACCAAAAGGTGGCGCAAAAAGGCAATGGCATGACACCCAGCGAGCTGGCCGAGACGTTGCTGGAGGAGGAGCGCTGGCGCCAGGTGCTCACCAGCCTCGTGATCTGCCTGTTTTCCCGCAACGTCTATGATCCTGATACCGTCGTCAGGGCCCTGGAGCCCCTGGGCTTTGCTACCACAGAGAGCGAGTTGCGGGATATCGGAGCCAGGATCCTCAGGGAAAAGTATGCGTTCAAGGAGCGCGAGGGCTTTGTGATGGATGACTTGCGCATTCCGGATCGCATCACCCAGACAATATCGCCGCTGGGGCACGTAGATCCCGCTTATGTGCGAGAGGCTCTGGAGGCCTACCGTAAAGGCCTGTGACCCTAGTCGAGATATCACTGTAACGATCTGCCGTAATATGACAGGCACCGTGCCCTCGCTGGGTACGGTGCCTTTTCTTGTCTGACGGTATCTCGCCGGCTGTTAGCCAGGTCTCTAGGCAGCCGTACCACCCAACACGCGCGATGCCGCAGGGCAACCACATGAGCGTCTGATCACGAGTTCGGTGGGGAGCACGGTCTCGCGCAACTCTTTGTCAGGATTGGATATGCGCCACAACAGAGTCTCGACGGCCACGCGCCCGAGCTGTTCGATGGGTTGGTATACCGAGGTGAGAGGAGGGGTTACATAGGCGCCGGTTTCCAGGCCATCGAAACCGATGATCGCAACGTCGTCAGGCACCTCATAGCCCAGTTCATGCACGGCAAGGATGGCGCCCATGGCCAAGAGATCATCGGCGCAAAAGACCGCGTCAGGGGGCTCGGCCAGTTCCAGCAAGCTCGCCATGGCCTGAAAGCCTCTCTCGTGAGTGTAATCGCCGCGGACCAAGTACTCTTCCGGTTGGGGGATGGCATGGTCCTGCAGGGCGGCCAGATAGGCGTTGGCGCGCTCCTTGCCATGGGGAGAGCTCTCTGGTCCCGAGATATGGGCAATGCGGCGGTAGCCATGCTCGATGAGGTGTTCCACGGCCTCATAGGCACCCTTGTAGTTGTCGGCCACCACAGCGTCGGCATGAAGGTCAGGAATCAGGTAGCCAAGGCGCACGGCGTGTATGTCCTGCTCGACCGCGGCCTGCAATAGCTCATCGGCAGTAGCTGCGCCCGAGATGATGATGCCATCAACGCGGCCCGAAAGCCGACGGAGCTTGTCTCCGTCCAGGTCGGCAACCTGCTGTACCAACAGGTGATAGTCATGGACACGGGCCTCTGTCTCTGCACCAGCCACGATCTTGGCGGGATAGATATTATCGAAACCTTCAATGATGAGAGCCAGGGTCCGCGTGGACTGCAACGCCAGACCCTGGGCCACCGGGTTGGGATGATAGTTGAGTTCTTTGACCGCCTCAAGTACACGGGCGCGGGTTTCTTCGGTCACACGGGCACGGCCGCTAACCACGCGTGAAACGGTGGCAATAGAGACCTGAGCCCTTCTTGCCACATCGTAGATTGTTGCTCTCACGTCCTTCCCCCCTATTCTCTATGCGACACCCGTCGCGCGAAATAGTACAATGTCTGTCGTATTATTGCAAGGATCTCACAATTATGCATTCTTTGCTGATGTGCAAAAGTCCGCGGGGTTTCCATAACACCAAGTGACGGACGTTTCTATATAGCTATATGCTCTATAACACATCGGCAGACACAATGCAACGTGATCGGAGGCATTCTCACATAGATAGGCAAATAAGTCAAGAGTCTTACATCGAGCACCTGAAGTAGGATCTCTCTGGACTGGCGATTGCCATAACGATTCTCGCGGTGCCGACCAACAAAGTTCACGAGGGCATGCGCCTGTCGTATGCCTGGCGCAACTCTTGCTACGTTGACGAAACGAGCGTTTCAGGACATCATAAGGGCCGGAATAGCAATCTTTATCGCGTGGATAGGAGTCGTCTTCTTTCGATGTTCAGGTGCTGTATCTGTGGCAAGCAGCTCAACCAGGCCAGGTCCTATGTCTGCGGGGCCTGTGCTTTGGAGCATAGCCTCGCGCTCGTTGAGGATCGCTGGCCTGCATGGGCGCGATCCGAGTTGGAGCGCGAAAAGACCCGCCGTCGTCATACACCCAGCTATGGCGTCTCGGGCAGCGACCTGAGCTATGCGCCCTATACGCGTGATCATGAGAACAAGAGCTATCGACGGGTGAATAGTGTACGCAAGATGCAACCCAAGCGCCGCAAGCGGATTGGGGCGGAAAACCTGCTCTATAGCTGCGACGAGGGCCAGGCCATTCCGGACGAGATCTATGAGCAGGTGCTGGGAAGCTTGCCGTCCGCGCTGCAGGAGCGGTTGGGGCGTGGGTTGGACCTGCGCATCGTGCTCAAGGATGCAGTGGCGGCCTTGCCGCTGATCTCCCAACGGGCCATCCAGGCTCTGGCCGTGGGCTTTTCCGTGACCGAGATCGCCGAGGCCGAGGGGCTCAACGAGACGACCATGACCTGGTTGGTCGATGTCGCCCGTCAGCGTCTGCGGGATATCCTTGCTGATAAGCTGGGCGCGGACGATGGGATGCGTTATCGCCCCACCTGACGGGCTATCAGGAGAAAGAGAAGATGATCGTCGAGTGGAACGCTCACATGTTCTCCAGCGATCTGGATCGTTATCCCTTTTATCCCCAGGCCACCTATCGCCCTGATGCGTCGCGCCTGTCTCCGGATCCGATAGGGACCTACCTGCACCGTCTGGATGCGGTCGGTATCGACCGCGCCGTGCTGGTGCAGCCCGAGCCCTATGGCGACGACCACCGCCTACTCTTGGACTGCTTGGCCCGCGATGAGCGCCGACTCAAAGGAACCTGCCTCTTTATGCCGCGCGATCCTGATGCACCGGCCAAGCTAACCGAGTTGGTGCGCCTCCACCCACGCATCGTCTCGCTGCGTTTTCATGCCCATCGCGGCAAAGAGAGCTATCTGGATAGCTTTGACGATCTGGCCGTCCGCGAGCTCTGGCAAACTGCTGGCGAGTTGGGCCTCGTGATCGAGCTGCACATTGGACCCAACTATGCCCGGCAAGTGGCCACGCTCGTCGCCGATTACATCTCGTTTCCGGTGCTGCTCGATCACCTGGCCGAGCCACAATTCGGCACCTCTGACGAGTATGATGACGTGTTGGCCCTGGCCGAGTACGACAATGTCACCATGAAGCTTTCGGGCCTGCGCCACTGCTCTCAGACCACAGAACCCTACCTCGACCTCAAACCGTTGGTGACGCGGGTAGCGCGCGCTTTTGGCCCCGATCGGCTGGCCTGGAGCAGCGGCTCGCCGCATCTCATTGTCGATAGCCTGCTGGATGGCTGGACTGAGCAGGATCGCGCCAAGGTCAAGGGGCTGAATCTGGCGCGGCTGGCGCGATTCTAGGCGCGCGTCTCGTCCAACTTCTCCCGCAGCTCGTCGATCAGGGTGCTCATACGCTTGTGGTGCGAGCCGGGCCAGTAGATGCGTTGGCAGGCCGGGCAACGCCAGAACCGATCATAGTGGCGCCGTGTGGCGGGCTCCAGTAGGTGGGCCACATCGTGCTTGCTCACGGGCTCGAGCGGGACGTTGCAGAGCAGGCAGCGGGTGAATGGGCGCATCACCTGAAGCAGTCCATAGCGCTGCGCCACTTCGACGAGCTGCTCCTTGGGCTGTGTGGCGCGGACCCAGTAGCCGTGGCGCACGATGCTGCGCATCAAGAGCTGATGATCGCGGGTCAGTAGAATGCGTCCCTCGTCGTGGGAGACCTGGGCCAGGGTCTCATCGTCATAGTCGTTGCGGTAGGCGGTATCCAGGCCCAGCATGCGCAGATAGCCTGCCAGCCGACCCAGGTGGCCATCGATCACAAAGCGTATCTCGGGCAGGGGGGCGGGGCGCACTCGGCTGACCTGGGCCAGATCCACGCTCCGAAAGGCCGGATATACGCTGATCCGGTCGCCATCCTGCACGAGATAGCCGAACCCCACCGAGCGCCCATTGGCCAGCAACAGATCGATCTCGGGGTGCGGTACGCCCAGCCCCTCGACCAGATCCTTGACCGAGGGGCTCACGTCCCAGCGCCGCAGGATGGGCCGCTGGCGTAGCTCGGGGCGGACGAAATCGTTCAGTTCGCCATACAGGCGGATCCAGGTCTCGGCCACGGCTATGCCTCGGCAGTCTCACTCTTCTGGCGAAAGAGCGGCACACCCATATTCAGCAATGCTTGCTGGATATGGGCCACGTCTAGCGTCCGCGGCGTAATACCCTCACGAGCGGCCAGAGCGGCGGCCACGCCGGCGGCCTGGCCCAGGCCCATCATGTTGCCCATACTCTTGCCGGCGGCGTGTCCCAGGAAGGTGGCCGATCCGCAACGTCCCGCCACCAGCAGATTCTCGATCCGCTTGGGCAAAAGCGCCCGATAGGGATAGGCAAAGCCCGACGCCATCTGGCCAGTATAGAGCTGCACCGCATCGATGGCCCCATACTTGCGGGCCACTACGTCGTCGAACTCGGCGCCGTTGCGGGCATCCTCCACCGTGACAACATACTCGCCCACGATGCGACGGGTGTCGCGCACGCCCACAGCGGCCCCGGCGCGCTCCAGGAAGCAGTTCTCCAGGCCGGGAATACGGTACAAGCGGGCCATCTTGACGAAATCCACGGCCACCTGCATCCCCATCCGGTCTGCCACCGTCAGGTCGCCGCTGCGGGTGCCATCCACATTGTCCAGACCTCGCCAGCCCCCATTGTTCACCGTAACCACGCCCGGCACGGTACACCGGTCATAGGCATACCAGGCTGCCACGGCAAAGCCCGCCTTGTGGGCTTGATCATAGATGGCCTGCAGGTCCTCGCGATGCTGATCCGCATAGGCAATCAGGCGGTCCACGTCCGCATTGGCCACCGCAAACACCAGCGAAGCAGGCATGAAACGGCCATCCTCCTCACGCCCCTGCACCATCTCGGCGCCGGTGCGAAAGGCCACGTCACCATCGCCAGTGGCATC
>SLPC01000113.1 GCA_007132185.1 Anaerolineae bacterium | reverse complement strand
GCTGATGCGCACCGTTGCAGGAGACTTTTAGCAGAAGCATCGGCCTGGTACCTCGGCGAGTTGGGGCGGGGAGCTGTCCTGTAGGGCGGCTCCCCGTTTTGGTCAGGATGGCAGCCGGGCAGCATGGAGGTTCGGCTTGCGTCAGCCCGATTGCCCCCAATCGGGCCTTGACGCTATTCCGACAGCGGCTGCGTCGGTGTGCCACTATCGCCCGGCGGCGAAGGCGGCTCCTCTATGATGCGTTCGACCACAATGGAGCAGTTGGTGGCGAGGGCCGCAAAGGCGCCCACCGCTGCCATCACCGGCGCCACGACGACGCCGACGGCTGCCAGTGTCAGAGGGAGCTCCATGACCGTATCGCCCTCGTGCTTGATCACGATGCGGCGAATGTTCCCCTGATGCAACAGCTCCTTGACCTTGTCCACCAGCTCTGTGCCGGCGACATGCATCTCTTCACGGCGGATATTCTCTTCAGACGATTCCTGCTCGGTGCCAAACGGTTCAGCCATACGATCCTCCCTTGATGTAGCACGGTAGCCCAGATAGCAGGCTACCTTGCTCCGATGGTGAACGAAAAGCCCGCAACGACGCCGATCACAAGGATGGGCACGGCGATATGTGGAAAGACTATGCCCAGCACGATCGCGAGCGGCAGCGGGAGCTTGACCTGGGTCTCGCCGCCTCGCCGTATGTAGAGGCTCTTGGCCCAAATGGTCTGCCACAAGCTTCTGATCTTGTCCCATACGTTCTCGGCCGACAGATCCAATTCCTGCTTGCGCTGGGGGGTAGAGCTCTCGGGTGTATTCAGTTCAAAAGGCTCAGACATGCGTATACCTCCTTCAGATGCAATCGATCAACCGCTCAAGCGGTTCTCTACTATTATACGCGATAATGGCACCAAGGTTGTGCTATCTTGAGGGGAACGCCACGCTCGTGGGCAACGTCTAGCCTGCAATGGGGTTATCATGGATGCAGAATATGCAAAAGGATGAAGGTCAATGGCCAAGGCGCTCTGGTTTCTGTTCGGGTTCCTGTTCGCTCTCGTGCTCGGCGCACTCATGGTGGTTGTGCCGATGGCCGGCATCCGTGCTAGCATTGCGCCTCCATCGGCACAGCCTCAGCCAGTAGCAGCGCCTGCCGATTCAGCGCCCCCCGACTCGGCACCCGCCGATCCCGCGGATACAACCCCCGCACGCGCCGAGGGTCTGCGCTGGGTGCGCCAGGGCACGATAGAGCCTCCCCTGGGCGCCTGTAGTCAACTGGTGATAGACCATGCCTGGCAGATCCGCTATGGCCCATGCGATGAGGGGGCCCGCTTGGCCTATATGACGGAGGCGGAGCTGGCATGGTACCAGGCTTATCTGTTGACCCTGGCGCCTTTTGAGTATGCGGGCGCCGGCGTCGATCCCTCTCGCGCAACGGTCAAGCTGTCCTTTGCGGGGCAGGGCGACCGCCAGGCCACCCCGCAGGAGCAAGCCCATCTGTCTGCCTGGGCCGAGCAGGTCTATATGCGGGTCATGGGGCAAGAGCAGCAAGCCAGCCTGCTGGCGCAGGCTCGCTTGGACCTGCTGGCGTGGGAGCAGGTGAGGGTCGGCGCGATCCAGGTGCTCGAGATCGTACCGGTGCGCTGGCCCGATGCCTGTCTCGGGCTGCGCCAAGAGGCCACCGATTGCGCCCGTGTCGCCACCCAGGGCTACCATATCGTGCTGGCCGTGGAGGGGCGGGCATTCGAGTATCGTGCCGACGTCTATGGGCAGGTCAGGCCTGTGCGTGGCTATCCCTCGCATCTGGTGGTGCCGCCTTTGACCCCCTGAGGCCTGCTTCTGGTACGATCTCGCCCCGTAGGCCCTGGGCATCGGCAGCCAGGCCCCGGACTCGGCGCAGTCGGTTATGCAGATTGTCGTCGTAGGGCGCCCACACACGTACATAGTGGTCGGTTAGCCCGCTCCAGCCCCAGGTTCCCTCCAACTCTATCGCCGTCTCGAACAGCACCTCGACCGTCTCGCCCACAAAGCGTCGGTGATACGCCAAGGCCAGCTCCTCCCCCAGGGCGATCAGACGCTCGCTGCGCTGACGGGCCACTGAAGGCGGAACGGGCTCCCATCCCGCGGCAGGAGTGCCCTCCCGAGGCGAGTAGCGAAAGACGTGCAATCGCGCAAGCCCAAGCTCCTGGGCCACCCGCACCGTCTCCTGAAAGTCGGTGTCACTCTCCCCGGGAAAGCCCACGATCAGGTCAGCCGATACGGCCATCTCGTGTGCGCGCCCCCGCAAGGCGCCCACCAGGTCGCGAAAGCCAGCGACGCGGATGGGCCGGGCCATGCGTCGTAGCACGGCATCCGAGCCGCTCTGGAGTGGCAGATGTACCTGGCGGCACAGTCTTGTGTGCGGCCAGAGGGCGATCAGCTCCTCGGTCAGGTCCCACGGCTCGATGGAGGACAGGCGGAGACGCGCGATGTCGATGCGCTCCAGGATCTCCCGCACCAATCTGGCCAGCGACCAGCCCTCGTAGACCGGCAAGGGGCCGCTCTCGGGATGATCCCGGCCATAGGCGCCAATATTGACCCCGGTGAGCACCACCTCCTGGACGCCCTCGCTCTGTCGTTCGGCGATCTCGGCCAGGATCTCGTCGGGCAGGCGGCTGCGCGAAGGCCCGCGGGCCACCGTCACGATGCAGTAGGCGCACCGATTGTCGCAGCCATCCTGCACCTTGATGAACGCCCGCGTGCGACGCCCCAAAGGCGCCGGGGCATTTTCGGGCGGAGCTGGGCCCGAGAGGCTTACCTCCGCCAGGAGATGATCCAGCAGACGCTCCTTTTCCACATTGGGCAGCACAAGGTCCACACCCGTCAGGGCGCGGGCCTCGCCGCGTGACATCTCGCCATAGCAGCCGATCACGGCGACGCGCACGGTGGGGTTCTCACGGCGCAGGCGGCGGATGGCCTGGCGCGACTTGCGGGCTGCCACGTGGGTGACCGTGCAGGTGTTGATCACGGCCCAGTCGGCCTGGGTGGGCGTTTCCACAAGCTGGCAGCCCAGCGCAACAGCGCGGCGTGACAAAGCCTCGATCTCGGCCTGGTTCAGGCGGCAGCCCAGTGAGGTCAGATAGAGCTTCATAGTAGAGATGATACCATGCTCATGCCAGAGCGAAAAGAGGCGCAGAAAGGAGTTCGCAGGCGGAGGACGAATCTCTCGGATTGACGGAAATTTACGGCAAACGCGTTGTCAGAAGAGAGTTTCCATTGTATACTGGTGGCAGTTTGTGGGGAATAGTGGGCAAAGGTGGTGCAACACCGCTGATGCTCCGCCAACTCCCCCGTGTTCTGGCTTGAGGAGGCCACCCCGGTGTTTCTGGGCGAATATCGCCACACCCTCGATGAAAAGGGCCGTGTGACCGTACCCGCTCGCCTGCGTGAGGGGCTCACATCGGGGCTCTTTCTCACGCGCGGACATGATACCAACTTGTTGCTCTTTCCGCAAGAAGCATGGGAAGCTCTTGCGGCACGGCTAGAGCTGACCCCCAGCGCCAGCCGCGAGCGGCGCATTTTTACGCGCTGGTTCTTTGGCGGTGCTACCGAAGTCTATCTGGACAAGCTGGGCCGCATTCTAGTGCCCGCCTATCTGCGCGAATATGCCGAAATCGATAGCGAAGCCATCTTTGTAGGTTCTGACGACATCATCGAGCTGTGGAGTCCCCCGCGATGGCACCAGGAGCTTGCCCAGAATCGCGAGATGCTTGGAGACGTCCTTGACGACATGGCCCAAAAAGGCGTCTGAGCAGTGACCTTGACAGACGGCCAGTCCGATGGTGGACGTGAACGTCGGCAGCACATCCCGGTACTCTATGACCAGGTGTTGGATTGGCTTGCACCAGGACCGGGCGGCGCCTACATCGATGCCACGGTAGGGCTGGGGGGGCATGCCCAGGGGATTCTGGAGCGCTCGGCACCCACGGGGCGCTTGCTGGGCATGGATGCCGATCCCGAGGCGCTGGCCATCGCACAAGAGCGATTGGCGCCCTATGGCGATCGGGTCGTGCTGGCGCAAGGGCGACATGCAGAGCTGGCCGAGGTTGCCCGAGAGCATGGGTTCGATCCGGTGCAGGGCGTGCTGCTGGACCTGGGGGTCTCCTCCCTGCAACTGGATGATGCTCGGCGTGGCTTTTCCTTTCAGGAAAAAGGCCCGCTAGATATGCGCATGGACCCGGATGCCGACCTTGCCGCTTCTGAAATCGTCAACCAATGGTCCGAGGAGGAGCTTGCCCGCATCATCCACACCTATGGCGAGGAGCGCTATGCCCGGCGCGTGGCGCGAGCCATTGTGAGGGCTCGCCCCATCGAGGACACGCTGGAGCTGGCCAGCGTGGTGGCCCGGGCCGTCCGTAGCTCTGGGGGCATTCACTCGGCGACGCGGACGTTCCAGGCTCTACGCATCGCGGTTAATCGCGAGCTTGAATCGCTGGAGCAGGTGCTTCCCCAGGCACTGGCCCTCTTGGCGCCGGGGGGCGTGCTGGTTGTGATCGCGTTTCACTCATTGGAGGATCGGATCGTCAAGCAGTTCATCGTTCAAGAGTCGCGCGACTGTATTTGCCCGCCGCGATTGCCCCAATGTGTATGTGGCCATGTGGCCCAGTTGGAGCGGCTCACCAAAAAGCCTATCATGCCCGATCGGCAAGAGATGGCCGAGAATCCCCGCAGCCGCAGTGCGCGGTTGCGTGTCGCGCGCAAGCTCTAGCCAAAGGGATCGACAAATGCGACCAAACTGGCAGCGAAACTAGCATGAGGCAACGCAACGAGCTATTCATCCCATATGGCCGACTGGGTCCCGACAATGGGGGCGCCCGGGTAGACATGCGTGTTGTGGTGTTCTTTGGCGTTGTCTTGATCTTGCTCGGGCTGGCTGGCTGGCTCTATCTGCGCCAATCCAGCGAGGTGGCGCAACTGGCCAGCCAGGTCCGCGAGCAGCAGCTACGCAAAGAAGAGCTACACCGCGAACTGGTGACGCTGAACGCCGAGGTGGCCATGCTGGGTTCGCTCAAGCGTGTGCTGTACCATGGTATCGAGCGGGGGTATCAGCTCTCGGATGCGTCCGATGCATCCCGTCAGTTGAGCATAACCTGTCCAGGTTGTCGCCCCCTTGATGCTGCGTATATTCAGTCGGGTAGCATCGTCAGCCAGCCAATGGCTGAGGAACCCGGAGGGGTCTGGCAGGGGCTCAGAGACGGGCTGGGAGAATGGCTACGTCCTTGGGCTCATGACAGATAGGGGCAGGGCAGTAGAGCGTATCACAAGGGTGCGGCGCAAAGGATTATGATAGACAGGTCAGAACGCCAAGTGGGTCTGGGCCAGCAGAGACGTATGCTCTGGCTGCTGATTTTGTTCAGCACGCTTGGCTTTTTGCTGATCGGTCGTCTGGCCTGGTTCCAACTCATTATGCCCACGCCGGCTTTTGCGCAGCACCCCGAGGTCATACCGGCTGTACGCGGGGGCGTTCTGGATGCCAATGGGCACTATCTGGCCAGTTCCACCTATGCCTGCCATGTGTTTTTTCGCCCTGACCGGTACGATCATGTGCAGACCCGCGGAGCTTTACAGGAACGTCTCCAGAGGGCGGTAGAGACGATATACGCGGGCCAGGAGCCCGCCACCTACTATGAGCTGGGTTTGGCGCCCTTGTTTCAGGATGGCGTCACCGGCGAGCCCAACCAGCTCCTGCAGGATCTTTGGGGCCCTCTGGTCATCGAGGATAATCTACACAGGGCATTGGTTGTGCTCCTATCCAACGTGCTGAACGAGCCGCGCGCCGAGGTCGATCGGCTCTTGCAGGGCAGCCGCGATCGCAGGCACACGCTCAGCACCGGGGTGCCCGAGCCGGTCTGCAGCGCGCTTGGTGCGCTGAACCGAAACCTGGATGTGCTGGTTGTAGAGCCGGGGTTCTTGCGCATCTATCCCGATGGCGCTCTGTTGGCCCACGTACTGGGCTTTGTCAATTTCCAGGGCGAGCCACAGTACGGCCTCGAGTCGTACCACGATCGCCTGCTGCGGGGCGAGAGTGGTGAATGGCGTGGCATCAATCATCCCAGTGGGGATCGCCTGCTGGCAGTCCTGGGGGGGCATGTGCCCGCTCACGATGGCTTTGATCTGATTTTGACCATCGATCGAGCCGTCCAACACGAGGCCGAGCATATCCTGCGCGCAGCCCAGCAGAGGAGCAAGGCGAGCTCGGGCACGCTGATCGTGTTGGATCCGCGTACCGGTGCGGTGCTGGCCATGGCCAACTCGCCTACCTATGAGCCCGCCTTTTTCTTCGAGGCGCGGCCCGAGACCTGGCGCAACAGCGCTATGAGCACCATTTATGAGCCGGGATCGGTCATCAAGCCACTGACAGTGGCGGCAGCGCTGGATGCACGCGTCATTCACCCGGATACCACCTATGAGGATCAGGGCATGATCGTGATCGGCAATGAAGAGATTCGCAACGCCGACCGCCGGGCCCACGGTGTCACGACTATGACCGAGATGTTGGCCAAGTCGCTGAACGTGGGGGCCGCTCACGTGGCCAATGCGTTGGGTCCGGCGCGCTTTTACGAGCTGTTCAAGCGGTTTGGCTTTTCCGATCCGACGGGCATTGACCTGGCTGCCGAGGAGCGAGGGATCATGCGCGTGCCCGGCCAGGATGCCTGGCACATGTCTGACCTGGGGCGCAACAGCTACGGGCAGGGCATGTCGGCGACGCCCCTGCAGGTGGCCGTGGCCTATGGCGCCCTGGCCAACGGCGGCGTTATTCGGCGGCCGCACGTGGTGGCCGCCGTGCGCGATGCCAACGGGATCACGCCCCTGGCCCGCGATTGGGGCCGCCAGGTGGTCTCGGCCGATGTAGCCGACCAGGTCTCGGCCATGCTGGTAGAGGCGGTTCACCTGGGCATGCAGCCGGCCGTCGTGCCGGGCTACTGGATCGCCGGCAAGTCGGGCACTTCGCAGGTAGTGGTTGGCGGAGAGTACCAGCGCGGCAACTATATCGGCTCCTTTGTAGGCTATGGCCCGTTGCCCGACCCCTCCTTTGTGGTCCTGGTCAAGCTGGACGGCTTGAGCGAGGGGCAATGGGGGTCGAACGAGGCGGGCCCCGCCTTTGCAGAGATGTTCAAGTTCCTCATGGATTATTATGGAATACCGCCCAATGCCCACTGATTTCGCTCTCTCGCCGCTCAGCCTGGCACAGGTGCTGGAGGTTCTGGCCCCCGGCATGGCCGTGTCGTGGGCGGGTGACCTGGTGACAACCGATATATGCATCGACTCGCGGCTGGCCGGGCCGGGGAGCCTGTTCGTGGCCTTTGCGGGCGAGCGGGTCGACGGCCACAACTATGTGTCGCAGGCTTTTGCCGCTGGCGCCACCCTGGCGCTGATCGAGTGTGCGGTGGACGGCGTGCCCACGGTGGATACGGTGAGCGGCACCTGGCCGGATGGGCCGGTCCATGCGGTGGCGATCCGTGTGCCCAGTACGCTCCATGCGTTGCAGGCCCTGGCCCGGGCCCGGCGCGCCGCATCGCCCGATCTGCGGGTGATTGGTGTGACCGGCAGTATCGGCAAGACCACGACCAAAGAGGTCATCGCCGGGGTGCTGGAACAGCGCTACACGCTGCTCAAGAGCCGGGGCAACTATAACAACGAGATCGGGCTGCCCCTGACACTGATGACCCTACGGTCTGAGCATGAGCGGGCCGTATTGGAGATGGGGATGTATGCTCTGGGGGAGATCGCCGACCTGTGCGACATAGCCCGCCCCCAGGTAGGCGTGGTGACCCATGTCGCTCCCATTCACCTGGAGCGGCTGGGCACCATCGAGCGCATTGCCCAGGCCAAGGCCGAATTGCCCCAGGCATTGCCCGCCGATGGCGTGGCCGTGCTGAACGCCGACGACCCGCGTGTGGCGGCCATGGCCCGGCAGACGCAGGCCCAGGCTATCACCTATGGAGAGGCCGCCACGGCGCATGTGCGTGCCGCCCGGATCCAGGGCATGGGGCTGGAGGGCAGTCTCATCGATCTGGCCATTGCCGAGCACCCGCTCTGGCCCGGGCAGGAGGGAGAGCACGAGCTCCGCATTCGGTTGCCGGGCAAGCCGGCCATCAGCGCTGCTCTGGCCGCCGTGGCCGTCGGCCTTGTGGAGGGGCTGGCGTGGCCCGAGATCGAGCAAGGGCTGGCCCAGCAGACAGAGGGGCTGCGGCTGGCGGTGCACCCGGGTCGCGACGGGATCATGCTGTTGGATGATAGCTACAACTCGAGCCCCCTGGCCGTGCAGGCCGCCCTGGACTTGTTGCAAGAGCTGGGCCCGCGACGGGTGGCCGTCCTGGGCGATATGCTCGAATTGGGTAGCGTGGAGGCCGAGGCGCATCGCCAGGTGGGCGAGTGGGCCGCCCAGCGATGCGATCTGTTGATCACCGTGGGGCCCCGAGCCCGTGGGATCGCCCAGGCGGCTGCGAGCAACGGCATGGTGGCAGACAGGGTGCACGCTCTCGACACCAACCAGGAGGCCATCGACCGTCTGAATGAGCTGCTACAGCCCGAGGATATTGTGCTGATCAAGGGGTCGCGCAGCATGCAGATGGAAGAGATCGTCCAGGCGCTGGGGACGGTGTTGGCATGAGGGCGCCTCTGGGGCTGGCGGTGGCCGTGTTCGCCGTGATGGCTCCTCTGGGGGCGCTGGTCATTCCGTGGCTCCTGGCGCGTGGCATCGGCAAAAGCATCCGGATGGACGGCCCCGAGGCCCATAGGATCAAGGCAGGGACGGCCACCATGGGTGGGCTGCTGTTCGTCGTCCCGACTGTCCTGATCGGCTTTATCCTGGTCGCCATGGGTTATCGCCAGGTATGGTGGCCCCTGCTGGCGACCATGGCCTTTGGCGCTTTGGGCGCCTTTGACGACTGGCAGGGTCTGGGGGACAGGCAGGGTGTGGGATGGCTGGCCAGGAGCAAGATGCCCTGGCAGTGGGCCAATGGGTTCGCGCTGGCTGCCGGCATCTACTGGGCGGGCGAGGCGGCGCCCTGGCATCTCCCGCTCTGGGAAGGCAGTCTGGATCTGGGCTGGTGGTTCATTCCCATCGGCGCGGTGCTCCTGGTCGGCTTTGCCAATGCCGTGAATCTCACTGACGGGCTCGACGGGCTGGCGGGCGGCACCAGCGCCATTGTGCTAGGAGTTTTCGGTGCCCTTGCCATCGGCCAGGGAACGTCCGGGCTGGGGCTCTGGACCTTTGGGCTCCTGGGCGGGGTTCTGGCGTTTCTGTGGCATAATGTGCACCCCGCGCGCCTGTTCATGGGCGATGTGGGCTCTGAAGCCCTGGGGGGCGCCCTGGCGGCGCTGGCGCTGCTGACCGGCCATGTGGCCCTGCTGATACTGGCAGGGATCATCTATGTGGTCGAGGCGCTCTCGGTGATGATCCAAGTGGGATATTTCAAGTATACGCGCATCAGACATGGCGAGGGACGACGTGTGTTTCGGATGACGCCGCTACACCATCATTTCGAGCTACTCGGCTGGGGCGAGGTGCAGGTGACCCAGCGCTTTTGGCTGATCACCGGGGCCGCGGCGCTGCTATCGTTGGCCGTGGCGGGGGTGACCTGGTGAGGGCGCCCCAGCGGCTCGACAGCTTGCGCGCAGCCATCATCGGGGCGGCCCGCGAGGGTATCGCCCTGGCCCGCTATCTCGTGACGCAGGGCGCTCAGGTCACGTTGAGCGACGCCAAGCCCGCCGAGGCGTTGGGCGGCGCATTAGCCGAGCTCGAGGGGCTGCCCGTGCGGTTGGCCCTGGGCGGCCATCCCCCGGACCTGCTGGATGTCGACGTGCTCTTCCTGAGCCCGGGCGTGCCCCTGGAGGCGCCCCTGGTGCAGGAGGCGCGCCGTCGAGGTGTGCCCCTGAGCAGCGAACCGAGGCTCTTTACCCAGCTCTGCCAGGCGCCCATCGTGGGCATCACTGGCTCCAGCGGCAAGACTACGACGACCTCGCTAGTCGGGCGCATGCTAGAGGCCGATGGATACGACTATTGGCTGGGGGGCAACATCGGGCGGCCCCTCATAGGCGAGCTGTTGGGCGATCGCCGGCCCGAGATTGTGGTCATGGAGCTCTCCAGCTTTCAGCTCGAGCTGTTCCATCCCGACTGTCAGGGTGAGGCGGTCGAGCAGATGCGCTCGGCGGCATCCCGGGCGATCTCACTGGCCGGGTGGAGCCCGCCCGTGGCCGTGGTGACCAATATCACGCCCAACCATCTGGATCGCCACGCCACGATGGATGCCTACGTGCATGCCAAGGCCGCTATCCTGGACTATCAGAATGTATCAGATTGGGCGGTCCTCAGCCAAGATGATGCCTATACGCGGGTCCTCAGCAAGCGGGCCCGGGGGCATGTGGCCTGCTTTAGCTTGGCGGAGCCGGTCTCGTGCGGTGCTATGTTGAGGGATGGAGCGCTGTGGCTACGCATGGAGGGCCGCGAAAGGCAGATCTGTGGACGTGACGAGGTGCGGCTGCGGGGCGAGCATAATGTGGCCAACGTCCTCGCAGCGGCCTGTGCTGCCAGCCTGGCAGGCGGCAGCCTCGACGCCATACGACAGGTCGCCACCCAGTTCGAGGGCATCCCTCATCGGCTCGAGATGGTGCGCCACTGGAGAGAGATCACCTTTGTTAATGACTCGATCGCCACAACCCCCGAGCGGGCCGTGGCAGCGCTGCGGGCCTTTGAGGAGCCGCTGGTGCTCCTGGCCGGGGGGCGCGACAAGCACCTGCCGTGGGATGAATGGGCCGCCTGGGTGCGGCGCAAGGTGCGGGGCGTGGTGGCCTTTGGCGAGTGTGCCCCGTTGATCGAAAAGGTGCTGGCCGATGACGATGCCCCGGCGCCACCGGTCTATCGGGCCCAGGATCTGGAGACTGCTGTGCGGATGGCAGCTCAGATAGCCCAATCCGGCGATATCGTACTGCTCTCGCCCGGGGGCACCAGCTTTGATGTCTATGCCGATTTCGAGGCGCGGGGTCGCGCCTTTTGCCAATTGGTGCAGGAACTGTAACCGATGAGCATAATGATGCGAGGGTTTACGCGGCGCTTGGGACGAACCGACTGGGGCGTGCTGGTCATTGCCCTGGCCCTGGTTCTCTGCGGGCTTGTCATGGTATATAGCGCCACGTTCCACCTGCCCATGATGGGATGGACCGATGTTACAGGCCCCACCTTTTACCTGGTGCGGCAGCTTCGCTTTGTTGGGCTCGGCCTCGTGGCCCTGCTGTGCTGCTGGGCGATCGACTATCGCCACTACAAACGATTCGCCATTCCGATCCTCGTCGTCACCGTTGCGAGTCTCGGCATTATGGCGCTCGTCGGTCGTTGGGTTCAGATGGTGAGGGGCGGCGCAGGCGGCCAGGTCGTGCTCTATGGAGCCATTCAGCCCTCTGAGTTTGCCAAGATTGGCGCCATCGTCTATATC
>SLPC01000067.1 GCA_007132185.1 Anaerolineae bacterium | reverse complement strand
GAGGATGCCAGTATCAATGGCATCGCCAAGTTTGCGCAGCATACCACAAGAGTTGTGGCGGCGCAGCTCTTCGGACACGTCGATACCAGCGCTGGCCGCCCGCTGGCAGGTTTCCCCATCGACGATGCCGCCCGCATAGTTGGTGGGGCCGTCGCTGCCGTCCGAGTCGGCCGAGCCGACAACGATGCGCCGGCTGCCAGCGATGCGGACCGCGGCGCCACAGACAAACTCCTGGTTGCGGCCTCCCTCGCCGGGGTTCTTGCCTGTGTTCACTACCAGCTCGCCCCCCAGCAAAAAGACAGCCGGCGCCTGCAGGGGGCGATCATGCTGCTCGATCTCTCGGGCGATGTGGGCCATGCTGTCGCCCACGATGCGCGCCTCCAGATTGCTCAGCGACGAGGCCAGGATGGTGGCGTTGAGGCCCAGCTCGCGGGCGCGGCGCTCGGCGGCGGCCAGCATATACTCGGGGCCCATGACGCGGATGCGAAAGTGGGGCTTGTCGTACCACTCTTCGGGGCGCAAGGTGCCATAGGCCGGGTCTCGCCGCAGCAGAAACTGGCGCACCGACTCGGGAATCTCGTCCCAGCAGTCGTACTCCTTGAGGCGGTAGATGGCGTGCTCGTACTCGTCGGTGATGCCGAGGGGTTTCTCCAGCACAGCCGGGTTTCGTGGCGGGCGCTCGTCGGTCGAGATCATGATCAGGGTTGCGTCGCCCACATGGCGGCTGTGCTTTTGGCGCAGGGTCATTAGCAAAAAGCGCACGGCGTTGGCCACCAGCATGGGGGCGCCATGCTCCAGGTAGAGGATGCGGTTGACATCCTGGATGTCCTGCAGGGTGAGGCCGGGGGCCGGCAGGGTCATGAGGGCGGTGCCCCCGCCCGATTCGGACATGAACACGATGTCGCCCTTTTTGGCGCTCTGCTCGATATCCTGGATACGCTGGGCGCCCGTGACGCTATCCTCATCGGGGGAGGGGTGCCCCGCCAGGGTCACGCCCACCCGCTTGAGGGCGATGCGGTCGCCCTTTTTGGCGTTCACATGGCCATCGGTGATCCGATCGCCCAGGATGTCCTCCAGGGCCGTGGCCATGCGCTGGGCGGCCTTGCCCCCGCCCACCAGATAGATGTCGCCCACCTCGTCCAGATCGAATGACAGGGGCTCGGGCGGATAGCGCCGGGGACGCGTGATGTTATGGGGCACCATGGGTCCGGGGGGGAACTCGTCCGTGCCGATGAGGAGCTTGGTTCCCTCGATGCGCACCGCCTTGCGGACATTATCGTAGGGGTCGCCGGCGGCCAGCCCTGTCTCTAGGATGTCCAGCACCTGGCGGCGACCCTCGACGTGGCCGTGGGAGAGCAGTTCGTCACGATTTTGGATGATCATCGTCTCAACCTGCGTTGTGTGCGGCATGGCTCCATGGCCATGCATCTTGACGATAGAGAAAAAGGGGCGAGCCCGGGCCCGCCTCTGATGTTGTCGATAATGGCCTAGAGGGCCAGCCGCAGGCCGGACTTGCCCGCGAACTGGGCGCGGCTGCCGAGCTCTTCCTCGATGCGCAGCAGGCGGTTGGCCGTGTCGCCGGTGCCGCCCTCGCGCAGGTGGCCGGTGATCAGGCCCACGGCATAGTCGGCGATGTCGGGGCCCTCGCCGCGGCTGCCGCAGGGCATTACGCCATAGCCGTGGCGGTGGGCCAGGCGCGTCATCTCGAACGCCTCGGTGATGGTACCCACCTGGTTGACCTTGAGGAGCACGGCGTTGGCGGCGCCCATGTCGATGCCCCGCTGCACGCGCTCGGGGTTGGTGGTGAACAGGTCGTCACCCACGATCTCGATGGGGATCTCGCGGGTGAGGCGGGCATGGCCCTCGAAATCGTCCTCATCCAACGGGTCCTCAAAGATGACAAAGGGATAGTTGTCCACCATCCACTTGTAGAGCTCGATCAGCTCGTCGAGGGTCTTGTCCTCGGCGGAAAAGAGCCCCACGAACACGCCCTTGTCGTTGTCGAAATAGGTGCCGGCGGCAATGTCCACCTGCAGGCCGATCTTGCCCTCGTAACCGCGCGAGACAATGACCTCGGTCATGATGTCCCATAGCTCGCTATCGTGCTGGATGCGGCCGGCGGGGATAAAGCGCACGAACTGGGGGTCGAGGTCGAGGCGCTCGCCCAGGGTGCGGCGAAAGGTGCGCTCCACGTCCCAGGCGGCGTAGGAGGCATCGGCAAAGGTGTCAAAGCCATAGCACATCATCGAGTAGCTGGGCTTGTCGCCAGCGCGCTCGCCGCCGCCATAGCGCCGGGCGCCGTTCATGAGGCCCGCGCCGGGCACGGGCAGCACGCAGGCGTTGACGCCGCCGATGTGAGCGTAGAGGGGAATGTCCAGGCTGTCGGCCGCGGCCTTGAGTACCGCCGCCGACACGCTGGCGATGGTGTTGCCGCCCAGCTTGCTGCGGTCAGGCGTGCCGTCCAGGTCCAGCAGCATCTGGTCGATCTCGATCTGGCGGGTGGCGTCGATCCCCTGAAGAACGGGGGCGATGGTCTCATTGACGCTATCGACGGCGCGCTGCACGCCCAGCCCGGCCCAGCGGGTGCCTCCGTCATAGGCGAACTGGACCTCGTAATCGCCCACGGAGAGGCCGGCGGTGACGGTGGCAACGCCCTTGGCCTCGTTGGCGGTGGTGACGGTGGTTTCGATGCCGGGGTGGCCCCGCCACGTAAACACCTGGCGCGCGACAACAGACTCGATGCGGGAACCTTTGGGCACGATAGCCTCCTCGTCTTGGCGATGTGTGGCAGGCGCGAATGGGGGCACTATAGCGCAGAGAGGAGGGCGGTGCAAGCGGGGGGAGGGAGAATAAAGCTAGAGTATCATCGAACTAGCGCAAAAGAGCTACAGAAGGTCCGGGTTTCGTGCTCTGCAAGCAGCGTACATCGCAGGCAACGCCCCCATCGCCTT
>SLPC01000022.1 GCA_007132185.1 Anaerolineae bacterium | reverse complement strand
GTGCAGTTCAACCCCACCGAGTTGAGCATGGAAAAGGCGGCGCAGATCGCCGAGATCGCCATACCGGGCATCGATAGCCCTGTCCTGCAGTTTGTCCGAGGCCAGAACGAAAAGGTCACGCTGGAGCTGTTCTTTGACTCGACCAACGAGGGAACCGCGGCGGGCGCCACCCCTGTGACCATCCGCACCAACGAGTTCTATGCGTTGGTCAAGATGTCGGGCCGGGAACATGCGCCGCCCCGGTGTCGCTTTGGGTGGGGCGAGGAATTCCCCGGTCTGATCAACCAGGCGGGAGAGGTGAGCGGCACCCGCAAGTCCTTTGATTGCATCGTCGAGAGCATCCAGCAAAGGTTCACCTTGTTCAGCCCGGAGGGTGTGCCGTTACGAGCCACGCTGTCGGTCTCGCTGCGCGAGTATAAATCGCTAGAGACGCAGCTTCAGCAACTCAACCTGCAATCGGCGGACCACACCCGTACGCATACCGTGCAACGCGGTGAGACACTGCCACAGATTGCCTACGTTGCCTACCAGGACCCTGCCAAGTGGCGCTTGATCGCCGAGGCTAACAGGCTGCTACGGCCCCGCGATCTGCAACCGGGCATGGTGCTGGAACTACCACCGGTGCGGACCTAGACGATGACTGAGCAACCTATCGCGATCTATACGAACTATGACTTTTACGTGCCGGCCTTTGAGCTCAAGATCAAGGGCCAGAGTCTCGAGCGCGACGTGATCCGAGATGTGCTCTCGGTGAGCTATACGGACAGCCTGGATAAGCTGGATTCCTGCGAGATCACCCTGAACAACTGGGATGCTGACAAGCGCGCGTTCAAGTACAGCGACCCCCAGACATCACCCGTGAGCTTTGATCCTGGCGCCGAGATCGAGCTGTACATGGGCTATTACGATCGGGGCGGCCTGACGCTGATGCTGCGCGGGCAGATTGTCTCGCTGGCGCCTGACTTTCCGGCCGGCGGCCAACCCAGCATCCAGATACGGGCGCTGAATCAGCTCTACAAGCTGCATTTCAAGCAAGAGACGCAGGTCTTTACAGACAAGACCGATACCCAGATTGCCCAGGCCATCCTGGACAGGATCGTGCAGGACCAAAACAGGCAACGCAGCGCCGCTGGCCAGCCCGGGCTGAATCTGGAGCTGGTGACCCGCACAGCCAATCGCAGCGAAGAGGCGCACAACTATATCGTGATCAACAACGACTATCCGATCGTCTTTCTCATCGAACGGGCCCGCCATAACGGCTATGACATCTATATTGAAGAAGTGGCGGAAAACAGCCATACCGTGTCCCGGTTGCATTTTCATCCGCCAGACCGGGGTGTCCCAGCGGCGTACGAGCTCGTATATGGCCAGACGCTGATCAATTTCAAGCCCACACTCAAGACCAAGAACCAGATAGCCAAAGTGACGGTCCGAGGCTGGAACCCGTCGCAGAAAAAAGAGATTGTGGGCGAGGCGACGTGGGATGACCTGGACATTCGAGGGCTGCCCAGCGTGGCGGACATGTCGGCCGTGGACTCGGCTCTGGCCGGTTCGCAAGAGGTGGTGGCTGACGAGCCCATCGAGACCGAGGCGGAGGCCAAGCAGAAAGCCAAAGCCTATCTGGCCGAGCGAGCTCAGGATCTGGTCAGCGGCTCGGGCAGCACCGTAGGATTGCCCGAGTTGAGAGCGGGCCAACCCGTCTACATCCGGGGGCTGGGCAGTCGATTCAGCGGCCGCTACCTCGTCACCAACAGTACCCATACCATCGGCGATAGTGGCTATACCACCCAATTCGAGGCACGTATGGAGGAGCTCAAGTGAGCCGCATCTCTGGCGTGGCAATCGGTCTGGTCAAGAGCCTCGATGATCCCGAGAGCCTGGGGCGCGTCCAACTCACGTTTCCCTGGATGAGCGAGGATGAGCCGGAGAGCAATTGGGCCCGCATCGCTGCCCCCATGGCCGGGGCGGAGCGGGGCATGCAGTTCATGCCCGAGGTGGGCGATGAGGTGCTGGTGGCCTTTGAGCAGGGCGAGCTACGCCTGCCCTATGTTCTGGGCAGCCTGTGGAACGGCGAGGACAAGCCGCCGCGCGACGACCCCAAGCTGCGCACCATCAAGACGGTAAGCGGCCACGTGCTCGAGTTTGACGATACCGAGGGCAGCGAAAAGATAACCCTGCTCTTTAGGGGGGATCTGCCCAGCATCGTCCTGGAGGCGACTGCTGTGGGCATCAAGCTCAGCGACAGCACGCTGATCACCATGGACGGCACCAGCCTGACCATCCAGTTCGATGGCGGCAATTCCATCACCCTGTCTGCCAGCGGCGTCAAGATCAGCGGCACCATGATCGAGCTGAACTGATTATGGAGATCACATTGCATCCCACACTGCCCAGCCAGGTGCTTGTTGGCTACCGCGCGCCGTCCAGCGGCCCTCTGCCGGACCCTGACGAGGCCCAGCAGGTGCTGACGGGGATCGTCAAGGGCACGTTCGTGGCGCGGGGAGCCACCGCGACGCTCGCCGACATGCAGTTTCCGATCCTGGAGCAGGATGTCTTTTTCAACCTGGTCCGCAACACCGATTTCACAGAAGGCGCTCAAGGGGCCAACGGTACGGTGATCACGCCGGTGGCGGCCTGGACCAGCGAGGGGCCGGCTATCAGCCACCAGGTTGTGCCCACGACCATGATGCGTGTCACAGGGGCCGGTCGCGTCACACAGTTCATCGCCTCGGACCGTCTGCTGGGCGGGCGCACCTTTAGCCTGCGTCTCAGGGCGCGGGCCAGCGCCAACGTCACGCTGACGGGTATCCGCCTGGAAACTGAATCCGGCGCAGCGATACTGATCGGCAACCGCAACCTGACCACCGTATTCGGCGAGTTTGGCGCTGTAGCGACTTGGCCGGCGGGCGTGCAAGAACAAGAGGCGCTGCTTGTGCTGACGGGGCACGCCAGTGC
>SLPC01000082.1 GCA_007132185.1 Anaerolineae bacterium | reverse complement strand
GCCCTATTACTGGCTGCGGGCCGTCACGGTTCGGGCGGAGGCGTACGACAAGGCGCCCGAGATCGATCGCGTGCTGACCAACGTGGTATCGGCGACGGCTGCGCTGACCGTTTTCGACGAAGCTGTGGGTTCGAGCGATGGCACGCCCAGTCAGGTCATGACCCTGCGCCATACACCGGTGCTGGCAGAGCCCAGCCTGGTGCTGGAGGTGGATGAGGGCAGCGGACCCAGGCCGTGGGAACAGGTGGCCGACTTTTACGGCGCCAAGCCCGATGGTGCAGTCTATACGCTCAATCGGACTACCGGCGAGATCACCTTTGGGGATGGGCAACGAGGCCGTATCCCGGTGGCGGGACAGTTCAACGTCATCGCCAGAGAATACCGCTATGGCGGGGGCCGCATAGGCAATGTGGGCGCAGAGACCATCACCGACCTGGCTACGCCCATCTCCGAGGTCGATTCGGTCACCAACTATAGGCCCGCGGAGGGCGGCGCTGACGAGGAGACCCTGGAAGAGACCAAACTGCGCGGTCCACAAGACGCCCTCAAGACCCGCAATCGGGCCGTCACCCTGGAAGATTTTGCCCTGCTGGCGGCCGAAACGCCGGGCGCCCTGGTGGCCCGGGCCCACGCCTATGTGGCCCGTCCAAGCTCCGCCAACAACGGCTGTGGGCGCGTCATCAATGTCGTCATCGTGCCCAGCAGCGAGAACGCCAAGCCGGTCCCCAGCCAGGTAGCTCTGGATATGGTGTGTCGCTACCTGAACGAACGCCGTCTGATCACCACCCAGGTCTGTGTGCAGGGGCCACCCTATCATGACGTGGACGTGGCGCTGGACGTGCGCGCCCGAGATAACGCCGATCTCAAGGCAGTCAAGAACGCTATCGCCGACCGCCTGGCGGATTACTTTCACCCCCTCCAGGGCGGCGAGGACAACAAGGGGTGGCCTTTTGGCCGCGATATTTACTATTCCGAGCTTGTGCGCGAGGTCATGGTCTTGCCCGGGGTGCTACGTGTAGAGAGCCTGACCCTCTACAAGCTGCTGGAGCGCTTTGGCAGCAGGGCCCAGGCGGAAAGCGGGCTATCAGCTGTGATCGAGGCCGAGCGGGCCGCCTTCCCCGACTCGTGTTGGGGCGAGGGCCCCGAGGGAGCGGTGGGCGCCATCGTCGAGCCATCCCAGCCGGGTGACCCGCCAGAGCAAAGGTGGTATGTGGCCGCCGTCTATGATTGCTGCGACCTGCCCGTGGCCGATGGCGCTCTTATCGCCCTGCACCAGGCCAGTATTTCGGTCAGCTATGCGCGATCGCGAGGAGTCTGATGGCGCGTTTGATTCGTCCCTACGATTTCATTCTGGATAACGCCAGTGGCTGGCGGCCCTTGGAGGCCGTTGCTGCATCGGTCGAGGAGGAGGGCATCCAGCTTGAACCGCTGGCGCAACGCCTGCCCGATCTTGCCGATCCTCACGGGACGTTCGGCGGGGTCACCTTGCCGCGCGGCATCGCCGTGTGGGGCGATCAGATCTTTATCGCGGATCCCTCGCGGCACTGCATTCTGCACTGGCAGCCCTGCTGCGGCCCCGCGCGGGCGCTGGCCACCATCGGTGGCCAAGGGACCGAGCCGAGGCAGTTGGATAGACCCCTGGGCCTGACCGTCAGCCATAGGGATGACCTGGTGGTGGTGGATGCGGGCAACCGGCGCTTGCAGTTGTTTACGCTGCCCGGGTTGGCCCTGCGGCGCATTCTGGGGCCATTCCCCTCGCGGCTGGCTGCGCCTCCGCCCGAGGAGCCCTTTTGGGCCCCCATCGATGTCGCGCAGGGGCCTCATGGCCGCCTCTACGTGGCGGATCGCCAGGGCTTGGTGTGGCGGCTGGACGCCCAGGGCAGGCCGGATCCCCATTTCGACGGCAGCCTGCCCGATGGCTTTGTGCCGGTGCGGATCGTGGTCGATGGCCTGGGGCGCATCTATCTCGTCGGCCAGGACCCGCCTGGTATCTTGCTCATGGATACCTATGGCAAGATAATGCCCGGTTCAGACCAGCTTCGCCCTGCCGTGGACCACTGGCTGGCCCGGTATGACCTTACTGCCACCTTTGCCGAGGAGGCCACGGCCCGGTCCACAGTGCTGCCGGCCGAGCTCAGCCAGAGGATGGATGTCGACCTGAACCTCTATCTGGACCAGGCCATGCGCCAGCAGACAGAGCCCAGAACCCGCGAGGAGATCTGGGCGCAGATCCGGGATGCCGCCTACGAGAGGGTGCTTCCGGCCGCATACGCCGCGCACCTGCCAGCGTTCCTGGCCCAGGCCTTACCCGCGACGCGTCTGAGCCTGCGGGGCAACCAGGTATTCCTGGCGGCGGGCTATCCGCGCGAGTGCTATCGCGAGCCCCTGGCCACAGACCTGATCGTGGATGAGAACGGCTTTTTGGAGATAAACGAAGGCGATCCGGGGCCCTATCTGCATTATGTGCCGCCGGCAGCCACTTTTAGCCCCGCAGGCCTTTACCGCATGCAACCGCTGGATAGCAGGCGGCTCGGCAACCCCTGGCACCGCCTGACCCTGGAGATCGATGTGCCAGAGCGCACCGGCGTTCGCATCTTTACCTTTACCAGCGACGTTCTGCAGCCCGTCGTGCCCACCGCGGGACTGCTGGCCGAGCCGCCACAGGCCGACCCCTGGCAGACGAGCCCTGATAACGCCGACGAGTTCCTGATCCAGTCGCCACCGGGCCGCTATCTCTACCTGGCGGTGGCGCTCAAGGGGCCTGGCAACCGCACGCCCAGCATCAAGCGCATCTATGTGCATGCCCGGCGACAGTCTTCGTTGCGCTATCTCCCCGCCGCCTACCAGGCGGACGAGACCAGCCGATTGCTATTGGATCGTCTGCTATCCCTGACCGACACACTGTTCGGCGAGATCGAAAGCCAGATCGAGGATTGGCCCCTGTTCCTGGACATTGCCGGTGCCCCCGCCGACTT
>SLPC01000175.1 GCA_007132185.1 Anaerolineae bacterium | reverse complement strand
GCGCGACGCCAACACCCACTGGGTCGAGTCCTATGACGCCTTCCGCGCGGTGCTGGACGAACAGGGTGGGTTCCTCCGCGCTCACTGGGCAGGCACGACCGAGGACGAGGAGCGCATCCAGGACGAGACCCGCGCCACGCTGCGCTGCCTGCCCATCAATGCGCCCGAGGGCGAGGGTCGCTGCTTTTTGACGGGCGCCACCACCGACCAGGTGGCTATCTTTGCCCGGGCGTACTAGCGCTTGAGTGAGGCTGTACTAAGCAAAGCTCCAGGACACGGGTGCTTGCAGTCATACGGGTAGTGCGCACGTGTACGCACGGTCAGCCTGAGCCGCGCGTCTCGTGTGGCCGAACACGAGGTTCGCCCTTCCAAGTCCGCAGGGCTCAGGACCGTACGGGCGAGTGACGTCGCACCTGGCACAGAGTGAACCGTCCAGTGAGGGCTATTACAAGGAGGTACCAACGATGGCACTGACAAACGAATGGCGCGCGCGGATCGACCATTGGCGACGTGTCCTGCCGGGCCTCTTTTACCGGCCGCTGGGCGCCATCGAGTGGCATGGTCTGGTCACCACCGAGCAGCTCTCGCCCGCAGAGGCATTGCAGCGCGATAGCTGGCCCATGCCTGCTGGAACCCGTTGGGGCGCCAAGTGGGAATATGGCTGGTTCATTGGCGGGTGCACGACGCCGCCCGAGGCCGAGCGACAGCGACTGGTGCTCATCCCCGATCTGGGGGGCGAGAGCACCGTATACATCAACGGCAGCGTTGCCGGCGGGGTGGCGCCACCCAACGTCCCGGTGCACCGCCAGATCACCTTGGCCCATGAGGCCACGGCGGGGCAGCGCTATGAGGTGCTGATCGAGACCTATGCCGGCCACGGGCCTCGGGTCAGCTCTCCCGGACCGGTGCCGCTGGGCCGCGAATCGGTACCCGAGCCGCCCTTGACCCAGGCCGTCGTCGGCCACACGACCTATGGCATCTGGCTCGAGGAGATGTACCAGCTCTGGGTGGACGTCGAGACCCTCTATCGCCTGCGCGACAATATCGATCAAGAGTCGCTCCGCGTGGTCGAGATCGACCGTGGCCTCAGGGATTTCACCCTGTTATTCGACCCCGAGCTGCCCCACGACGAGCTGCTGGAGAGCGCCCGGGCGGCCCGCGAGCGACTGGCGCCCCTGCTGGCCTGCCACAACGGCAGCACCGCGCCCCTGCTCACCCTCTTTGGACACTCGCACATCGACGTGGCCTGGCTCTGGCCCTTGGCCGAGACCGAGCGCAAGTGCCTGCGCACGTTCGGGACGCAACTCGCCCTGATAGACGAGTACCCCGACTATTGCTTTCTGCAGTCCCAGCCGCACCTGTACTGGATGGTGCAGCAGCGAGACCCGGCGCTGTATGCGCGGGTTCAAGAGGCGGCGGAACGGGGCCAGTGGCTGGTCGAGGGGGGTATGTGGGTGGAGGCCGACACCAACCTCTCGGGCGGCGAGAGCCTCATCCGCCAGTTCCTGTACGGCAAGCGGTTCTACCGTGACGAGTTTGGTGTCGAGAGCGAGATGCTCTGGCTGCCCGACGTCTTTGGCTACTCGGGGAGCTTGCCGCAGATCATGCGGGGCTGCGGTATCCGCTATTTCGCCACCGCCAAGATCTTTTGGGCCTACCATGCCTTTGACCCCTTCCCCTACAACACCTTTACCTGGGAGGGCATCGACGGCTCCGAGATCCTGGTGCACCTGGTCAACGACTATAATTCGGAGGCCGACCCGGCGTCGCTGATCGAGCGCTGGCGGCAGCGCGTGCAAAAGGACGACATCAGCACGCGGCTCGTGCCGTACGGTTGGGGCGATGGCGGCGGTGGGCCGACTCGCGATCACCTCGAGTACATCCGGCGCAGCGCAGACCTGGAGGGGATGCCGCGCACCCGTAACGCCCACCCGCTCGCGTTCTTCCACGACCTGGAGGAGCAGGGCATCCCTGACGCGCGCTATGTGGGCGAGCTCTATTTCCAGTGCCACCGGGGCACGCTGACTTCCCAGGCGCGCACCAAGTGGGGCAATCGCAAGTCCGAGTTTGCGCTGCGCGAGGCCGACTTCTGGGTGAGCGCTGCTCACGCCGTGGCAGGGGCCCAGCCGCCAACAGAGGCGCTACACGAGGCCTGGCGTACCGTGCTGCTGAACCAGTTTCACGACATTATCCCCGGCTCGTCGATCCAGCGTGTCTATGAGGAGGCCGAGGCGAACTATGCCGAGGTGCTGGCCAGCGCGCGGACGATTGTCGAGGGGGCGACAGGCGCTCTCTCCACGGAGGAGGACGCGTTGACCCTGTTCAACTCGCTGAATTGGGAGCGTCCAAGCCTGGTGACGCTGCCCGATGGTTGGCAGGGGGCCGCGGATGCCCAGGGCCGAGCTCTCGTCACTCAGCCCGCCGACGAGGGTTTGGCGGCGATGGTCACGGCGCCTGCCTGCGGCTGGACGACGATCTATCCCAACGAAGCGAACCCTGGCGAGGCGCCATCGGTGACCGCGACGCCCACGTCGGCGACGCGGACGTCGGCGACGCCCACGTCGCTGGAGAACGATCTGCTGCGGGTGACCCTCAATGCCGCGGGCGAGCTGATCAGCGTCTATGACAAGGAGCAAGGCCGCGAGCTATTGGCAGGGGTGGGCAACCGGTTCTGTATGTACAAGGATGTGCCCTCGCTGTTCGACGCCTGGGATATCGACAGCATGTATCGCGAGACGCCGGTGGCTTTGGAGGGCGAGGCCGAGGTCCAAGTCGTGACAGAGGGGCCCCTCTTTGCTACAGTGCGGGTGACGCGTACACTGCATCACTCGCGCCTGACCCAGGAGATCACGCTGGCGCAGGGGAGCCGCCGCATCGAGTTCGCCACCGAGATCGACTGGCAAGAGCGCCACAAGCTGCTCAAGGTGGCTTTTCCCGTGGACATCCACGCCAGCGAGGCCCTGCACGAGATCCAGTTCGGCCACCTGGCGCGCCCCAACCACCGCTCGCGCCCCTATGACGCGGATCAGTTCGAGGTAGCGAATCACAAATGGACTGCCTTGGCTGAGGCGGACCGAGGCTGCGCCGTGCTCAACGACTGCAAGTATGGCGTGAGCGTCGAGGGGCAGGAGATCGCCCTGACCCTGCTCAAGTCAGCGCTGGCCCCCGATATGACCGCCGACCTGGGCCTGCAACGCTTTACCTATGCATTCTATGCGTGGCGGGGTCCTCTGAGCGAGAGCGACCTGGTGCGCCAGGGCTACGAGCTCAATGTGCCGTTGACGGTGGCGCACGGCGCGACGGGCGAGCGTAATCTGATGCAGGTGGATGCGCCCGGCATCGTCATTGAGACGCTCAAGCCCGCCGAGGACGGCTCGGGCGACCTGATCCTGCGCCTGTACGAGAGCCGCCGCAGCGCCACGAGCTGCACGCTGCGCATGGACCTGCCCGTGGCCGAGGCGTTCGAGACCAACATGCTGGAGGAAGAGCCGTCGCCGCTGAATGTCGACGAGGGGGCGATCCCGCTCATGTTCCGTGCCTTTGAGGTCAAGACGCTGCGATTGGTGCTGGCGTGACACCTGAGCGCCCGAACATCCTGCTGATCCACAGCGATCAGCACCGCTACGATTGCCTGGGCCAGGCGGGGAATCCTCTGGCCCACACGCCCCATCTCGACCGGCTCGCCGATGAGGGCGTGACCTTCTCTCATGCCTTTACGCCGATTCCGACGTGCTGCCCGGCGCGCCAGTCGCTCCTATCCGGGCTCTGGCCCGAGCGTCACGGCGGCCTCTGGAACTATGACATCACGCTACCCGTGAGTCATTTCGACGCACCTACCTGGACCGAGGCGCTGCACGCGTCCGGCTATGCCCTCGGCTATGTGGGCAAGTGGCATGTGCACCCAACCCGCACGCCCCTCGATTTCGGCTTTGACGATTATGTGAGTACCCAGGACTATGCCACGTGGCGTGCCGGGCAGGGACTGCCCGCCTACGAGCCGCTGGACGCCGGGGCCCTGGGTCTCGACACCCTCACGTCGCGCTGGTTCGGTGGGCGCGATCCCGCTCCCGTGGAGCAGTCGCGCACCCACTGGCATGCCGATCAGGCCATCAACCTGATGCACGAGTACGCTCGTCAGGGCCAGCCCTGGCACATACGCCTCGATTTCGAGGAGCCGCACCTGCCCTGCTATCCGGCGGAAAGGTTCGCCGATCTGGTTGATCCTGACGTCATCCCTCCGTGGGGAAGCTTTGCGGAGACCTTTCGCCACAAGCCCTATATCCAGCACCAGCAACTGCTCACCTGGGGCATCCAGGACCTCACATGGGACGCCTGGGGCCAGTACGTGGCCCACTACCTGGGCATGGTGGCGCAGATGGACGACGCCATCGGGCGGGTGCTGGGGGCTCTCGACGCCGAGGGGCTGGCCGACTCGACGCTATTGATCTACACTACCGACCACGGCGACGCCTGCGGTAGCCATCGCATGATTGACAAGCACTATATCATGTACGAGGACGTAGTGCGGGTGCCCCTGATCGTGCGCTGGCCGGGCGTCACGGAAGCTGGCTCTCAGTGCGACGCCTTTGCAAGCCACGCGCTGGATCTGGCGTCAACGATGTGCGAGGCGGGGGGGATCGCGGGGCCCGCGGCGATGCAGGGGCGGTCGCTGGTGCCCTGGCTGCGAGGCGATACCGTGGCGGACTGGCGCCAGCATGTGACGTCTACTTTCAACGGGGCCCAGTTCGGCCTGTACAACATGCGCATGCTCCGGGACCGCCGTTGGAAGTATGTGTGGAACCCCACCGACTTGGACGAGCTCTACGACCTGGAGAGTGATCCGTGGGAGCTGAAGAACCGGATCGCAGAGCCCGCGCTCCAGCCCCGAGTGCAGGCCATGCGTCACACGCTGCTGGAGGCGCTGACCGAGCAGGACGACGACCTCGTCTCGCGGCCCTGGCTGCGCGAGCAGTTGGCCACGGGACACAAACTGGCGAGGCGCAGTCTGTAGGGGCAGGCCCCTGTGCCTGTCTCAAGCGGAATATCGCGTAGGGGCAACCCCTGACGCATGAATGCGCATGGCTGCCCCTAGTATAAAAGCTCTACGGTGCGTCGATCTCGTCGGCGACCCAGGCGACGTCCAGATCCTCCAGCTTGGAGCGGGTCGGTGCGCCGCTGGCCTGGTCCCAGCCCATGAGCCGGTAGTAGGTCTCGAGCGCCGTTCGGAACTCGTCCATCGTAAAGGTCTTGCCCGCCACCGCGCCCTCGGGCAGCGCCTCGGTGAACCGCGGGTGGATCATGTCGTCCTCAAATCCAAAGCCCTCGCGCGCGTTGAAAGCCTTGGCCATGTTATAGGCCCGCTCGGCGGCGGTAAAGATCTCCATAACTGAGGTGTTCCAGCCGGTGATGGCCGTCAGCAGGTCAGAGAGCTGCTGCGGGGTCCACGCCAGAAAACCGCACAGGCCGGTGAGGTTGTTCTGCACGCGCCATAGCAGGGCCCGGCGAGTCATCTGCATCTTGGCCGTGCTCAGGTCGTCGAATGGGAGCGGCTCGAGCACGCCCAGAGGCTTGAGCTCGTGGATGCCGCCGTCGGTCTGGTAGCCGCTATCGTGGATCGAGTGCACATGATCGGCGCCGGTGGGCGAGGTCGCAATGCCGATGCCGTGGGCGTACTTGACCCGGGGATCGTGCATGGCGACTTCTTGGCCCTTGATCTGGATAGCATACTGGAGGGCGTCGCCGCCGATGGCCTCGGCCGCCCGTTTCGAGCCCTCGCCCAGCAGCTTGCCGAACCCCTCGCGGGCCACGATCTGCTGGATCATGGTGATCATGGCGTCGGCGTTGCCAAAGCGCAGGTCGATGCCGCCCGTCTCTTCCAGGCTGATGAGGCCGCGCTCAAAGCACTCCATGGCAAAGGCGATGGTGACGCCGGTGCCGATGGTGTCAAGACCGTTGGCATTGCAGAGCTGGTTGCCATAGGCAACCGCCTCCAGATCGCTGACGCCCGTACAGGCGCCCAGGGCACCCAGGGTCTCGTACTCGGGGCCGCCATACTTGGGGTCCACCTGGAAGCGCTCGTTGTCCACCTTGACCACCCACTTGCAGCGCACGGGGCAGCCATAGCAGGTGTCGCGTTCCATAACGATCTTGTCGTTCATCGTGTCGCCGGCAATGGCCTCGAACCCGTCAAAGACGCCCTGCTGAAAATTGCGTGTCGGGAGGCCGCCCGCCTCGTTGTTGACCCGCACCATGCGTGGCGTGCCCACAGTGGCAAACACGAGCGAGTTGGTTTCCTCAAAGTGGTCGCGGAACCAGCGCCCCATCTCGCGCACCGTGTCGGGGTCCGCCGTCTCGGGCCGCTGCGAGCCACGCACAGCCACGCCCTTGAAATTCTTGGAGCCCATTACCGCGCCCAGGCCGGTGCGCCCGGCGGCCCGTGTGGCGTCGTGCATCACATTGGCGATGCGCACCAGGCGCTCGCCTGCCGGCCCGCACTGGCTGACGCGAATGGCCCTGTCGCCCAACTCCTCGCGGATCTGTTCCTGGACGTCGGCGGTCTCGAGGCCCCACAGATGCGTCGCCGGGCGCAGCTCCACCTGATCGTCCTTGATCCAGAGATAGACCGGCTCGGGCGACTTGCCCTCGATGAGGATCAGATCCCACCCGGCGCGCTTGAGCTCGGCGCCAAAGAACCCGCCCGCCTCCGAGGCGGCATACCCGCCGGTGAGGGGTGATTTGGCGCCGATCATATGGCGTCCGCCGCCTGCCAGAGGCTGCCCGGTGAGAGGCCCGGTGGCATAGACCAGCAGGTTATCAGGGCCCAGCGGGTCCACGCCGGCGGGAAGCTCTTTGAGCAGGTAATAGGAGATAAAGCCCCACCCGCCGAAATAGCGCCGCAAAAAGAGATCGTCCAGTGGCTCGGTGCTGATTTCGCCGGTGGTCAGGTTGACTCGCAGTCCCTTGCCCCAATGTCCGTAGCTCATATCTCTTCCTTTCCGTTGTGTTCAGCAACGTCATGCCCGTTCCGCGTCTGCAAGGGCAAATCAACCCAGCAGCCCTCCTCGTTCCCACGCGCGATGGCCTCCAGTACCTCCTGCACACGCAGACCCTCGCAAAAGCCCGGCGAAAAAGCAAAAGGCCCGTCGGCTCGGTACGCAGCGATAAAGTCCATCAGTATCGTACGGCGGGCTGTATCCTGATCCGGCAGGCGTCCGTGCAGCCGTTCAGGGACCAGGATGGTGGTATAAGGCCGATCGCGTGTCCCGCCCTGCTCCAGGATGGTGTACTGGGCCAGCAGGTCCTCCGGCAAAGAGACCTGCAACAGATGGGGATGCTGCTGGTCGTACATCAGCCCGCCTTCAGAGCCATATATCTCGGCCCGTTGGTCATAGCCTCGGCCCGTAAAGGTGTACGAGCCGCAGAGGTAGCCCAGGGCGCCGTTGGCATAGTTCATCAGGACCATGCCCTCGTCCTCGGTGGTCACGCGCATCGGTTCGCCGGTGGCCGCCGAGACCCGCTCGGGCACAAAGGTGCGCAGGTTGGCCGCTACCCGTGTAATTTCGGTATCGAGCCACCAGAGCGTCATGTCCAGAATATGGCTCCCCATATCCCCCAGGCCGCCGAACCCGGCGAGGGAGCGGTCGTTGCGCCAGGTGCCGGGCCGTCTGGCATAGCCGGGCCATCCTGCGGCATAGATAGCCGAGACGTGATAGAGCTCACCCAGCGCCCCGCTGGCCATGATCTCTTGCACCAGTTGCGCGGCCGGGGTGCGCCTGTGCGAAAAGTTGACGCCGGTCTTGATGCCGCGCTCGCTGGCGGCATCGTACATCTCCCGGGCCTGCGCATAGTTCAGCGCCAGAGGCTTTTCGCAAAAGACATCGACTCCGCGGGCGATGGCCTCCATGACAACAGGATAATGCATATCGTTAGTGGTACACACGCTGACCAGGTCGAGCCCGTCCATGGCCAGCAGCTCACGATAGTTCGAGGTGGCCAGGGTCACGGTGCTCACCATCTGCTGCAGTGCGGAGAGGGCCTCTGGGTTCACGTCGCAGGCGGCGACGATCTCGATGTCCGGCACCGCTAGATAGCTGGGCACATGGTGGTGCCGGGCGATTCCCCCGCACCCAATGATCCCGACACGCAAGGTCTTGTTCGTCATGGGTTCGTCCTTTTCCGCACTAGGCATCATCGAGTCGTTTGATAGCCGTTGCCTCGCCATCAGCCACCGTCACTCTGTATACAGCGTGCCCGGATACGACCTCGCCATCCTCCTGCAGGACACGCCAATCCTGCCCTTGCCAGTTGACGATGAGCAGACTGAGGACCGTGTCGCCCGCCACGATGCCAATGCGCTCCAGGCCGTAGGTCTCTGCATAGAGCCGGATGCGTTGGTAGGCCGCCATGAGGCGCGTCCATAGCGAGATATAGCCGTGCTCCAACTGCTCATCGGTCCATGTCGAGACCAGGTGTGTGGCTCCAGGCTCATAGTTGAGGTCTTCGAGGGCGAGGTCCTCCAACTCTTCCAGGTCCCAGCGTACCAGGTCGGGCAGGGCCTCGGAGATGGGGTCGGCGGTGTCCATGGAACGCAACATTGTGCTTACGCAGAGCATCTCCAGGTCCCACTCTTGGGCCTCCTGAGCGATACTCTGGGCCTGCTCCCGACCCTTGGCGCTCAGCGGCACGCTGTACGGATCAGGGGCGTTCGACTTGTCGGTCTCGGCATGGCGAATGAGATAAAAGTCCATAGGTTACTATAATCCTTCCCAGGGTAATGTGTAGGTCAGCCCTGAACGAGCCGGCGCCCCGCCAGGCGTGCAACGACATGGGTCATGAGCCAGAACAGGCTCCCCAAGGCCAGATCCACCATGATGACCAGGGCGAACACGGCCGTTATCTGCCCCACCCCGCGCATCGCCGCGGCCTCAGAGCCGGCGGGCAGCCGCGTGAGGGCGCCCATCCCATAGAGCAGGGCGCCCACTGCTGCCAGCATCAGGGCGAGCTTCCACCAGGCTCGCCGGTCCGAGGCGCTCGGCAGCATGGCGTTTCCGATAGCAATGACGACATAGAGCCACAGCGCCGCATCCGGCGCCTGAAGGCGCTGTGGCCAGATGTCCCTGGCAGTCATGAATCCGCCATTGGCTGATGATAATAGCAGGCCATGGTGTGCGACCAGAAATATCGCGACCACGCCGGCCAAAAGCGGTGCCATCCCAATCAGGCTTGTCCGGATGGGATCGGCGGCGCCCACCTCCACCGAGCCAAACTGCGCCATGTTGCTGCCCTGCAGGCGAGGGCGCAGGCTCAGGCGGCCGGTGGGCACGCGCAGGATCCAGGCCATACCGAGATGACTCAGCTCGTGCAGTAGCGTCCCCGGCAGCAACAGGGCGTGATAGGCATACAGGGCGGCCGCCGGGCTGCCCGTGACCAGCAGGATCAGGGACTGAAATCCCTGGCCGAACCACCGCGTCACGGGTCCAAGGGCCAGAGCCAGCAAGGCAAAGGCTGCCACGGTGGTCAGGTCGGTCTGCAAGGCATCCTCCCTGTCGGGCCTCGCTCCCTTTACGAGAGGCCCTTGGCCCGTGCGGTCTCTCGCACGATGGTGACGAAATCCGAGGCCTTGAGGCTGGCGCCGCCCACCAGGCCGCCATCCACATTGGGTTGCGACATGATCTCGTAGGCGTTGGCGGGGCTGACGCTGCCGCCGTACTGGATGCGTACCGCATCGGCGGTAGCCCGATCGTACAGCTCGGCAATGGTGGCGCGTACCACGCCGCCACATACCTCCTCGGCGTCGGCAGGTGTGGCAGCCAGGCCTGTGCCAATGGCCCAGATCGGCTCATAAGCCATGATCAGGCTGGCGACCTGCTCGGCGGTGAGGCCATCGAGCGCAGCGACTACCTGATCGCGCACCCAGGACTCGGTCTTGCCCTGCTCGCGAAGTTCGCGAGTCTCGCCTACGCAGACAATGGGCGTCAACCCTACGTCCAGAGCCGCCTTGATCTTGCGATTGACGCCTTTATCCGTCTCACCGAAATACTCGCGGCGCTCCGAATGGCCGATAATTACATAGTCGCAGAATTCGCGCACCATCTCGGGCGAGACTTCGCCGGTGTAGGCGCCGCTGGCCTCGAAATAGAGGTTCTGCGCGCCCACCCCAAGATCAGTGCCCTCGACGGCGCGACTGACGTCGGGCACGGCCAAAAAGGTGGGGCAGAACACGCGCTCCACACTGGCGATGGGCGTCAGGTCGTCCATCATCTCCCGCACCAGTTCCACGCCCTCATGCGCGGTTTTGTTCATCTTCCAGTTTCCGGCCATAATTGGCTTGCGCATCGCGTCTCTCCCTCTGTAGTGTGCAAAACAGAGGGATGTTACCACACAACCGGCCTGTCTGCCAAGGCGCCGGTTTGCCGTTCGATCGCGCTCTGGAGGCCTTGTATGACTCGCCCATCGCTCTCCGTCGATCTTATCGAGTCCCTGCGCCAGGCACTCTCCGAGCCGCTGGGTGGAATCGAGGCCCATCGGGCGATGCTCGTGACGCCGCCGCCCATCCGCGACCTGCTGCAGGAGCTGGCTCGGCCCCGTGAGGGGGCCGTGCTGGTGCTGCTATACCTGCGCGATGGCGAGCTGCATCTGGCGATGACGCGACGCTCGCCGCATCTGCGCTACCATGGAGGGCAGGTCTCGCTGCCTGGCGGCACGCGAGATGCGGATGATGCCTCGCTCTGGGATACGGCCCTCCGCGAGGCCAATGAGGAGATCGGCGTCCTTCCCGATGCAGTGAACTACTTGGGGCGGCTCACACCTGTAGAGGTGCCCGCCAGCGGCTATCTGGTACAGCCCTATGTGGCATATGCAGCCCGCCGTCCCACATTTGCGCTGCAATCCGACGAGGTGGCGGAACTGGTCGAGCTGCCCCTGGGCCTGTTGCTCGATCCCAGCGCCAAGGTCGTGGAGCAGTGGCAGCTCGCTGATCGGGACGCGCGGGTGCCCTTCTATCGCTATGGCCAAGTCGTTATCTGGGGTGCGACGGCGATGATCCTGAGCGAACTGGAGGATGTGCTGCGCAGCATTAGTAGATAGCACAGGAATCCGGCCCCCGGCGCAATCTTGGGGGCCGGATTCGTCAAGGAGCAAAAGCCATCACCGACTAGGTTGCGCGTCGCCGTCGGCGTGCCGTTCGTATAATGAGCCAAAGGATCAGGCCCGGTACGATTATGAGGACCGAGAACACCAATAGCCAGATCGAGACGTTTATGAGCATCTGGACCACCTGCACCAGGGCACGCGCCGCATCTCCGGCGGTCACCAGCGGGTTCCATGCGGCCGTCTGGACAATGGTGCCCGGCTGGGTGCGTGGGCGTATCTCGATGCGCACTGTGGCCAACGCCGTCATGCGCTCTAGGTATTGGACGCGGCCCTTGAGAGACTCGATCTGGCCGCGAATCTCCGAGATGCGGTTGTGGACAGCCAGGATGTCCTCAGCGCTACCACGGTTCTGGCGCACCTCGGTGAGAAGCTCCAGCAGCTCGGTCTCGGTGGCCTCCAGGTTCCGCAGCCGGGCGCTCAGGTCCACATATTCCTCGGTGACATCCTCGCCGGTTGAGGTCTCGTTGTCGACGCGGATAGCG
>SLPC01000021.1 GCA_007132185.1 Anaerolineae bacterium | reverse complement strand
TGTGTATGATGCCTTTACCCTGATGCCGCTGGCTGTGCTGGACGAGAGGTTGGTTCGTGAGGGGCAAGGGATCTTTTTGATCGCGAGCGAGATCGCTATCGTCACGCCCTGACAGGCCCAAAGTACTTGAGCACTTTGGCCCTGTTGCAGTCTGGGCGAATGTGCTACAATGACTCTCGAAATGACTCTCGACGCGATACGCAGAACGGATCATCGGTTCGGTCCGCCGTTGACAGAGCGCAACAATAGGAGTCCCATGAACTGGCAATCTCCCTTTAGCCTACCCGGTCAATGGTACAAGGGCAATCTCCATACTCACACTACCCAATCCGATGGCACGCTGTCGCCGGATCAGGCTATCGCCTGGTATCACGAGCAGGGCTATGACTTTTGCGCCGTCTCAGATCACTGGGTATTGACGCCGGGCCAGGCCTATGCGCCTGATTTTGTCACAATTTCGGGGACAGAGCTACATGGAGACGGCTACCACCTGCTGGTGGCCGGGCTGAGCGAGCTACCCCCGCGGGCCATGGAGCATGAACCGCAGGCCATCATCGATCATGTCAAGGCCCAGGGCGCTCTGGCGTATATCGCCCACCCCTACTGGACCGGGCGTCCCTCTACGGAGACCGCCGCGCTGCGGGACCTCGATGGCCTCGAGGTATTCAACAGCGTGTGTGAGATCACGCAGGGTACGGGGCATGCCCGCATACATTGGGATGACTGTCTCTCCGCCGAGCAACGCTTGACTGGGCTGGCGGTGGACGACGTGCACTGGCGGTTTGAAGAGGCTGGCGCCGGTTATGTCATGGTCAGGGCGCCAGAACTGAGTGAGATAGCCCTGCTTGATGCCCTGAGGCAGGGCCACTTTTACAGCAGCATGGGGCCCACCATCCAGGATCTGCGAGTCCGCGATAACGGTCTAGAGGGGCCGGTGCTGGATGTGGTGTGCAGCCCTTGTGTCGAGATCCTGTTCTACACCTGTGGACCACAGGGCAGGCGTTTTGGGGCCCTGCCCGGGACGACACTATCGCATGCCAGCCTGCCCTTGCAGCAGGAGCAGATCTTTGTACGGATCGAGTGCCGCGACGCCCAGGGACGTTGCGCGTGGAGCAATCCTCTGTTCTTGAGGGACGTTCTTCCGGCCTGAGCCTGGGATTGGTCGAATCATCTCTATTGCCTTGGCTTTCTGCGATCCATAGTCTAGTGCAGCGCACACGATGGCGTGAACTGGTTTTGACATTCTGACCGAGAGATGCTACACTGGCCACGAATGCAAAGAGATGCAACCAAGATGCGGGCACCCGAAGGGGTTGCCCGGTTTCGGCTTTGGTGAGGAGTGACCGTCGAAACATGAATCTAGAGAGTTGGATCCGAGATGTGCGGGACTTTCCGATCCATGGCATCCTTTTCAAAGACATTACGCCGCTGCTTAACGACTCTGCTGCTCTCAAAGAGGCAGTGGACCGTATGGTGGCGCCTTACCGGAGTCGAAAGATCGATCGCGTCGTCGCGATCGAATCGCGAGGCTTTTTATTCGGAGTGCCCATCGCGTATCAGTTGGATGCCGGGTTTATTCCGGTGCGCAAAGCCGGCAAGTTACCGTCAGAGAGCGTGGGTATCGAATACAGCCTCGAGTATGGCACGAATCGATTGGAGATGCACCGTGACGCCATACAGCCTGGCGAGAAGGTGCTGATCGTTGATGATCTCCTTGCCACAGGGGGTTCGGCGGCAGCAACCGTGAGTCTGGTCGAGAAACTTGGTGGAGTCGTTGAGGGTCTTGTATTCCTGATCGAACTCGAGTTCCTTCAAGGCAAAGAAGCGTTGGCAGGATATGACGTATTCTCGGTTCTTAGATTATAAAAAAAAGAGGTCACAACATGACTAACAATGATGAGAAGATAGCAGAGCTGGAAAGAGAACTGGTTCGCACGCGCGAAGAGATCAAGCACCTGCGTGAGCAGCTCCAGGAAGAGATCGAGCCCGCTTCGGCCACCGATGAGGACTCGGCAGATGCAGCGGCAGCGATCTATGAGCGCGGCAAAGTGATCTCTCTGATCCAAAACCGGGAAGATCGGATGCGCTCCCTGCACGAGGCGATCGAGCGGGTTCACAAGGGTCTGTACGGCACCTGCAAATCGTGCGGTGAGGAGATTGCATCGGAACGGCTCAAGATCATGCCCGAGACGAGCCTCTGCGTGCGCTGCGCCAACCGTCAAGAGTATGGCCCCTATGGTGCGCCACCGCGTCGCCGTGAACGCCCCATTGTCCTCGCGGATGATGATCTGTAGATGCTGCGCCGATGAGCATAGCGCGACGCTGCTCACAAGACCGAATTACCTAGGGGCGATCACTCGCCCCTTTTTCTTGCGTCAGGGCGTCTTGTGCTTTTATAAGTGCAAGTAAACGCCCAACAACGAATCCTCGCTTTTGACAAAATAGGGCTGTCTGGCATACAATGAAGTGATTATGGGGTTGGCGCGCGCGAGCATCAGCAGAGAGTGCGCGTCACAGCCATTAGTTCCGTCCTGTCTGCGCGGGTCAGCGCCTTTTGCCATACGACAGTATGAAAGAGTGCGCTCCTATATAGTGACTGGGAAGCAATGCTGCGCATTACGGTTACGAGGAGGTAAACAATGAGCCAGATGCTCGAGATTCGGTGGCATGGCCGAGCGGGCCAGGGAGTGGTGACCGCGGGAGAACTGCTTGGTGAGTCTACCATGCACGCGGGCATGTACTTCCAGGCTTTTCCCGAGTATGGGGCCGAACGCATGGGCGCGCCCATCAAGGCCTACACCCGCCTGAGCACCGAGGTGATAGAGATCCACTCTCCTATCCTCGATCCTGACATGGTCGTCGTCGTCAATCCGAACCTGATCGGCGTAGTGGACATCACCGAGGGTGTAAAACAGGACGGCACTCTGATTATCAACACGACCCACTCGCCTGAAGCTCTCCGCAAACGGCTAGGGTTTGAGAGTGGTCAGGTCTGGTGTGTGGATGCAACCAGCATTGCGATCGAGGAGTTCCGCCGAGACATCCCCAGCACATTGATCCTCGGGGTGGTCGCCAAAGCATCCGAATTGGTAGATCTCGATGCCGTCGTGGAAACCACGCGCGAGACGCTGGGCGGCAAGCTGCGGCCCGAGATCGTCGAAGCGAATGTGCGTGCTATCCAGCGCGCTTATGAAGAGTGCAGCCAAGGTTAGTGTTGTCGTAACGGACAATGCAAGAACGTAATGGAGGAGAACTGATGACAGATAACAAGGGCCCGCGCATGGACAAGCCCTGGCGGGAAGTCCAACGCGGTGGGATTGTGGTTGAATCCGGTAACTCGGTTGCATACATCACAGGTACGTGGCGCACGCTTCGGCCCCTTCGGGACATGGAGCAGTGCACCCAGTGCCTGATTTGCTGGATCATGTGCCCCGATTCGGCCATTACCGTCGAGGACGGCAAGGTAGCCGAGTTCGACTATGATCATTGCAAGGGCTGTGGGATCTGCATGGAGCGTTGCCCTGTGAACATCCGGGAGCCGCATAGCCACACGGGCGAACTGGGCAAGGTCATTCAGATGGTCTCCGAGTCCACCTTTGTCGACGAGAACGAGTAGGCTCTTATTGAGCCTGTATGCAGCAGGAGGAAACTGATGGTCGCAAGCCAATTCATGCCTCTGGACGGCGCTAATGCCGTCTCACAGGCGATGCGTCAGATCAACCCTGACGTAGTCGCCGCTTATCCTATCACCCCGCAGACAGCCGTTGTGCAGAATTTCTCCCAGTACGTGGCCGACGGCATCGTAGACACCGAGTTTGTGCCGGTCGAGAGCGAGCATGCCGCCATGAGCGCCTGTGTGGGCGCTTCGGCAGCGGGTGCCCGTGTTATGACCGCCACTTCCGCGAACGGTCTTGCTCTCATGTGGGAGGTGCTCTACATCGCTTCGGGTCTGCGTCTGCCGATCGTGATGACCGTGGTCAACCGGGCCCTATCCAGCCCGCTGAACATCCACTGCGATCACTCGGATAGCATGGGCGCCCGCGATTCTGGCTGGCTCCAGTTCTATGCCGAGAGTGGCCAGGAAGCCTACGACAACACCATCAAGTCGCTCAGGATTGCCGAGAGCAAGGACCTCTTGCTGCCGGTCATGAGCTGTCAAGATGGTTTCATCACCGGTCATGGCGTAGAGCGTGTGGGTTTGTTGCCCGACGAGGCCGTACGCGAGTTTGTGGGCAGCTACGAGCCCGAGCTTTCGCTGCTTGATACCGACAACCCTATCACTGTAGGTGCCTGGGATTTCACCGATCACTACTTTGAGCACAAACGCCAGCAGACCGAGGTCATGAACGCGTCGATGGCTCTGATCGAGAGCGTCTGCCAGGAGTACGAGCAGTTGTCAGAGCGCCCGCAGCCGATCTTGGACTGCTATGGCATGGATGATGCAGAGTATGCCATCATCGTGCTCTCGTCCACGGCTGGCACCACGCGCTCGTTGGTGCGTGAGATGCGCGCTGAAGGCAAAAAGGTCGGCGTGCTCAAGCCGCGGCTGTTCCGCCCCTTCCCCGCCACCCAGATCGTGGACTGCATCAAGAACTGCAAGGCCGTGGCGGTGATGGATCGCGCCATCTCGTTTGGTGCGCACAAGGGCATGGGCCCGCTCTTTACCGACATTACCTCTGCTCTGTACGTGGCGGGCGAGTGCGATCTGCCCGTCGTCAACTATATCTATGGTCTCGGTGGGCGTGACACAACCCCTCCGATGATCGCAACTGTCTTTGAAGATCTCGAAAAGGTCGCAGCTACTGGTGATCGCGGGGACCTGGTCCGGTATGTCGGCCTCCGCGGCTAGCGACGGTCAGACCATCAACGCGCAATATGAACCAAGTAGCAAGGAGAATACATAATGGCCGAGCGGATTCGCGTCAATCTTAGAGACGTTATCAAGCCAGACGAGAGACTGGCTCCGGGACACCGTCTGTGCGCAGGTTGTGGTGAGCCCACCGTCGTGCGCCAGATCCTGCACGCCATCGAAACGCCTGTCGTGCTTTCGACGGCCACGGGCTGTCTCGAGGTCTCAACGTCAGTCTACCCCTTTACCTCGTGGAATGTGCCCTGGATTCACAATGCCTTTGAGAATGCCTCGACGACTATCACGGGCGCTGAGGCTGCCTTCAAGGCCCTCAAGCGCACGGGCAAGATCCCCGAGGACAAGGAGATCACCTTTATCGCCTTTGGCGGTGACGGTGCGAGCTATGATATCGGACTCCAATTCATCTCGGGCGCCCTCGAGCGCGGCCACAAGTTCATCTATGTGTGCCTGAACAACGAGGCTTATATGAACACCGGCATCCAGCGTTCCAGCGCAACGCCCAAGGGCGCCGATACGACGACAACACCTGCCGGTTCTGTGATCCCCGGCAAGCCGCAGTGGCGCAAGCCTTTTACGCGTATCATGGCTGCCCATGATATTCCGTACGTGGCGCAGGCATCGCCCCACAATTTCCGTGACCTGATGCGCAAGGCGAAAAAGGCCGCCGCTGCCGATGGCCCCGCCGTGCTCAACGTCATGGCTCCGTGCCCGCGCGGTTGGCGCCATTCCAGCGATCAGACGATGGCTATTACCGAGTTGGCCACCGACACCTGCTACTGGCCTCTGTACGAGGTAGAGGATGGTGTCGTGACCGTCAACTACAAGCCGCGTGATAAAAAGCCCGTGGCTGATTGGCTTCGTCTCCAGGGCCGGTTCCGCCATCTGTTTCGCCCGGCCAATGCCTGGCTTGTCGAAGAGATCCAGGAGAGGGTCGATAGCGAATGGGAGCGGCTCTTGCGCGAAGAGGAATGCACCCAGGGCAAGCACGCCTAGGGTAGACCGACCTTGACGAAAGAGCGGGGGTAGCCTTGCACCGGCAGGGCTACCCCCTGTTGCATCAAGGAGACCCTATGACAGATACGGCCAACCACCAACCGGCCCCCTGCCAGGATCATGTCCTTGTGTCTGACCATGCGCTGGTCAAGCACAAGCTCGCCTTGCTGCGTGATGTGGGCACCTCCTCGTTCCAGTTTCGCGCCTTGGTGCGCGAGCTCGCCACACTGTTGGCTTACGAGGCGACGTCCGATCTGTGCCTTGTGGAGCGCGACATCACTACACCCCTGGCGAGGACTCGTGGGCGTTTTCTGGCCGAACAGATTGGCCTGGTGCCGGTCTTGCGTGCAGGGCTGGGCATGGTAGAGGCCGTATGGGAGCTGATCCCCGACGCCCAGGTGTGGCACATTGGCGTCTATCGGGATGAAGAGACGCTCGAGCCGATATACTACTATAACAAGCTGCCTGAGACTCCTACGGTAGATATCTGCCTCGTGCTCGATCCGATGCTGGCCACGGGTGGTACCGCTGTCGCCACGATCGATACCCTCAAGGAGTGGGGCGTGGGTCGCATCCGCTTTATCGGTATCGTGGCCGCCCCCGAGGGCATACGCGCCCTCTCGGAGGCCCATCCCGATGTGGATATCTACCTGGCCGCTATAGATGATCACCTTACCCCGGCGCCGTCAGGGCCTGACGACCTGCCTGAAGGCTATATCGTGCCAGGCCTCGGTGACGCCGGTGACCGTCAGTTCGGGACGAAACAGGACTAGCACCGTGCCCCTGTGGCTTTATCCCCTCGTACTCGCCGTCGGCTTTGGGGGCGTAGCGCTGTTGAGCCCTCTGGCCATCCGGCTGGGCAAGCGCTGGGGCGCTGTGGATCGTCCTGGCGGACGCCGTACCCACGAGGGTGAGATCGTGCGCATCGGCGGTCTCGCCATCTATCCAGCCTTTATCGCGGCCGCGCTCCTACCCGTTGCCCTTGGTGTGCCCCGCGACGACCCCCTGGAGCTGACACGCCTCGTCGGGGTGCTGGTCGGTATGGGCATCGTCTGGGTTGTTGGCCTGCTGGACGACCGATACAAGCTACCGCCCTGGGCGCAATTGAGCGGGTTGGTGATGGCAGCGCTAACGGCCGTCTTTTTCAGGGTGTTCGTCGAGGTATTCAACAACCCCCTCACCGATCAACAGATCTGGGTCGACTGGTATCTGATGGTGCCCATCACCGTGGGCTGGCTCATCGTGATGACCGACACCGTCAACATGGTGGATGGGCTGGACGGCCTGGCGACGGGTGTAACCGCCATTGCCGCGGGCGTGCTGTTCATCCACATGCTACGCCTGGGCCAGTACAGCGTCTCGCTGTTGCCCCTGGCGTTGATCGGCTGCTGTCTGGGATTCCTGCTTTTCAACTTTTACCCAGCGCGCATCTTTCTGGGCGGTGGTGCCTACGTCCTGGGGTTTGCGCTGGGGGCCCTGGCCATCGTCGCCGGTGCCAAGTTCGCCTCGGTGCTGCTGGTGCTCTGGCTGCCCATCGTCGATATCGTCTGGCAGATCTATTCTCGGTGGCGGCGGGGCCAGCCCATCGCTTTGGGCGATCGAGGCCACCTGCACCTGCGGCTTCAGGATTTGGGATGGCCCGCGAGCCGCATCGTCCTGCTGTACTATGGCATCACGGCGCTGCTGGGCGCTGTGGCGCTCCTGAGCCCGCTGCGCATCCTCAAGCTGGGTATACTCATCGGCGGGGGCCTCGTCATCCTGGGCCTGCTGGCCCTCGTGGCGCGGGCTGGCGCCGATGATATCGCCACCGGAACCTAACGCTGTCTTTGGGAGATCAGTCCTTGCTCGACCAGGAGCGCCACCAGCCCGTCGATATCGCCGGTGCCAAAGCGAGGCGCCGGGCGTTGGTCGTTTAGGGCCGCGCCGTCTGAAACGATGGCCAGCAGCTCTCCAGGCCGCGCGATCGGCTCGGTGCCCATCTCGGTGCGGATTACCTCGATCTTGCGTGTGGGCTCCCGCTTGAAGCCCTCGACGATGACCAGGTCGATATCCGGCGGGATGCGCGCGATGATCTCGTCCAGCGACAGCTCTGCTGGCGGCCGCTCAATCCACGCCAGCCCTGTGCGGCTCGAGATAATCACAACGTCGGCGCCAGCCTCGGCGAACTTGGACGTGTCGGTGCCAGGCCGGTCCATCTCGAACCCGGCCACCGAGTGCTTGATCACGGCCACGCGCAGCCCGCGAGCCTTCAGAGCCTCGACCAGGCGCACACACAGGGTCGTCTTGCCGGCATTGTGCCAGCCCACGATGGATAGAACGCTTGGCATATTTCCTCTATAATCGGGTGCAGCGTCTGTTCAGGATGTCAGCAGCGATTATACCACACTCGGCATGACGTCTCTCAGAGGGGGAGGATCGATGATACGCTTTGGCCTGGTCGGGATCGGCGGCTATGGTGCGGTATGGGTCCGTTCGCTCAAGAGGCTGCGTGAGCGGGACATCGCCCGCATCAGCGCGGCTGTGGTGCGCAACCCCGAGCCCTATCAGGAACAGGTGTCCCGCCTCCAGGAGCAGGGATGTGCCATCTATCCCGATCTGGAGAGCATGCTCGCCGCCGGTGGCCTGGATCTGGTCGGCGTTCCCACAGGCATCGCCTCCCACGCGCCCCTGGCGATGCAGGCGCTGGATGCGGGCTATCCCGTGATCGTGGAAAAGCCACTGACCGCCGCCATCCAGGATGCCCGAGCGATCGAGGCGGCCGAGGCCCGCTCGGGGCTCTGGTGCGCTGTGGCCTACCAGTGGCTTCATAGCCCCACCATCCAGGCTCTGGCCGATCTGTTGGACGAGGGCTCCCTGGGACGCCTGTGGGCCGCCCGCAGCGTCATCGGATGGCCACGGGGACAGGCCTACTATACGCGGAACGCCTGGGCGGGGCAGTTGCGGACTTTTCAGGGCTGGGTGCTCGATGGCCCCGCCACCAACGCCACGGCCCACTACCTGACCAACATGCTCTATTTGGCGGGTTTGCGCGCCGGCGCCAGCGTCGCTATCCGCACTGTGCGCGCCGAGCTATACCACGCCAATGCGATCCCGAGCTATGACACTTCCTGCATAGAGATCGAACTGAGCGACGGCGTACTCATCCATCACTATGCCAGCCACGCTCTGCGTCGGTCCATCGAGCCGCAGATGTACATCGTCGCCGAGGGTGGAACCATCCGGTGGGAGGCGGCCACGGATACGGCGACCGTGACCTGGAACGATGGTACAAGGCGCATCATCGAGAATCCTGATATGGCGTGGAACCAGGGCCGCCCTCTGGAGCAGGCCTCTCGGATCGTCGCGGGTCACGACCCACGTCCCCTCTGCGGCCTCTCTGAGGCCATCCCGCAGGTTCTGGCCATCAACCTGGCGTTCGAGTCCAGCGGCGGCGTGCACAGCATCCGGCATCTCAGTCAGCAGGCCGATATCGATGGCGATCCGTTGGTGTATGTCGAGGGCATGGAGGAGGTGCTGGAGCGGGCGGTGGCAGCAGGGGGCCTCTTCTCCGAGTTGGGCGTGCCCTGGGCGGTGCCCACACAACCGGCCATCGCCAAAGGTTACCGCCAGATGCCCCAGGGCGAGGCGTTGCGCCGCTTTTTGCTGGACTAGTCGACCAATTCATCCCTTGTCGCGATGGCTTGCTCGGCGAGAGACCGTGCCCGGTTCACCACCTGCTCCAGGGAGATTCCCTGCTCGCGGGCGATACGGGCGCAGTCGTCATGCTCCGGCTTGATCGAGATCGCGACGTCGTCCATCAGCTTGGCCTTGCAGCGCACGGCGCCCCACGGTGTCTCTACCTGCAGCGTTTCGCGGTCTGCGATCACGCGCTCGACGAGGCGACGCCGCACGCCCAGGGTGCTGGTCTCGCGCAGCAACAGGTCGATCAGGCGGTCGCCGTCCTCGATCCGGCACAGCGTCGAGAGGAGCACGGCGGGGCGGCTCTTTTTCATCACGATGGGGGTGAACCAGGCGTCCAGTGCGCCCGCCTCCAGCAGCTGCTCCAGGGCATAGCCCAGCGCCTCGCCCGTCATGTCATCCAGGTTGCACTCGAGCAACTCGATGCGCGTTGGCGTGGCGCCGGGCTCCTGGGTCATGGCTATTGCTCCCCTGCGGGCTCTTCTGAGGTGGCAGGCGTGTCGCCCTGTGTGGCGTGGCGGCTCGTCGCCTGGCGCTGTTTGGCGGCACGTTTGGCAATCATGGCCGCGGTGACGCCGGCGCCCACGCCATTGTCGATATTGACCACGGCCAGCCCAGGGGCGCAGGTCTGCAGCATGGACATGAGGGCAGCCTGCCCTGCACCACCCATGCCATAGCCCACCGACGTAGGCAGGCCGATCACCGGGACGTCCACCAGACCTGATACCACCGATGGGAGCGCGCCATCCATCCCCGCCGCCACGATGATGACATCCACATCATCGACGTCCAGCAACTGCCGCAGGGGCTCGAACAGGCGATGCAGGCCTGCGACGCCCACGTCATAGCGGCTGCGCACCGTGCACCCCATCTCCTGACAGATGATCGCGGCCTCCTCAGCCACGGCCTGATCCGACGTGCCCGCTGCCAGAATGCCGACCCGCCCGCCGGTGGGTTCGGGGCGCGTCCCGGTCCGCAGGATAACGATGCGCGACGCACGATACCACTCAAAGCCATCGCGCCCATAGCGGTCCACAAGCGCCTCCTCCAGCTCGGCCGGGACGCGCGAGAGGATGGCGCGCCCCGTGCGCTCGAGGAACTCGGCCGCGATGGTCAGGCTCTGCTCCACGTCCTTGTTGCTGGCCAACACGATCTCGGGTACGCCCTTGCGGTGCTCGCGGGCCAGATCCAGCACAGCGTAGGACACATCATTTAGATTTTCAATCGTCTGATTCGAGTTCGTCATTCATACTCCCCATACGGTATCCGGCCAGGTCGACCGTGACATAGTGGTATCCAACTTGCTGCAGCGCTCGATGTACAGCTCCACGCAACGGCTCGACAGTAAGGTCGGCAATCTGGTCCTCAGGCAGCTCGATGCGCGCCACAGGATAATGATCGCGGACGCGCAGACCTCGCACGCTCAGCAGCTCGTGCAGGGCGCTCTCGGCGGCCTCTACCCGCGCCAGGCCCTCGCGGGTCAGAGCCACACCGTAAGGAAAGCGGGTGGCAAGGCAGGCCGCCGCCGGATGATCCCAGGTAGGCAGCCCTCGCTCTCGCGAGGCGGCGCGTATCTCGGCCTTGGTTAGTCCCGCGTCGGCCAGCGGCGCCCGCACACCCAATTCGGCCGCCGCCCGCGCACCGGGCCGATAGTCGTCTTTGTCATCGGCGTTCTCGCCGTGCAAGAGCGTGAACGCGCCATTGGTCTCCCTCGCCAGCGCCAAAAGCCCCTCGAACCGCGCCCGCTTGCAGTGATAGCAGCGGTCCGGCGGATTGGTCGCGATGACGGCGTCCTCCAACTCGTCGAACGCCACGACCTGATGGCGGGCGCCCAATTGCTGCGCCACCTGACGCGCCGTTTCCAGCTCCTGGCGCGGCAAAAGCGGTGAATCCACCGTCACCGCCATGACACGCTCGCTACCCAGCCTGTCCACGCAGACCGCCAACAAATAGCTGCTATCCACTCCGCCGGAAAACGCCACGGCCACCTGCCCAAGCGAATCGATCTGCTCCGAGAGCCTCTGCAGCTTGGCGTCCAGATTCGTCTCCATACTCTACTCCGTACGTGCTATTGCCCGATTATACCGACGGCATGCAGCAGGGTCAATTTGGCGTCGGTCTCGCGTTGTTTGTACCTCTGGATGGTTGACGCAATACAAGCAGCCGCATAAGATAGGAGCAGGTAGCATTTAATCCTGAAAATAGGAGTACGATCATGAGCGAGATACTACGCTTCCCCGAGGGGTTTCTGTGGGGCACGGCGACGGCTTCCTTCCAGATCGAGGGCGGCATCGAGGACCGGGGCTGGAGCATCTGGGACGATTTCTGCCGTTGGCCGGGCAAGGTATTTGAGGGGCACACGGGCGATGTTGCCGATGATCACTATAACCGCTACAGGGAGGATGTGTCCCTCATGGCGGATCTGGGCATGCAGGCGTATCGCTTTTCCATCTCCTGGCCGCGCATCCTCAAGGATGGCATGGGTGATGTGAACGAGTCAGGGGTCGACTTTTATGATCGTCTGGTGGACAGTCTGCTAGAGGCCGGCATCATTCCTTATGTCACCCTTTATCACTGGGACCTGCCCTGGGAGCTGCATCGCATGGGCAGTTGGGCCGCTCGCGATCTGGCCTATCGCTTTGCCGACTATACCCGGGTTGTTGCCGACCGTCTGGGCGATCGGGTTACCAACTGGATCACCCACAACGAGCCGTGGGTTGTTTCTTTTCTCGGATACTGGATGGGAGTGCACGCGCCGGGCTGGCAAGACCTGGGCCTGGCGCTGCAGGCAGCGCATAATGTGCTACTCTCTCACGGTCTGGCGGTCCCCATCCTGCGGGAGAGCAACGCGGCCAGCCGCGTGGGCATCACCCTCAACCTGAGCCCCGCCTACCCGGCCAGCGACAGCGATGCTGATCAGGATGCGGCGCGCCGCCAGGATGGCTTCTCGAATCGCTGGTTCCTCGATCCTGTGTACAAAGGCACCTATCCGGAGGACATGTGGACGCTCTTTTCGTCGGAGGTTCCTCGCGTGTCTGACGGCGACATGGAGATCATCAGTGCCCCTCTCGATTTCCTCGGCGTAAACTACTATACGCGCTCTATGGTACAGGCCGGGGAGCAGGGCCCGCTGCGCGTCAGCAGCATTCAGCCTGAAGGCGAGTACACACAGATGGGCTGGGAAGTCTATCCGCAAGGATTGACCGACCTGCTGGTGCGTGTCGAGCAAGACTATGCGCCGGGGGACATCTATATCACCGAGAATGGCTGTGCCTATGAGGACGAGCTCACCTCCGAGGGGCAGGTTCACGACTCAGACCGTACGGTCTATCTCTACAAGCATTTTATTGCTGCGCACCGGGCTATCGCCGAGGGGGTACCCCTCAAGGGCTATTTCATCTGGTCGCTGTTGGACAATTTCGAGTGGGCCTTTGGCTATAGCCGGCGGTTTGGCATCGTCTATGTGGATTTCGAGACGCTGGAACGCTATCCCAAAGACAGCGCCCGGTACTGCCAGGCCGTGGCACAGGCCAACGCCTTGACGGTCGAGTAGATACCACCCAAGGAGGATACCGATGGATCGCGTACGGCTCAAGAGTCGCGTCTGTGACGTGATTGATGCGCGCTGGGACGAGATCCTGGCACTGGCAGAGGATATTCGCGTTCATCCCGAATTGGGCTACAAGGAGCACCGTACAGCCGACCTGGTGAGCCAACATCTGAGCCGGTTGGGCATCGAACATGAAACGGGACTGGCCATCACAGGCGTCAAAGGGATGGTATGGGGGGGCGCCCCCGGACCCACTGTTGCTTACATGGGCGAACTGGACTCGGTCCTGGTACGGGACCATCCCGATGCCGATCCGGAGACGGGCGCCGCCCATGCGTGCGGGCACAACGCCCAGATCGCCAACCTGATCGCCGTCGCCTATGGTCTGGCCGAGAGCGGTGTCCTCCCTCATCTGACGGGGCGCGTGGCGCTCATGGCCGTGCCCTCGGAAGAGTACGTCGAGGTCGCCTACCGTCTGGGGCTCAAGGAGCAGGGCAAGATCGAGTTTCTCGGCGGCAAGCCCGAGATGGTGCGTCTGGGCGCCTTTGATGATGTGGACATGGCGTTCATGACCCACCAGACCAGCCGTGAGACCGGCAGGATGAGCGTGGCCGGCCCCTCTAACGGGTGCGTGGTCAAGATGATTGCCTATCAGGGCCGCGCTGCCCATGCCGGCGGTAGTCCACATCGCGGCATCAACGCTCTCAAGGCGGCCAACGTGGGTCTGCATGCCATTGATGCGATCCGTGAGACCTTTCAGGACGATGATCATATCCGCGTGCATCCGATCATCACCCAGGGTGGCGAGCTGGTCAATGTGATCCCTGCCAATGTGCGCCTGGAGACCTATGTGCGCGGGGCTTCGGTGGAAGCTATCATCGCTGCTTCAGAAAAGGTGGATCGCTGTCTGCGAGCAGGCGCCATGGCGTTGGGCGCGCAGGTACGCATCCGCACCCTGCCGGGCTATCTGCCCAGGCTCGTTTGGAGTGAGCTGGGAGCGGTCTATCGCCAGAATGCCGTCGAGCTGGTGGGCGAGGATGGCTGGTGGGACTCGACCTTTATGGCGGGCTCGACTGATATGGGCGACATCAGCCATATCATGCCTGCTATCGAGGCCCAGGCCGCCGGCTTTTGTGGCACAGGTCACGGCGCCGACTATATGCCGTGCGATCCCGAGTTGGCCTACATCACGCCGGCCAAGGCGGCCGCCATGACCCTGATCGACTTGATGGCCGATGATGCGCAGCAAGCGCGCGCGATCATCGACGGCCATATACCCGCCATGACCAAGGACGAGTACCTGGCATTTATGCGTCAGATCGATCGGGACGAGCTCTGGAAGACGCCTGAGGCCGGGGACGTCTGACAAAAATGGGACGGCGCTGCTTGTCACGGCGCCGTCCCTCGTACAGTTCACTATAGTTTGTAGCCGATGGTGCGGAGCAGATCATGGCGCCACACGACATCGTCCGATCCCTCGACGCCTTGAGGCATGAATCCGTCGATGACACCCATGACCCCGCGGCCCTGCTCGGTCTCTGCAATGACCACTTGTAGCGGATTGGCCGTGGCGCAAAAGATGTGGCATACCTCGGGTACCGTCTTGACCGCGTTCAGCACATTGATCGGGTAAAAGCCCTCTCCGAGCACGATGATGAATAGATGGCCGGCGGCCAGAGCCTGCGCGTTACGCACGGCCAGTTCCACCAGCGCGTCATCGGTACCTGTAGACCGAATCAGACACTTGCCCGAGGCCTCGCAGAATGCCACTCCAAAGGCGATGCCCGGCACGGTACCGACCAGCACCTCATGCAGGTCCTCCACCGTCTTGATAAAGTGCGATTGGCCCAAGATCACATTATAGGTTTCGGGCTTGTCTAGTGTTACCAGATCAAACTCCACGGCTTTCTCCTTCCGTTCCTGCGCCTATTACGTGCCGCTCAGTGAGCACGCTCAGGGCTACCCTACCTCCATCACAAGCCAGGTGGTTCTTCCTGCCGAAATCTGGAACTCGGCGGTATACAATACGCCTCTAAAGAACACCTCCGCCGTCCAAGTCCCGGGCTGGAGATCACCGATTGCGAAATTCTCGCCCCACTCGGGGTCGGGGTTCACCTGCTCGCTGGGGTAGGTAAACACCTCGTAAAGATACTGTCCATCGCGCCGCAGCACCAGTTTGGCCTCTGTATCCACCGGTTCGCCGTCGCGTGTCATCAACAAACCTGCCAACGTACCACGTCCCTCCACGGGCCGGTACCATAGTTCGGGATTCACGGTATGCATATAGTCGTTGCGGCCCAGGCGCACCTCAGTGTGAACGTGCGGCGCTTCGGCATAGCCCGTCTCACCCACCAGTCCCAGCACCTCGCTCACAGCCACATGCTGGCCTACGCCGACATGCACCTCCGAAAGGTGCCCCATCAGCACATAGATGGGCATTCCCTGGTAGCGCTGGTCCAACTGCACCACAACGAGCAGCCCGTAAAAGCCCGGGCGAGCGCCATAGACCTGGGTATCATCATCGCCGGCAACGACGACAACGCCCGAAGCAGGCGCCAGGACAGGGGTGCCCGCCGGGTTGACGATATCGATGCCGTGGTGAATCGGATACGAGCCGTCCATGCGCGAGGCATAGGGATAAAACCGCATGGGTGAGGCGTTACCCGGCGGGGCAATCGGCCGCTCCAGCCAGTAATGATCGCGGCGGGCCTCATCGGGTGGGCGTCGCGTGACTGTGGGGCGTGGCGTGGGGCTGAGCCATTCGGGCGTGGGTGTGGCCACGGGATCGTCTCTCTCGACCACGGAGCCAGAGGGCTCTTGGCCAGGCGGCGTTTCCTCATCTGCCTCTTGATCCGCTTTCTCAGCGGCCGAGGCCTGCAGACGCTCGATCTGCAGGTGTACCACCTCTTGCACAGCCCCATCGTCGAGCTCCAGGTGGTGTGCCACCAGCAGGCTCAGCACGATAGCGGCCATGGCAAGCGCGAACCATATCTGTGGAGCCAGTCCTGGACGGTTATCCTGTCCCAACAAGGCCAACCTCCCTACATGTAGTGCACCCATTATAGCATTCCGATCAGCTTGTCACCAACAGGCATCTGACGATGCATCCTCAGCGCCGCGTTCAGCGTATCGGGCGAGTTTTGAGACAGTGTGTAGGGCCTGAGCTTTACGTGGCATTGCATGCGTGTGCTATAATAGCCCTGTGTGTTCGTCAAGGCAGATCGGAGCGGCAGGACGATCGATGAATACAGACCATACATCCATTGAATATTGGCTGACCGGCCAGGGCGCACAACCGCCGGAGGAGCACCTTGGGGCCGCCTTGGACGTCAGGGCGCGCATGCCCGGCCGTGGCTGGCGGCTGGTATGGGGTTGGGCGCGTATTCCAACCGGCATTGCCCTGCGCATCCCTCGGGACATGATCGTGCGGCTGACTGGGCGCAGTGGCAATTTCCTGCGTGGTATCATCGTTCATGATGGCTTGATCGAGTCCGAGTTCAATGGACAGGAGCTTTGCGCTTTGATCTATTGCCCGTGGCCACGCCTCGTGCGCCATGGGGAGCGCATCGCCCAGATGTGGGCCCTGCCCGCATCTCGCAGCGCCTTTCGTCCCCTGCCCCAATCACCCGAGAATGTAACTTCTCTCAAGACCGGATTTGGATCCACAGGACGCTAGAGGGAACGTTAGATGACATCAACCAAGTCGGCTCGCGCATTCTGGTCGAGTGTCAGGCGCTTTCGGCATGGCAAGTGGACTGTGCGGGAGATCGCGCTGGTGGCTCTGGGCACATTCCTGGTGCTTGCTGTATTCAGTTGGGGCACTCGCCTGGCCCTGGCACCTACGCGGCGAGCTAGCCCCCATGTCTCGCTGGCCGCGTACGGCTATCCCGGTGTAGAGATGAGCATCCTCTACCCCGCCCGGATCAGCTATCGCGCCGACGAGTTCGAGATTGGCGTAGTGAGTGTGTATACCCAGGCCGATTCTGAAGCGAATGTGACCGAAATCGAGCTCTTTATGCCGCTGCCCAATGAGACGGTCACGTTTGTGGATGCTCAGGGGCTACCGGTGCCCGGACGCTTGACGGTGATGGCTGGCTATCCCGACGCACTCCCAGAGAGCCTGCTCCTCTCCCATACGCGCACCCAACTATCACCGCTCTTGCTGCGTGCGCGCACCGTTCGTATCGTGCCCAACGTGCGTACACCTGATGGTATCGTCCCGATCCCCGGGCTGGCCTTTCGCACCCGGCTGGAGAGCCGCCTGGGGCATGCACTGCGTCAATTTGTGATGTGGTTCTCAGGCTGGGGTCTGCTGCTGGCAGCGATGGTTGCCGGCACGGCTCCTCTCTGGATGCTGTTTCGCGAGAGTGAGCGCAAGCGTCGCCTCGCTCGTGAACAGCGCCTCTCTGCGTTGTATACCCGCTTGCGCGACGAGATCAAGGTAGAGAACTGGGACGCAGCGCGCAACAGGGTCGAGGAGTTGCGTCTCCTGGCTCCTGCCTATCGTGACCTGGATCAGCTTGATACGCTGATCAGCACCGCCGAGACCGCATCCTGGCGTCGCGATCAACTCTACTCGTCAGGGCTCAACGCCTATCGCAAGCGCGACTGGCCCACCTCGGTGCAGGCCTTTCGGAGTATCGAGGAAGAGACGCCCTACCATCGTGATGTGCGATTTCTGCATCGTACCGCTGCCCTCTATGCCGACCTGCGCAGCCGCGACCGATCGCTGCGTTTGACGGCGGCCACCCAGTTGGGCGAAGTGGCCGACTTGCTGGATATGCAGCCGCTCCTGCAGGCTATGGGTGATCGCAGCAACGAGGTGGCCGATGCGGCCGAGGCCTCGTTTAGCAAGATTGGCCCTCCCGCCATTGATACGCTGATCAGCGGCCTGGCGGCAGACACATTATCCATTCGCGAGCGGTCCTATCGTCTTTTGCAGTCCATGGGGCAGAGCGCACGCGATGCATTGCTCGGCGCCCTGCACAGCCCCGACAGTCGCATTACCATGGCCGCGGCGCGGCTCTTGCGACGCCTGGGCGCTCGAGAGGAGTTGGCTCAGGCCCTGCTGTGGGCAGCGCCTGAGCACCATGCCGGCATCGTTGAGTCTTTGGTGGAGGAAGGAGAGGCTGCCACCGAGCCGCTGGTCAATGTCCTGCTTCAGGCCCAGGCATCACAGCAGCAGGTGGTGCTCCGGGCTTTGGGTGCCCTCAAGGTTCAGGTCGATATCACACGGTATCTGGAGAGCCGCGCACGCTCTGCTGGGGATAGTGAACAGCGTCAACTCTTGCAGCGGGCGGTCAGGGTTCCTGCCGAGCCGTTTGTTACCGTGTATCTGACCCAAGAGGTGGTAGATGCCGAATCGATCACCATCGAGGAAGAACCTGCCCCAGACGAGCCAGACAGTGAGCCTGAAGAGACTGAGGAGCCAGAGGAACTCGCCCCTCGATCGCTGGTGCGCCGGCTAGGCTGGCCTGAGCGCTGGCAGAGATAGGCATCCTTTTGTGATGTTCTAGTAGGCCTGTTACTGCCAGATCTGTTTGACATCACTCTACGCCTTGGCTAGAATGACAATGATCCACTCGAGATCGAACAGCGTGCCAGGACGGCCGCTGAGGCAATAGCGCCCACTGCTCTTGAGCCGGTCTATGGCCTGAGCAGGCGGGGCGTTTCTTCGTTTCTATGCCATCCTGAAGGAGAGGCCATGCCTGAGATACAACCTTTCCGAGGCCTGCGGTTCTCGGATACGCATCTAGCCCCCGAGGTGCTGGCCCCCCCCTTTGATGTCATCGATGAGACCGCGCGGCAGCGGCTGCTCGATGGCTCACCGCACAATATCGTCCGCATCGACAAGGGCCCGCAAGGCCATGATGAGGACTGGTATCAAGAGGCCGCCGAGATCAAGAGCCAGTGGATCGAGGCCGGTGTGCTGGTCCGAGATGAGACACCTGCGCTCTATGGCTACCGACAGCGGTTCTCGCTGGACGGCCAAGAGTACGAGCGGACCGGATTGATCGGGGCTGTGCGCCTGCAACCATGGGGCCAGGGCATTCACCCGCACGAGCGCACCCGCACCGGTGATCGCGCCGACCGACTGATGCACATGCGAGCCGTGCGTGCCAACATGAGCCCCGTCTTTGGCATCTACCGCGATCCCGACGGTACGATCGAGACTCTCCTGGCGCCGCCAAGCGGGCTGCTCCTGGACGAGGCCGAGGTGGACGGCGTGGAGCAATCGTTCTGGCGTATCGATGACCCTGCCGCGCTGGCTTTGCTCTCCTGCTTGATCGGCGAGCGCGATGTCGTCATCGCCGACGGGCATCACCGTTACGAGACGGCCCTGGCCTATCAGGCGGAGCGACGGCAGGCTGATGGCAACCCGAGCCAGGATCAGCCGTATGATTATGTCATGATGTACTTGACTCGTGCTGAGGCGCCCGGCCTGCGCATTTTGCCGACGCACCGCGTCATTCACGGCGTAGGCGAGCTCGATCAGGAACGCCTGCTGCACAGTCTGCATGCTGATTTCGACATTCGGCCACTCTGGAATCCAGAGAACTGGGCGCATATCCTGTCTGTTGCGGCCCAAGACACCGTGGCCCTGGGCCTCGCGATGCGCGACATGGGTACCTTTATTCTTCAACTGCGCGATCCAGGTCGCTTGCGCGTCGTTGCGCCTGACCTGCCTCCGGAGCTGTTGCGTCTGGACGTGAGCGTACTGGAAAAGCTCATTCTGGGGCCCCATCTGGAGATCTCTGTCGAGAGCCTTGCGGCGGGCGAACGCGTGACTTATACCGTGGATGCTGAGGCTGCCCTGGAGGCTGTCAAGTCGCATCAGGCCCAAGTGGCTTTTCTGCTGAACCCGACGACTGTCGATCAGATCTGGCAAGTGGCGACCCACGGCATGACGATGCCGCAGAAGAGCACCTACTTTTATCCCAAGCTCCTTACGGGCCTGGTCATCTATCCGCTGGAGTCTGCATGAGCGCTATGGAGAGACGAGATACACCATGAGGATACTGGTCACAGAGACTATTGGCACGGCAGGGCTGGAGCTACTTCGTGAGCACGCCGATGTGGATGTACGCCGTGGCCTGAACTCCACCGAGTTGCTCGACGTCATTGGCGCCTATGACGGTCTAGTGGTGCGCAGCAACACGCAGGTGAGTGCCGAGTTGCTCAAGGCCGGAGAGCGTCTGCGCGTCGTGGGGCGAGCGGGCACCGGCGTGGACAATATCGACGTGAACGCGGCCACTGAACAGGGCATCCTGGTGGTAAATGCGCCGGCCGGCAACAGCAACGCCGTTGCCGAGCATACCCTCGCTCTGATTCTGGCCCTGGCGCGGCGTCTCTTTCCGGCCGTTAGCGCGCTCAAGGAGGGGCGTTGGGAAAAGAGTCAGCTCCAGGGCATCGAGGTGCGCAGTAAGGTTCTCGGGCTGGTGGGGCTGGGGCGCATCGGCCGTATGGTGGCCGCCAAGGCCAAGGGTCTGGAGATGCGCGTGCTCGCCTATGATCCTTATGTGGCGCCAGGTGGGGCAGCCTCACTTGGCGTGCAACTGGTTTCGCTGGAAGAGCTGCTGTCCAGCGCCGATTTCATCTCGATTCACACACCCCTGACCAAGAACACTCACTGGATGATCGGCGCCGAGCAGCTCGATCTGATCAAGCCGGATGCCTTTCTCGTCAACTGCGCTCGTGGTGGTCTGATCGACGAGAGCGCTCTCTGCGAAGCCCTGATGCAGGGCAAGCTGGCCGGCGCGGGCCTGGATGTATTCGAGCAAGAGCCGGTCTGCAATCCTGACCTTGTTTCTTTGCCCAATGTGATCGCCACGCCCCATGTGGGCGCGTCAACTGCCGAAGCCCAGGAGAATGTCTCGCTGGATGTGGCCAGGGCCGTGGTGGACCATATTGAGGGCCGCTTTCCCGAGACCCCGGTCAATGTACCGTATCTTGCGCCGCAGGCCGCCGAGCAGATGTTGCCCTATATCGACCTGGCAGAACGCCTGGGCGCCTTTTTCGTCCAATGGCGCGCCGGCATATCGGGCCCGATCGAGCTAACCTATCGCGGCGAGATCTGCGAGTATGATACCCGGGTGCTAACATCGGCCTTTCTCGCCGGTCTCTTGCGCCCCGTCACCGCCGAGCCGGTCAACGTCGTAAATGCGCGCTATGTCGCGGCGCAATCGGCCCTCGAGGTATCCGAGATGTGTCTGACCCATGCTGAGCGCTATGGCAGCCTGATCTCGGCACGGATGTTGAATGGCCACGAAGTGCGTGACATCGCGGGGGCTGTGATCAACCAGGAGCCGCAACTCATCCAACTGGACGGCCAGTCGCTGACCTGTGTGCTCCAGGGGCATATGTTGGTGGATGCCCACCACGACCGGCCCGGCATTGTGGGCAATCTGGGCCAGTTGCTGGGTGAGCGCAACGTGAACATCTCGTTCGCGCAGTTGGGCCGCGCCAAGCGGGGCGGTCAGGCGATCCTGATCCTGGGGCTCGACGATCCATTGCCCCAGGCGCTGATTCCCGAGATACTGGACCTACCCAACATGGTGCGGGCCCGCGCTGTCGAGCTGCCGCCGCTGCCCGGCTTTGACGAGCGCTAGCTTGCTTTAGGTGGAAACTGCGACGGGCGGCCCTATAGGCCGCCCGTTTTGCTTCTTTTCAAGGGGTTACGGGGCATCCTACCAGCGGTCCCTGCGTACGCGCTCCTCGTCATACTGGGTGCGTGGCTCTTTTTCTTCGGCCGGGTGACCGATGGCGATATAGCAGAGTGCAATCACATCCTCGGGAATGCCCAGGATCTCGCGGGCCTCGCGCACACGCTCCTGCACCGGATGCACGCCGCACCATACGCTCCCCAGCCCCAGGGCAGTGGCCGCCAGCAGGATGTTCTCCGTGGCTGCCGAAAGGTCCTGGATCCAGAAATCGGAGCGATCCTCGAAACTGAGGCTGGGCTGGCCACAGGGCACGATGCACACCGGCGCCTGGCGCACCATCCCGGCGTGAGGATGCGATGCTGCGATCTGCTCGCGCAATTGGGCATCTGTCACGACAACAAAGTGCCAGGGCTTGCGGTTGCCGGCCGAAGGCGCTGCCATGGCGGCTTCCAACAGAACGCGAATCTCCTCGTCCGAAACGGCCTCATCGGTGTACTGGCGAATGCTGCGCCGCGCAAAAAGATTGTCTACTGTTAGCTGAGGACTCATACGGCACCTCCTGTGTTCTGGCGGGCAGTGTGATCGAGTCCGCCCTTTTTTCTGATGCATCAGGATAATCCTGTTGGGACGAACCTGTCAAGGCGCGGGCCGGGCAGGCCTTGCCTAGCAGAACACCGTTTCAATGCGCCGGGTATAATGCGCGAGTTTGTCAGGATCGATCGTGATGTCCAGGCCCGGGCCAGTAGGGATGGCCAGGCAGCCGTCCGCGTCAAGCTGCGGTGGCTCGACGGTGAGGTCGTCCAGATAGGGCGAGGGCGTAATGTACTCGACGTACTGGGCGGTGGGCATAGCGGCCGCCAAGTGGAGATCGGCATACAGCCCCACGACCGTATTCCAGCCGTGGCTGACCATCCCCACATGGTGATCGTAGGCCATCCATGCGATGCGTCGCGCCTCAGACAGGCCGCCGACCTTGGTGCTATCGGGCTGCACGATGTCCACGGCCCGCTGCTGAATCCACGGCAGGAACGACTGACGGCGCGTCAGCACCTCGCAGCCGGTGATCGGCAGCGGCGCTCGCGCCGTGAGGGCCACATAGCCCGTCAGATCGTCGGGCCTCAGGGGCTCTTCGAACCATCGCACCCCATAGTCGTGCAGCATATGGGCCGTCTCCAGCGCCCACTTGTACTCGTGGGGCCAGAACTGGCCGCTTCCGCCCGCATCCACCATCAGTTCAATCTCATCGCCGACCGTGTCGCGTGCCGTGCGCACCAGCTCCTCGTCATAGGCGACATCCTTGAGGCCAAACCCGCCCCACCCCAGCTTGATGGCGCGGAATCCCCGCTCCACCAGGCCCGAGAGGGTCTCGGCAAAGCCGCTGGCCGGTGACGCAAAGATCATCGATGCATAGGGCTTGATGCTGTCGCGGTAGTAACCACCCAACAGACGTCCCACCGGCTGGCCGGTCGTCTGCCCGAGAATGTCCCACAGCGCAATGTCCAGACCGCTGATGGCATGGGTAACGGCGCCGCCCCGCCCCTGCCAAAAGGTTATCTGATGAAGCTTTTCCGAGACGCGTTCTGGCTCCAGGGCCGACTCGCCGAGGACCGCGGGCAGCATGAGCTGGATAGCGCCATTGACCAGGGCGGCGCTGGTGTAACAGCTCCCCATGCCCACCAGCCCCTCGTCGGTGTCTACTGCAATCAGGGTATGCAGGTTATCCTCAGGTTGGGTCTCGTGGTCCCAACCGGAGATGGGCGTTTCTCCCAGCAGCGGCATGACGCGGATGGCGCGAATGTTCATGGGAATCTCCTCAACAGGGCATGATAATGCTATCATGAAGCAGCTTACGAACCCTGTCGAGGGATGTCAAGAAGCAAGTGCCAACTGACGTCACAGGCGGCGGAGGGCGCGGTGGGCAGTAGAGGTCGAGAAAAGCAAAACCGGCCCACAAGGGGCCGGTAGGCACAGTCTCTGGTACCGCATGGGGGATTCGAACCCCCGATCTCCGCCTTGAGAGGGCGGTGTCCTAGGCCACTAGACGAATGCGGCACGACCACAACGCGGAACAGTATACATCAAACGGCACCGATGTCAAAATCGAGCTCGAGGGTGCCAACGTTCGTATAGTGGCTTTGGCCGTCCACCGGCGCGGGGCTATAATTGTCCATAATACGACCGCGACGGCGCGTGCAGCGCCGGGGAGCTAGTGTGCAAATAGCGAACAATCGACTCGAACGAATTCTCACCGCCGTGCAAAAGCCAGGGCGCTATGTCGGCGGCGAGTGGAACAGTATCACCAAGAACTGGGACCAGGTGCAGGTGTCTCTGGCCCTGGCCTACCCCGATGTCTATGAGATCGGGATGTCGAACCTGGGTCTGGCCATCCTCTACGACCTGGTGAACCAGCGCGACGAGATGGTGGCGGAGCGGGTGTATGCCCCCTGGCACGATATGGAAGCTGCCATGCGCAAGGCCGCCCTGCCCCTCTACTCGCTGGAGACCCGCCACGCCCTGACTGATTTCGACGTCATCGGCTTTACCCTCCAGCACGAGCTGACCTACACGAACGTACTCAACATGCTCGATCTGGCAGGGGTGTCTCTTTTGGCAGAGGAGCGTACCGACGAGATGCCCCTGGTGATCGCCGGAGGCAGCGGCACCTATAATCCCGAGCCCATGGCGGCCTTTTTTGATCTGTTCGTCCTGGGCGAGGGAGAAGAGGTGATCATCGAGCTGCTGGAGGCCATTCTGGCGTGGAAGCAGGGGCCGCATGCCAATGATCGCCCTGGGCTCTTGCGACGATTGGCGCAGATTCCAGGCGTCTATGTGCCCTCTCTCTATCAGGTCGCCTATCATCCTGACGGTACGATTCAGGAGATTCGGCCAATCGATGCTGAGGTGCCCGAGCGCCTGCTCAAGCGTATTGCGCCAACCCTGCCACCCGCGCCCACCCGTCCCATAGTGCCGACCATGGGCATCATCCACGACCGGGCCGCCGTCGAGATCCAGCGTGGCTGTAGCCGGGGCTGTCGCTTTTGCCAGGCGGGCATGATCTATCGGCCCATCCGCGAGCGCTCGGCCGAGGGTGTTCTTGATGCCGTGGACGAGATCATTGCCAATACGGGCTATGACGAAGTGGGCCTGGTCTCACTGAGCAGCAGCGACCACAGCCATATTCAAGAGATCGTGCAGGGCATCCTGGAACGACAGGGCGAGAATGGTGTTGCGGTCTCGCTGCCTTCTCTGCGTATCGACTCGTTCTCGGTGGAGCTGGCGGAATCGATCCAGCAGCAGCGCAAGACGGGGTTCACCTTTGCGCCAGAGGCAGGCAGCCAGCGCCTGCGTGACGTGATCAACAAGGGCGTCACCGAGGACGATCTGTTGCATACCGCCGAGGCTGCCTTTCGCAGCGGCTGGGATCGGATCAAGCTCTACTTTATGCTGGGCCTGCCTACGGAAACCGACGAGGACATCTATGAGATGGCCCGCCTGATACGCGAGATCTATAGTCTGGGGCGTCGCCTGCGCAATCGGCGCGTCCAGGTCAGCGTTAGCGTGGCCACCTTTGTCCCCAAGCCTGATACGCCTTTTCAGTGGCTGCCCCTGATCGATCCAGCGGTCGTCGAGGAGCGCCAACGCATCCTTGTCAATGAGACACGCATCGGCAAGGTGCGCGTCAGCTGGTCCGACTGGGACTCGACCTGGATCGAGGCCATGTTGAGCCGGGGCGATCGCAGGCTGGGCGCCGTGGTAAAGCGGGCCTGGGAATTGGGCGCCCGATTTGAGGCCTGGAGCGAGTGCTATGAGCCTTCTCTCTGGCGGCGTGCACTGGATGAGAGCAATCTGGATGAAAGCTTTTACATCAGCCGTCAGCGTGAGCGTGACGAGATTCTGCCCTGGGATCGGCTTGGCGTCGGTGTGACCAAGCAGTTCCTGTGGCGCGAATATGAGCATGCCATACGGGGCGAGCTTTCGCCCGATTGCCGTGAGGATTGCCACGGTTGCGGCATCCTGGCCGCCTTTGACGATGCGGGTGCCGTGGTACGAGATGTGTGGGGGTGTCCTTGATGACCAGGGGCGAGGCCGTTCAGCGGCTACGCGTGGGCTATCGTATCAGTAACCCACTCCAGTATGTATCGGTGTTGGATATGGGCCGCCTGTGGGAGCGTCTGTTGCGGCGGGCACAGGTGCCGATGGCCTATACCCAGGGCTATCATCCACACCCTCGCCTGCAGTTTGCGGCGCCGCTGCCCGTTGGCTATCTTAGTAGCGCCGAATGGCTGGATGTCTACCTGCGCGAGGCGGTAGACCCAGACGAGATCCTGCCCCGAATGCGCGCCCAGTGTCCGCGAGGACTCGAGATCAAGAGCGCGCAGACGGTATCGCTGAATGCGCCTGTTCTGCAGGCCCAGATGCGCGAGGCCGAGTATACGGTTCAGGTCTGGAGTGAGGCCGAACCGACTGAGATGCAGGGTGCACTAGAGGCGTTGATGGAGCAGGAGCAGATCCTGCGCACGCGGGTGCGCAAGGGACGCCAACAGGAGTATGATCTGCGCTCACGGATCCATGCGTTGGCCTATATAGGCGGACAACCAGACTCTGACGATGGCGTCTGGGAGCATGAGCTGCATCTCCGCATGCGATCCGGCTCGCAAGGTTCAGGCCGGCCAGAGGAGTTGCTGCAAGAGCTGGAGCTGCCCATCGATCACTATCGTATCTGCCGGACACGTCTCATCTGGGAATAAAGGAGGGCGAAACGCAGTGCAACAGATCTGGTCCCCCTGGCGCATCAACTATGTCCGAGGGCGCAAGCCAGATGGCTGCGTTTTCTGCATGGCGCCCGATATCGAGGATGAGGATGAGAACCTGATTCTGTCCCGGGGTAAGCACTCCTATGTCATGATGAACCGTTACCCCTATACCAATGGACATCTGCTGGTCATCCCCTATGAGCACATCGCCATGCTTACTGATGTCCCTTGCGACGCACAGATCGAGATGCTGCAACAGGTGAACGTATGTCTCGAGGTCCTGCGCGAGGTCATGCAGCCACACGGGTTCAATGTAGGACTGAATCTGGGCGCGACGGCGGGCGCCGGCATTCAGGATCACATGCACTTTCACATTGTGCCTCGCTGGACCGGAGACACCAGTTTCATGGCCGTCATTAGTGACACAAACATTATTATCGAAGGGCTGCGCGACTGCTTTGATGAGCTCAAGCCAGCCTTTGATTTCCGCTGTGCGCCCGGTAATACAGAGCCTTTCGGCCCCAAGCAACAGCCTGATGAGGCAGAGGACGCCCCCGAAGACTCATAATCAGCAGAAGGGATGCGTGTGATCCTGTTGTCCAGCATCGGGAAAAGAGCGTTGTTCATCGTATTGGCACTGTTGCTGCTGGCAGGCCTTGGGCTTGGTCCCAGCCTAAGGACTGCCCTAGACCGAGCTGCGTTAGCGCTGCCTGACGTGGCATCTGCGCAGGACTCGTATCCTATACCGCCCATGCCACCCACTCACGATCCGTACGCAGGGCCACCGCCGCCCCTCTTCCCGACCCATGATCCATATGCAGGGCCGCCCGAGCCCACAACCCCGCCCGAGCCTACCGTGCCCCCAGAGCCCACACCGCCACCGGACAAGACGGCCACCCCCACTCTGAGGCCAACGCAGACCTTTACGCCGATGCCCGATGTGACAGAGACGGCCCCGCCGTATCCGATCACGACGCCAACGGTGGCTACGCCCGAGGCCCCAACGCCGGTGACACCCACACCCATAGGAGCGGTGACAGCGACGCCATCCCCGGCGACGCCCGTGGAGGCTCCGGAAACCGAGGGTGAATACCCGGCGCCGACAGCCATTCCCGCCGCGCGGACGACATCCACGCCCGATCGTGCGGCGATGCTAATCTCCACCGCGGTTGCCCGCGAGCAGGCCTCGGCGGCGAACATGCCGGTCGATACAGAGGCATCGCGCAGCTACGGAGGCTTTGTGGCCGTCGCGGTGGTGCTGCTGGTCGGCATCGGCTATGCGATGCTTCTCAGACGGCAGCGCGAGCGCGACCGACAAGAGCTCTGGCGGGACAAGCCGCCAGAGGAGTAGGCCGGGCCCAGCGCCAACCTTTGGGCCGATGCCGGTCTCTTTTATAGGCTGGTTTCTCCGGCGTGATACGTCAGGCGCTCTCTGCCTTTTGAGCCAGAGCGCTTGCCAGCAGATCCTCTGCCTCGGCGCCAAACGCCACCAGGTCCACCCGCTTGGGGAGCGTATGTGACGCGAGGTGCTCATAGATCGCGTCCACCGCGATACGGGCAGCGCGCTCCGCGGGAAACCCATACACCCCGGTGCTTATGGCAGGAAAGGCGATGGTCTCGATGCCATGGTCAGCGGCTAGCGCCAGGCTGTTGCGGTAGCAGGACGCCAACATGCCATCTTCGCCCTGATCGCCGCCATGCCATACTGGGCCCACCGTATGGATCACATGGCATGCGGGCAGGTCATGGCCTCCTGTGATGCGCGCCTCGCCTGTGGGGCAGCCACCCAACGTACTGCTCTCCTCCGCCAGGGCTGGCCCCGCCGCCCGATGGATCGCGCCGCTCACGCCACCTCCGGGCGAGAGCCACGGGTTGGCGGCATTCACGATGGCATCCACCTTCATCTTGGTGATGTCACCCTGCACAACCCGTATCCGCTCCATGATTCTTGCATGCTTGTCTTGATCTGCCATCCTACTCTGCCTCCAGGATCGTCTTGCCCATCTTGTCTCTATTATAGGGTCTGGACGGCAAGCGCACTATCCTGGCACATCACTTGATGCCCTGATGGCCCAGCCGAAGCTTTGACCCTCCCCTTCAATGCTGTTATACTCTCGACGATATGGCATCAGTACACAAGCCCAAACGACCGACCAACAAAACTTGTATCTGCGACGCATGGCGCGTTCGCATGGCGCATCATGACCCTGCCATCACATTCGTGCGCCCCTCGGCCACAACGCCTGTGAGCGTCACGGGGACGGGGTGCGCCCTGAATTGTGCTCATTGTGGCGGCCACTATCTGGAGCACATGCAGCCCATCGACCATGTGCATCTCAACGGTGCTCGCAGTCTGTTGATCTCGGGGGGCTGTGACGGCCGGGGGCGCGTGCCCGTCAAGGGGCATCTGGAGGCGATTGCGCGACTAGGCGCGGGGCGCAGACTCAACTGGCACCTGGGCCTCGTCGAGCCCGAGGATCTGGAGGGCCTGGCCCCGCTGGTGGATACGATCTCGTTCGATATTGTTGGGGACGCTATCACGGCCCGCGAGGTCTATGGCCTGGATGTCACGTTGGATGATTATGTCGATACACTGCGTCTCCTAAAGCAGGTTGCTCCTGTGGTCCCCCATGTCACCATAGGGCTCCATGGGGGCGAGATTCGGGGCGAGGCGGCAGCACTGGAAGCTCTGGCCGCTGAAGGTGTGGAGCGGGTCATTCTGATCGTGTTTATCCCCACGCCGGGCACCCGCTATGCATCCCGCCAGCCGCCTGCCCTGGATCAGGTGGCCGAGCTGCTGGCCCATGCCCGCTGTCTACTGCCTAAAGCATCGCTCTATCTGGGCTGCATGCGTCCCCACGGCCGCTATCGGCAGCAACTGGATGCGCTGGCGGTGGGCTGCGGCCTCAACCTCATCGTGAACCCGACGCGGGCTGCGGAACAGGCCGCCCAGGATGCCGGTTTGCGCGTCATCTGGGGGGATGAATGTTGCGCCCTGTACTAGACTCTGATAACAGCGTTCTGCCCGCAGGTGCCGAGCCGCTCTGGCGCGTCTCTACGGGCAGCGCCGCCGTGTTGGGGTTGCGTCCCGCGGCGCTGGATGCGCCGCCCACCACCGCGTACCTGATGCTCGGCGAGCGGTGCTCCGCGGATTGTGCCTTTTGCGCTCAGGCCCGCACCAGCGATGCGCGGGCTGACCAGCTCTCGCGGGTGAACTGGCCCGCGTTTTCGCCTGACGAGACGGTACAGGCCATCGCAGCGGCCGCCGAACGAGGCGACATTCGACGTGCCTGCTTTCAGGTTACCCAGAGCCCCGGTTCTCACCGCATGGCGCAGCAAGCTGTCGCGGCGCTGGCCCAGGTCGGTGGGGTGCCGATCTGCGTCTCCATTGGCGTGAGTGACCTGCAAGAGATCGAGGCGTTGCTGAGCGTCGGCGCGCAGCGGGTGACCATCGCCCTGGATGCAGCCACACCCGAGCTGCATGCCCGGATCAAGGGCGGCTCATGGGAACGCTCCTGGAGACTCTTGCGGGCAGCAGCCGGGCATTTCCCCGGCCAGATCGCGACCCATCTGATCGCCGGGCTGGGCGAGACCGAGGAGGAACTGCTCAACCTGGCGCAGACCCTGCTGCGTATGAGGGTCCACATTGGCCTGTTCGCTTTTACGCCGGTGCCGGGTACCCACCTGGCAGACGGGCAGGCGCCAGGGCTGGAGAGCTATCGTCGGGTGCAGGCCGGGCTCTGGCTGCTCAAGGAAGGGCTGAGCGTCGTGGATGCCTGGCTCTTTTCGGGAGGACGGCTGATGGACTATGGCGCGACTGGGGATGCGTTGGCTGTCTGGCTGGCGGGCGGCGAGGCGTTTCGCACCGCCGGCTGTCTCGATTGCAACCGCCCCTACTATAATGAGCGGCCCAGTGGTCCCATGTACAACTATCCCCGGCCCCTGATGGCCCAAGAGGCAGATAGAGAGATCGCGTGCCTGCTCCATAGCCTGGAGATGTAGGGTTAGCGCATTCGGTGAATCGAGGAGGCCATGAGCAAACAGACGCCGCTATATGCTGAACATCTGGCCCTGGGCGCCAAGATGACCGACTTTGCAGGCTGGGAGATGCCCGTCAGCTATTCCGCTGGCCCCATCGCCGAGCACCTGCGTGTGCGCGAGGCTGTGGGGCTATTCGACCTGTCGCACATGGGTCAGATCACCGTAGCGGGGCCCGACGCGCTGCCCTTTTTGCAGCATGTGGCCACCTCGAACATCCGGCGCCTCGACGAGGGCGACGCTGGATATGCCCCCTTGTGTTATGCCGATGGCGGCCTGGTGGACGACACGTTCATCTATCACCTGACGGGCGGCTATCTGGTGGTGGTCAATGCGGCCAACACGGACAAGGACCTGCGCTGGTTTGACTATCAGCGCACGGGGTTTGATGTCCAGATCGAGGATGCCTCCGAGCGCACCTGTATGCTGGCGTTACAGGGTCCCCGCGCCCAAGAGGTGCTCCAGCCATTGACGCCGCTGAACCTGGGTGATCTGAGCCGGTTTCGGGTAGACGAGTCGAGGATCGGTGAGGCAGATGCCATCATTGGGCGCACGGGCTATACCGGCGAGGATGGGTTCGAGCTATACCTGAGCGCAGAAAATGCAGTGCCGGTCTGGCGCGCCCTGTTATCGGCGGGAGAGCCCCTGGACCTGTTGCCCGTGGGTCTGGCCGCCCGCGACTCGTTGCGTTTCGAGCCCTGCATGCCTCTCTATGGGCACGAGTTGGGCCCCGATATTAGCCCGCTCCAGGCCGGGCTGGGCTGGGCTGTGGCCCTGAAAAAGGGCCAGTTTGTGGGGCGTGACTCTTTGTTGAAGGAGCGCGTCGAAGGCCCCGCCAGAAGGCTGGTGGGTTTCGAGATGACCGAGCGCAGTGTGCCCCGCCACGGTTTTGCCGTCGAGATCGAGGGAGACGTGTGTGGCCACGTCACCAGCGGCGTCTACGCTCCGACCCTGGAAAAGTTCCTGGGTATGGCCTACGTGCCTGCCAAGCATGCCGCCGTGGGGACCGAGATCGGAATCGTAATCAGGGGCCGTGTGCGCGCCGCGCGCATCGTCAAGCGCCCCTTTTACAGATCATCGTAGCAGAGCCGAACGAAAGGAGCCCCTAACATGGCCTTTGAGGTGAACTCTGATTGCCGCTACGCTGAGAATCATGAATGGATCCAGGTAACGGGCGATACGGCCACCGTTGGCATCAGTGACTATGCGCAGCAGGAACTGACGGACGTCGTCTTTGTCGAACTGCCCGAGATCGGCGATACCTTTGCCCAGGGCGAGCCCTTTGCCGTGGTGGAATCGGTCAAGGCCGCCTCGGATGTGTACCTGCCCATCAGCGGCGAGATCATCGAAGTGAACGACGCCTTGGAGGACGCGCCCGAGCTGGTGAACGACGAGCCCTATGGTGATGGCTGGTTCATCCGCATCAAGGTCGCTGATCCTGACGAGATGGATGATCTGATGAGTCCCGACGAGTATCGCGAATTTGTGGCAGAGCAGGAAGGCTAGGCATGTCGTACGTACCCCACACAGAGGCCGAGCGGCGCGAGATGCTGTCGCGCATCGGCAGCCCATCGGTGCGCGCCCTGTTTGAGGCGGTGCCCGGGGCCCATCGTTTTCCCGAGGTTACCCTACCGGCGCCGCTCTCCGAGCCCGAGCTGCTGGCAGAAATGCATGCCCTCGGTGCGCGTAATCTCGACCTGTCGACCGTGCCCTCCTTTCTCGGCGCCGGTGCCTATCGTCATTTCGTGCCCAGCGTCGTGCGCCACATCACATCGCGCTCCGAGTTCTACACCGCCTATACACCCTATCAGCCCGAGATCAGCCAGGGCACGCTCCAGACCATTTTCGAGTACCAGACCATGATCTGTCGGTTGACGGGCATGGAGGTCAGCAACGCTTCCCACTATGACGGAGCCACGGCCATGGCCGAGGCGGCCATCATGGCGGTGGGCGTGGCGCGGGGCAGACGCCGCCAGGTGCTTCTCTCGCCCGACATCCATCCCGAGCACCGGCAGGTGGTGCGCACCTACACCCAGGCCATGGAGTTGGACATTGTGGGCGACGAGACCCCCGGCGCCAGCCTGCAGAGCCTGATCGAGCGCGTCGGGCCAGAGACCGCATGCCTGATCGTGCAGACCCCCGACTTTTACGGTCGCATCAGCGACCTGCGCGGCGTCGCCAAAGAGGTGCATGCCAGGGGCGCGCTGCTGGTCGTTTCCACGGACCCCAT